>CAJXVK010000072.1 GCA_913060735.1 uncultured Cellvibrionales bacterium
CTAGATCGCTCGTCGGCAGCGTCAGATGTGTATAAGAGACAGAATCAGAGTATTGAAAGCTGGGCCGACTTTGAATTTCGTCAGGCCATCGCATTGATAGCGCGGGGTGATGACCAGTACGGCTACGGCGAATACCGCGAATCACTCGCTAGCTACCAGCAATCACTGGCGCAATTAAATAGCCTAGAGCAGCTGGGTCAGGAAACTTTAGCCAAGGCACTGGCCAGAGGTATCGAGGCAATTGAAAGTGCCGCACAAACTGACATTACCATAGCCGCAGAAGCGGCCAGCATCGCCATGGCAATAGCACCGCAAAACCAGCAGTCACAACAGCTTGAACTGCGTGCTGCGGCACTGCCTCAGGTTGTTGAGCAGCTCAAGGCTGGCGATAAACTGCTAGCAAGTAAGCAACTCAGCTTGGCTGAGGATGCCTACCAGAAAGCACTAAACCTCGATAACCAGCATCTTCGAACGGCAACAGCGCTCAAATCTACCCAACAGGCCATAACAGAGGAGCGCTTTCGCAGCGCCATGAGCGATGGCTTTAGTGCTCTGGATCAAGATAACTTTGCCGCTGCCAATCAGGCCTTTGCTTTGGCTGGCACTGTCTATACTAACCATCCTTCAGTTGCCCAGGCATTGTCTCAGGTTAAAACACGTCAATCACAGATAATGGTGAGCCGGCAGATGCAGCGAGCCAGTGACCATGAAAGCGCCGAACAATGGCAGCAGGCACTGGATATCTATCAATCCCTGCTCGCTACCGACCCCTCCCTCACCTCAGCCAGGGTACGTACCATTACCGTCAATGTGCGCGCCAGTCTCGACAGTCAGATTAATAAAATACTCGCGGACCCACTAAAACTGGCCTCGACCTCAGTGTATAACAGCGCCCAACGTCTGCTTAAAGATGCCACAGGCATTGCCAAGCCCGGCCCAGTATTAAAACAACAAATAGCCGAGTTGGATAAAACATTGCGCCAGTCACGCACCTCGATAGATGTGGTACTACAGTCCGACAGCCTGACTGAGGTAACATTGTTTCGCGTTAAGAAGTTGGGCGCCTTTAAGCAGATCTCCGTACTACTAAAGCCCGGACGCTATATTGCCGCCGGCAAGCGATTGGGCTATCGAGATGTGCGAGTTGAATTCACTATTACTGGAGAACCAATGCCAGACCCAATACTGGTAAGCTGTAGCGAGGCTATTTAGATATTATCTAACTGCAACGAAAAATATCTAACAAACAGTTATAAATGGAGCCCAACAGTTTAGGGAACAAACTAGTGCCACTAAGACTAAAATCAGAACAGTGCCAGTTTAATAAACAATAATAAAACAGTACCTGAAATACTATGCCCGACAATAATCCACTTTTAGCAACCGATTTCACCCCCTTGGATGGCAATGACGCCAAGCGTGGTCTGCCACTATCCCCCGGTATGCTCACCCTCACCGTGCTTGCTGGTGTCGGCATTATTATTATGGCTTACCTATTTATGGCTCGCGCAGTTATCTTTCAAACAGAGCCCAGCACCGCGGACATTGAGATAAGCGGTCTGTCATTTAATATCGGCGATAACTATCTACTTCTACGTGGTGACTACGATATCACCGCCAACGCCATAGGCTACTATCCGCTACTTGAGTCCATCAGCGTGGGTGACGATGCCACTCAAGAGCTTAAACTTGAGCTCCAGCCACTGCCCGGCAATCTATTGGTAACCTCAGAGCTGGAGAACATCAAAGTCAGTGTCGACAGCCAATCCGCTGGGACAGTTCCTGGCACTATCGAAGGCATTAGCCGAGGTTCTCACCAGCTGGAATTTAACAAGTATCGCTACTTTCCACTGCTGCAAGAAATTGATATCGATGGCCTGGATAAAACCCAGTCGCTTAATATCAGCCTCCTGCCAGCCTGGGGACAGATGCAATTCACCACCGTCCCCGCAGGTGCCGAGCTGTATATTGATGAGCGTTTAATCGGCCAGACCCCAGTCACTGCAGAGGTATTAGAAACTGGCAGTCAACTCAAGGTAACCCTTGCAGGCTATAAAACTTATACGCAGCAAGTCTCGGTTAAAGCCGGCACCAGCGCTCAGCAACCACCCATTGCGTTGATTGTTGCCGATGGCACATTGCAGATCGACAGCTCCCCCTCCAATGCCAGCGTTACCATCAATAATAAATTCCTTGGCACCACCCCAGTGGAAGTCGCCCTGGCGCCATTTACCCAACACCGTGTTGAGTTATTCTTAGAGGGGTATTTAAAGGCCAGCCAATTAACCCAGGTGCAACCAGAAAAAACCTCGGAACTAGCGATTAATCTGGTTCCCAATATAGGTAGCATTGCCTTTACCGTTAGTCCGGCCGATGCACAAATTTTGGTCGACAATCGCAATCAGGGTAGTGGCAGTCGAACCCTATCACTCACCGCAAAACCCCATAGCGTCAGTATTCAAAAAGAGGGCTATGAAACAAAATCATTAACCATCACCCCAAGACCCGGCCATGAGCAGGCGCTAAAGATTAATTTGCTTACATTACAGCAGGCCTACTGGGCATCTCGCCCGCCAGCGGTGAAGAGCTCAGTTGGCTCGCTTTTAAAATTGTTCCGCCCTGACGATAGCTTCACCCTGGGCGCACCGCGCCGTCAACCGGGACGCAGAGCTAATGAAGCAGAGCGCAGCGTAAGCTTGCAGAGACCCTTTTATCTGGGTACCAAAGAAATCAGCAACGCCGAATTGCGACGCTGGAAAGCCAGCCATAGCTCCTCAGCACTCAGGGGTCAGTCATTGGATATGGACCAACAGCCCGCCGTTAAAGTGAGTTGGGAAGATGCCGCCCTGTACTGTAACTGGCTGAGCAAACGCGAGGGTCTACCGCAGTTCTACTTGCTGGAAGCGGGCGTGATCAGTGGTTTCAACTGGGATGCCCATGGTTACCGCCTGCCCACCGAGGCCGAATGGGCCTGGGCTGCAAGAATCGATGCCAATGGCAACAGTAAAATATTTCCCTGGACCAATGACCTCTACCCCCCAATGGTAGTCACTGACAACTACGCTGACCAAAGCGCGTCCAGATTCCTCACCTTTACCATTGCTAATTACAACGACAAAACACCAGTGTCAGCAAAGACTGGCAGCTTTAAAGCCAATCACAAAGGTCTCTACAATATGAGCGGTAATGTTGCAGAGTGGGTCAATGATTATTATGACGTGCGTCCCAGCCGCGGCGATGCAGTGCTGGATCCAACAGGTCCATCAACAGGAACCCGGCATGTTATTCGCGGCGCCAGCTGGGCACTGGGGTCGCGCACCGAGCTGCGCCTAAGTTATCGCGAGGCTGGCATCGATGGACGTCTGGATGTAGGCTTTAGAATCGCCCGTTATGTAGATAGCGCAGGAGCCAAACCATGAGAGCCTTTTTAATCGCCCTGCTGTTTTTACCCCCGCTAGTATTAGCTCAGGAGTCTACTGACCCAGAACCAATAACGGATGACAAGCCTGCCACCAGTACTAGAGAGCCAACCGCGGAAACCACTGAAGAATCGGCCAGTGACAGTGACTTTAAACCCAGCGAAGAAATATCCGAGGACTTTCCCGTGCCTCTGCCCTCAGATATTTAACCTAATTGAGTAACAGGACCAGACTATGAATACTTCAACCAACCGCGCCAGCAACGAGATGTTCTTCCAGCTGATTGCCCTGCTACTGGCCATCATTATTGTACATACCATCTTTGTTACCGTGGTTCGCCCCAATGCCGACAGCACCATTCGCCACCATGCTGAAATGGTCGCCGCTGGGGAAGAGTATCAGGTGCCGCGCTCATTCTTTATTGTGATTAAAGACCTCGAGCAGGAAGCCTGTTTTATTCTTATGTTTTGGTCACTGGCCATTATGGGCTACAAAACCCGCACTACCATTCGTGAACAGCGTATGCTGGCCCAACCGCTGATATCCATAGCAGAAGGCTCCAGAGTACTACCTGATGATTCCTCGCAGCTCACCAGACCACTACAGTCGCTGCCCGATGAACAGCGCAGCTATCTACTACCCAGAGCACTACACACCGCACTGACTAGATTTCAGGTTACCGAAAGTGTGCAGTTTGCCACCGAAGCCGTCACCAGTGTCTGTGATACCGAGAATGATCGCCTCGACTCCGAGCTATCCATGGTGCGCTACATAACCTGGGCCATTCCATCAATTGGCTTTATCGGCACAGTACGTGGTATTGGTGCCGCTCTAGGACAGGCTCATGAAGCCATTGCTGGCGATATCGCGGGCGTTACCAGCAGCCTCGGGGTAGCCTTTAACTCGACCTTTATTGCCCTGCTAATCAGTATGGTAGTGATGTTTTTTATGCACCAGCTCCAGCTCTCTCAAGAGCGCCTAGTGCTCGACTCACAGTCCTACTGCGAAAATAACTTACTGCGCTTTTTAAAAGCGAAATAAAGCATGGCAGTCGCTATCCTAGAGTTAAATGACCAGGCTCTGCTGATCCTGTCAGAAGAGGGTCAATCCCATATTGAACCTGGCTTTGCGCGGCTCACCGCCACCGGTATCGAAAGCGGTGATAGCGCGCGAGGCACAGCCTGGAGCAATCCACAAAATAGCTTTAATCAATACTGGCGACAACTCAACCAGCTGCCACTGCCGAGAAAACAAAACTGGGCGCGACACCATGGCGATATCGCCTATGCCCAAATTAAGCATATGCTCGAAAGTATCGGCTCACCGAGCAATATCATACTGGCAGTCCCCGGCTGTTTTACCGATGACCAACTCGCCCTACTGCTCGGTTTGGCGCAGGCCGTTCCAGTGCAGGTTGATGGGATTATCGATAGCGCCCTGGCAACCGGTCTGCAGACACAGCAAGAGAGCTTATTGATCGACTTGCAGCTTCAACAGTCTGTGGTCAGCCTAATCAGTAACACCAATGGTACAGTCGCCGTCAGCAATCAGGAGGTTATTCCAGATCTCGGCATTATGTATCTGTATAACGGCGTCGCCCGCCATATTAGTGATCGCTTAATTGACGATTACCGCCATGATCCGCTGCATACCTCAGAAGGTGAACAGGCGATCTACGACCATCTTCCCAGTTGGTTAATGCAACTCGGCTGGAAGAATGAGATTTCAGTTAACCTGCCCTCCCCGCGCGGAGAGCTGCCGCTGATATTGCGCAAACAGCAGATCGGCGAGATCATTGAGCAGCGGCTGACCAGCCTCAATGCCATTATTGAAAAACATCCAAATGCTAAAATCAGCTTTGCTCATAGTGCCAATTTAATTCCAGCCATACTGCCAAGATTTGCCAAAGCCGAGGTTATGCCGCAAACCAGTGGCGTCGACAACTGCCTTAGGGCGCAGCAACAAATAGTTTCCAGTAGCAGTACATTGCATAGAATTACTGAGTTAAAAACCACTGATAAAAAAATTAACAAAAGCAAAGTAAAGGGGCGTTGCGCAACCCATTTGCTATTTCAGGATCATGCTTGGCCACTGGATAAACCGCTCAGCATTACCGTGCAAGACAATCAGCTACAGCTAGCCAATAGCATAGATAACAAAGCGACATTTGTAGCCGTTATTGAAGATCATCAGCTACGCATAATGCATCAGTCGACCAGTATTGATATACAGGTACCCAGCCAGTGCGAACCGGGCCAACCACTGATTATCGCCGGTCACAGACTCACACTGATCGAGGTCAGCAATGCCTAAGAAGCGTCGCAATATAGCCTTCAGTTTATCTTTTTTGGATATTATGGCCTGCGGCTTTGGCGCGGTTACTCTGCTGTTTTTAATTCTTCGTCACAATGCCACCGAAATCCAAACACCAGATATGCGACTCTCCGCCGAAGTCGATTTACTGCAGATGGATATTCGTCAGGCAGAGGCAAAAAAAACCCAACTGCTAAATAGCCTTGAAGAAATAACCTTGGAATTGGTTGAGGCACAGGGTCTTTCAGATCGGGTACTAACCGACCTGCAAGAAACCGAAAAAAGTATTCAGGCCGATCCCAATGACCTGGATAAACTACGTCGTCAGGTCGAACAGCTCGAAGATGAAACCGCACAGATGGAAGAAGTGGAGTTTGGTGACAAGGTGCGCGAATTTCTCGGCGATGGTAATCGCCAATACCTTACCGGCCTTAAACTAGGCGGAGAGCGGGTACTGATATTAGTCGACGGCTCCGCCAGCATGCTCGCCGATACCGTGGTCAATGCTGTGCGTCGACGCAATATGAATGACGAACAGAAAAAGCAGTCGCCAAAATGGCAGTGGACATTGCGCACCGTCGAATGGCTGGTAGCACAACTACCTGCGAGCAGCCGCTTTCAAATCTATGTATTTAATACCGAGGCTCAGGCCGCCCTCACCGGATCTGAAGGCGAGTGGTTAGATGCCGCAGACTCGCTGGCGATGGAAGATGCAATTGCCGGACTTAAACAGTATTCACCCGGTTCTGGGACCAGTTTAACCAATGGCTTTGGCGCCATTGCCGACTTTGAAAATCGCCCCGACAATGTCTTTTTACTGACCGATGGCCTGCCCACCCAGGGTAAGAATCCACCGCGAAAATATATGGTGAGTGGCGAACAGCGTCGCAAACACTTCCTGGCGGCAATCAAAGAATTCCCTCGCGGCGTGCCACTCAATACTATTTTATTTCCCATGGAAGGCGACCCTGAAGCCGCCGCATTATTCTGGCAGACCGCACTCAATACTAATGGCGCTTTTATCGCGCCATCCAGAGACTGGCCATGAGAAAGCAGCGCCGAGAACTACAGGAAGCGAGCATCTCGTTTCTCGACGTCATTAGCTGTGGCTTCGGCGCTATCGTATTGCTGCTGGTGATAGCACGCGTCGGCGATCCCTCAGCATTGGAAGAGGCCGAGAATCAATTAATGGGATCGGTAAAAGACTACCAGGAGCGCCTATTTAAGATCCGCGGCGATTCTGTGGTGCTAGATGAGCGACTGCAATCGCGCAAACAGCAGCTATCAGAGCTAACCGAACGTATTGCTCGGCTCAAGGCAAAACTCGCCAGTGTCTCCAAACAATCCAATCAGCTGTCACAGTCGCAGTCGCGGGAAAAAGAACAGCTACAGCTGGTACTGCAAGTGCTGTCAGAAGAGATGGAACGACTGCTAGGCCCCGAATTTCAGCAGAAAAATCAGCTGGTCGGCGGTATCCCCGCAGACAGTGACTATATTATTTTTGTGATAGATACCTCCGGCAGCATGCAGGCCGCCGCCTGGGAAAAAGTCAAAAAAGAAATGCTTAATATTCTAGATATCTATCCAGAGGTTAAAGGTATTCAGGTGCTCAATGATATGGGCCAGTACATGTTTAACAACGACCGAAAACAGTGGATCGCCGACAGCCCGCAAACACGTAAAAACATAATCGACAAACTGGCCACCTGGGCCCCTTTTAGTAACTCCAGTCCGGTAGAAGGTATCAACACCGCAATTCAGACTTTTTATAAACCGGGGCGCAAGATCAGTATCTACACCCTGGGCGATGACTATCAGGGGCGCTCGATACGCAATGTGGTTAAAGCCGTTGATCAACTCAATAGAGCCAACCGTGGCGCCAAGCGCTTAGTACGCATTCATGCCATTGGCTTTCCAGTGCATTTTCCACCTGGGGGCACACCTAGCGCATCGGCAATAAGATTTGCCGCACTGATGCGCGAACTTAGCTACAACAACGGGGGAACCTTTATCGGCTTAAACAGCCTCAATTAAAGGGTAATAAGTTATGCTTACAATAAAAATGAAAACATTTGCCGCAATAATAAGCCTGGTTATTCTGTCGGGTTGCAGTTCCTCAGCCTCGGTGCAGTTAACCAATGAGTTTCCGCAGGTACTGGCAAAACCAAAAGCATTGAGTGCCGCTGTGGTATTTGAACCCAGCTTCGCGACCTATGTCGCCAAACCCAATGCAAAAACAGTGATCGATATTGGCGCCGCTCAGGTGCGTCTGCTGCGCAATGCCTTTGCCGGTTTATTTAGCACGTTAGAATTTGTTGCCAGCAGAGAAGAGATTACCGCGGATAATGCAATGGTTATTATTCCCTCAGTGCGCGAAGTGCAGGTCTCCACGCCCTCAGAAAACTACCTAAATGTGTTTGAAGTATGGATCAAATACAATCTGGATTTTGAAACCGCAGAGGGCGAATCTATCGATAGCTGGTTTATGCCCGCCTATGGCAAAACCCCAGATGCCTTTATGGCATCAAAAAGCGCAGCCATTGAAGAGGCCGCCATTATCGCGCTGCGCGATGCTGGCGCCAAACTGATGCTCGACTTTTACCGTATCCCTGCGGTAAATAACTGGGCGGCCGAAGAGCAAAAAAGGGCGCGACAACAGCAAGACAGTATTCAGCAGGCTAAAAATGCAGAGGTGTCGCCATGAAATCCTCGATCAAATTGATCCCTTTAGTATTTATTTTGGCCCTCTTCGGCTGCTCGGCAACCACCACTATTGACGAATATAGACCCACAGGTGAGGCCATAGAATTAGATGCCAATGAGCGAGTCGTTGTATTGGGTCGCCGCGACGCCGGTCACTATGAAACTGATCGCGAGTTTATTGGCTGTGTCGGCGATAAAATGCGCGGTGCCGATATACAGGTACTGCCGGAACAAGAATTTATTGACGCAATCTATCCCTGGTTTGAACCGCGCACAGCGCCCAAAGGGCTGCCTCGTCTTAAGCGATTAATGCAAGATGCCAGCGTTAAAACGCAGGTGGATGAACGCAATGTGCGCTATCTGGTATGGCTGGATGGATCCACAGAAACTCTAGATTCCGGAGGCTCTATCAGCTGCGCTATAGGTCCAGGGGGCGGCGGCTGTTTTGGTTTTGCCCAATGGGACAAGGTATCAGTGTACGAAGCCATTGTCTGGGATCTAAATGAACTCACAGAGAAAGGTCGCCTGCGAGTTGACTCAGAGGGCACCTCCTATCTTATTGGCGCAGTAGCACCGATTCCATTTTTAACACCGGTTAAAAGTGATGCCTGCTCAAGCATGGGCAATCAGCTGAAAAACTTTTTTTCGGTGACACAATGAGTGCAGTACCAACCCCAGAAAATAGTCTAATACTATGCCTTATATTCGACGCCAGATAATTACCGCCATGCTCACAAGCATCGCATTATGTGTGAGTCTTGTACTTGCGCCGACAGCTTGGAGTGCCGTTACTGGTGAAGAAATCTATAAAGAGGTGCTCGAAGGCACCGCTATCTATGATGACCCAGAACTAGACGCCTATATTAAAAAGCTCGGTGCAGAGATAGTCGCAGTATCAGAAATGGCGGGTGAAGAATTCACCTTCACATTGCTCGATTCACCAGACCTGAATGCCTTTGCGACTCGCGGCAACTATGTCTACGTCAATCGCGGCCTGCTTAATTATGTTAGCAATGAAGCTCAGTTGGTCTCAGTGCTCGCCCATGAGGTAGCCCATATCACCCGCAAACATGTCACTGGCCAAGAGGGCAAAGCCACCGGCGCGCAGATACTATCAACTATTGCCGCCGTACTGTCGGGCAGCAACGAAGTCTACGAAGCAGGTATGGCCTATGCCAATTCTATTATCCGTGGCCATGGTCGTCGCAATGAATTGGAAGCCGATGAAACCGGCGCCGAATATATGGCCAAACTGGGTTATGCGCCCACTGAAATGATCAGTATGTTATCGATTATGAAAGACTATGAAACATTGCAAAAAGACCGCGCCAAGGCCAAGGGCGCATCGAAGCAGACCTACCATGGTATTTTTTCCAGTCACCCGCGCAACGACAGCCGCCTGCGCACCGTCGTTAGTAAAGCCAATGCCGTAAAGTCCACCAAAACCCGCGACAATGGCGCCAGCCGCTACCGCCAATTAACCGATGGATTAATCTGGGGCGAAAACTTTCTCGCCAAAGAAAAAAAGCCAGAACGCTTCTCC
Organism: uncultured Cellvibrionales bacterium; assembly: GCA_913060735.1. GTDB lineage: Bacteria > Pseudomonadota > Gammaproteobacteria > Pseudomonadales > Porticoccaceae > HTCC2207. The sequence continues at coordinate 9,979 of CAJXVK010000072.1, forward strand.
AATATGCGTCTCAGAGTGCGCTTTGACTTCCCCAAAGACTGGGTACAAAACCCCAGCCCCAGCCCGTTTATGGCCAGTGGCGCACCACAGGATAAAACTGCCGTATTAAAAATGCGCCCCATAGCACGCACATCACAGAGCCCCGAAGAATATCTATACAACTACTTAAAGGTTTCCCAGTTAAAAGACGGCAAAGCCATAGCCCCAGCCCGACTTAAAGGATTTAGTGGTATTTTGCCTGGCGGAGACAAAGGGCCTGACAGCCGTATTGCCGTGGTCTATTACAAACTTAACGCCTATCTGTTTATTGGCGAACTGAGCGACCAACAGACTGCAACCGAACAAAAAAAAACAACCGAAACTAAGACCTTTGCCGAAGTCGACAAACAATTTGTTACCGCTATAAATACCTGTCTCTTATACACATCTGACGCTGCCGACGAGCGATCTAGTGTA
>CAJXVK010000073.1 GCA_913060735.1 uncultured Cellvibrionales bacterium
AGATCGCTCGTCGGCAGCGTCAGATGTGTATAAGAGACAGGGACGCAAGCATCCTCAGCAAGAATTCCTCCAGGTCGATACTGCCAATATTCTGTTTGTCTGTGGTGGTGCCTTCTCCGGCTTGGAAAAAGTGATTCGAGACCGTTCAGAGAAAGGAGGTATTGGCTTCGCTGCTGAAGTGAATAGTAAAGACAGTTCCAAATCTATCGGTGAAACTTTACTAGATGTGCAGCCAAGCGACTTAATTGGCTATGGTCTGATTCCAGAGTTTATTGGTCGACTGCCTGTTGTAGCGACATTGCAAGAACTGGATCGCGATGCATTGGTTAATATTCTAGTAGAGCCAAAGAATGCGCTGTTCAAGCAGTATCAGGTGCTGTTCGGTATGGAAGATGTTGAATTAGATCTGCGCCGCGATGCGCTCGATGCCATTGCCGATAAAGCGATTGAACGCAAAACAGGTGCGCGAGGCCTTCGCTCTATTCTTGAGACGATACTTCTGGATACCATGTATAAGATCCCTTCAGAACCCGACGTGGTCAAGGTTGTTGTTGATGGCTCGGTCATCAACGGTGAGAATGAACCGCTGCTGGTCTACGAACAGCAGGAAAAAAAAATGGCCTCAGATGAGGGCTAAACAAAGAAGCGGCGCAAGCCGCTTTTTTTATGCTCTTATTTAAGCAGTAAAGGTTGTTTTTGCTCTAGCCGTCCCAATATAAAAGGCTAATGCGAAATTCACTGCGTACAGTATTAAATCTGAATATATAGACATTGAGGTAATAATGGGCTCCACTGAGACTGATCTAAGTAAGGTTGTTTATCCGCTCTTGCCATTGCGCGATGTAGTGGTCTATCCGCATATGGTTGTTCCGCTTTTTGTAGGCAGAGAAAAATCTATTACTGCCCTAGAGCATGCCATGGAGTCAGATAAACAGATCGTTCTAGTCGCCCAGAAAACGCCATCTGAAGATAACCCCAGTATTGCCGATATTTATGAAGTGGGCACTCTGGCCACTATCCTGCAGCTGCTTAAACTTCCAGATGGCACACTCAAGGTGCTAGTCGAAGGGATTAAGCGAGTAAGCCTTGCCGAGCCTGTTGAAGGCGAAGCCTTTATGCAGAGCGGTGCGGCCGAGCTTGCCGGCGGTGAGCTTAATGAGCAGGAGGCGGATGCGCTGATGCGCTCAACGCTCTCGCTGTTTGAGCAGTACGTCAACCTGAGTAAAAAAATTCCAGCCGAAGTTATCACCACCGTTAGCGGCATCGAGGATGCCAACCGCCTGGCCGACACAATCGCCTCGCATATGACATTAAATTTGGAGCAAAAGCAGGATGTTCTCGAGATAGCAGATCTTACTGAGCGTTTTGAACATCTGATGAGCCTGATGGAATCAGAAATTGATATCTTTCAGATAGAGCAGCGTATTCGTGGCCGCGTCAAAAAGCAGATGGAAAAGAGCCAGCGCGAGTACTATCTCAACGAACAGATGAAAGCGATCCAAAAAGAGCTGGGTGATATTGATGAAGGTGTCTCCGAGCTGGATCTGCTGGACAAGAAAATTGAAGAGGCGGGCATGCCTAAAGCAGCACTGGAGAAAGCTCAGTCGGAAATGGCCAAGCTTAAAATGATGTCGCCAATGTCAGCTGAGGCCTCGGTGTTGCGCAACTATATCGATTGTATGATTGGGGTGCCCTGGAAAAATCGTACCCGCGTAAAGCACAATCTAGTAGAAGCGGAAACTACCCTGAATCTGGATCATCATGGTTTGGAGGAAGTGAAGGAGCGAATTCTGGAGTTTTTGGCCGTACAAAAGCGTGTCAAAAAGCTTAAGGGCCCCGTACTTTGCTTAGTGGGCCCTCCAGGTGTGGGCAAGACCTCGTTGGGTGAGTCTATTGCGCGAGCAACAGGGCGCAAATTTGTTCGTATGAGCCTCGGTGGTGTACGCGATGAGTCAGAAATTCGTGGCCATCGCAGAACCTATATTGGCTCACTGCCAGGCAAGCTGATTCAGAAACTGTCAAAGGTTGGCACCAAGAATCCATTATTCCTGCTCGACGAGATTGACAAGATGGGCATGGATAGCCGTGGTGATCCGGCATCTGCTCTGTTGGAGGTGTTGGATCCAGAACAGAATCACACCTTCAATGACCACTATCTGGAAGTGGACTATGACCTTTCAGAGGTGATGTTTATCTGTACAGCTAACTCGATGAATATTCCGGGCCCCCTTTTAGACCGTATGGAAGTGATTCGTATTCCCGGATACACCGAAGATGAAAAGGTGCAGATTGCCGAGAAATACCTAGTACCTAAGCAGCGCAAGGCCAATGGTCTTAAAGACCCGGAACTGGATATTACCGAAGATGCCCTAAAGGATGCGATTCGCTATTACACTAGAGAAGCTGGTGTAAGAGGTTTAGAGCGAGATATTGCCAAGATATGCCGTAAGACCGTTACCAAACATGTGCGCGAAGACAAGCGCTCTAGTGACGTTGTGGGCCCTGAGCAGCTGGAAGACATGTTGGGTGTACGCAGATTTGACTATGGCCGTGCCGAAGCAGAAAACCAGATAGGCCAGGTGACAGGTTTGGCCTGGACTCAGGTAGGCGGTGAACTGCTAACCATTGAATCCTCGGCTATTCCGGGTAAAGGCAAAGTGATTAAGACTGGCTCGCTGGGCGACGTTATGCAAGAGTCAATTCAGGCAGCATTGACCGTGGTGCGCAGTCGCGCCATGGCGCTGGGTATTCGTAAAGACTTCTATTATGAAAACGACTTGCATATCCATGTTCCCGAAGGTGCAACCCCCAAAGATGGGCCATCGGCTGGTGTCGGCATGTGCACAACATTGGTCTCGGTTTTAACCGGCATTCCCGTGCGCTCAGATGTTGCTATGACGGGTGAAATAACCCTTCGCGGGCAGGTGCTAAAGATCGGTGGACTCAAGGAAAAGCTTCTGGCAGCACACCGTGGCGGCATTCGTACCGTGATCATTCCACATGATAATGCCAGCGATTTAAAGGAGATACCGGACAATATTAAAGCAGACCTTGAGATATGCCCGGTGAAGTGGATCGACGAGGTGCTGGATATCGCGCTGCAAGATAAGCCGAAAGCTTTCAGTGAAGAAGAGTTTAATCGGGCTAGCGGTTCTGATAAAAATGCCGCACCTAGCGCCAGTGCTAGCACACACTGATCGGCAATTAATTTTAAAATATTAAAAAGTCTGCTTGACCCAACATAAGGCTATTGGTATAAAGTTGGTCTAGAAGGCGCATTGGCTCAGGGTTTGGAGCAAAATGGAGCTTAGGCAGCGTACTTCTATTTTGCTAGGATCAACCAATTCCAAAAAAAAGGGGAATACCGTGAATAAATCTGAATTAATCGATGCTATTGCTGCTGGTGCAGATATCTCTAAAGCTTCTGCTGGACGCGCACTGGACTCAGCTCTAGATGCAATAACCGGCGCATTAAAAAATGGCGACCAAGTTTCTTTGGTTGGCTTTGGTACCTACGCTGTAAAGCACCGTGCCGCGCGCGCTGGTCGCAACCCACAGACTGGTGCTGAGATCCAAATTAAAGCGGCTAACGTGCCTAGCTTTAAAGCCGGTAAAGCTCTGAAAGACGCAGTAAACTAAGAAAAACTCTGGGAATCCCGCTATTGTAGCGAGGACCTCAGTCTAGAAGGCGCATCCATGATGCGCCTTTTTTTTCAATTATTAGGACAGGTACATGTTGGATAATTTTAGAAATAACATGCGTGGTATAGCCACGGTTATAGTGGTTCTTATTGGTGGTATATTTGCCTTTTCAGGCACAGGGTCACTGTTTCTATCCGGTCCAGGTGTTGAAACTGAACTGGTTGTCAATGACGAGAAGGTCAGTGCACTGAGTATTCAGCAGGCTATAGGCGTTGAAAAAAGACGTATTCTCAGTGCAAACGAAGGTCTGGATCCCGCGTTGGTTGATGATGAGCTGGTTCGCCCCAGCGTTGTGCAGCAGATCATTGGCCGTAAGGTGATTGCCCAGTCAGCGCGAGAGCAGGGGATGGGAATATCGACAAAAACGGTAAGCGAGCTGCTTATTGAAACGCCGAGTTTCCACACTGACGGCCGCTTTGACCAAGATGTCTATCAGTATACGATTCGCCAGCAGGGCTATACCAGTGCCACATTTATTGAAATGATTAAAGAAGACCTGCTGATTCAGCAGGTTATTCAGGGCATGACAGCAACAAATTTTGTGACACAAACGGAGCTAGCGGCGCTGGCTGGTCTTACCGAGCAAACCCGAGACTATTACTATCTGACACTGCCTATTGCACCAATTATGAGTGCAGTGCAGCTAAGCGAAGATCAGATCGATGCCTATTACCAACAGAATAAAGCGCAGTATCAGACCGAAGATCAGGTTGTTATTGACTATATCGAACTCAATGCTGGATTGCTGACCGCGGGTAAATCGGTCACGCCAGAGCAGATTCAAGCGCGATTTGAGCAAGAGGCAGAGTCAGTAGATACCGCCATATCGCGTCAGGCGGCACATATCCTATTGGCTGATCCAAGTGCTGAGGCAATAGCAGAAGTTCAGGCCAGATTAGATGCAGGTGAAGACTTCGCCGCACTGGCCAAGCAGTACTCTGAAGACGTTGGTTCCGCCGATACTGGTGGTGACCTGGGTTATAGCTCCGGTGACACATTCCCCGAATCCTTTGAAGCTGCATTGGCAGCGCTTGAAGTCGGTCAGGTATCTGCAGCGGTGGAAACCGATGCGGGAACGCATTTTATTAAGTTGCTAGATACGCAGGTGCAGACCTTCGAGTTGGCTACCGAGTCCGCTCGTATCGAGCAGGAACTACTGACCGAGCAGGTAGACAACGCACTGGTCGAAAAACTGGAAATGCTTAAAGAGCTCAGTTTCAATGCAGAGTCGCTAGCCGTTGTGGCCGCAGATCTTGATCTTACTGCTCAGGTGTCCAGTCCTTTTTCCCGCGCCGGCGGTGATGGTGTAGCGGCTTACCCCGCAGTGATTAAAGCGGCGTTTAGTTCAGAAGTCGTGGATGACAAGTACGCGAGCGAAGTACTGGATCTGGGCAATGATCGCTACGTAGTAATTAAGCTTAATGAAAGCATTTCTGCGCGCCAAAAAGAGTTGTCAGAGGTGCGAAGTGCAGTGGTGAATGCTCTTAGCGCAAGCACTGCTAAGCAGATTATTGCTGAGCAGGGCGCCGCTTTACTCGCCTCAGTTGAGGCTGGGGAAAGCGTCGAGGCTGTGGCTAAGGCCAATGCTCTGGATTGGCAAGTTGCCCTTGGTGTTAAGCGCAACGATCGCGCCGTTAATCCGGAAGTATTAAATGCCGTCTTCCAGCTGCAGATGGCAGCAGAAAACGCTGTTACAGAGGACTTTTATGCTCGCAATGGCGATTATGTAGTTGCCTCGCTGCAGAAAGTGACTCAGGGTGATGTTGCTACACTAAGCGTGGCACAGAAGGCCAGCCTGATATATGCAGCAGACTCTATTAATGGCAGCCGCTTGGTTCAGGCGTATCAAGCCAGTCTGGTTGCGAGAGCTGAAATAAAACAGTAACAATGTTATTGATTGAGAAAGACGGGCATGCCCGTCTTTTTTATTGCCTGTTGATTTGAATTGAGTCAGCTAACTGCAGGTCAGATACGCAATGCATTAATAAACAGTGTCAAACGCTGCCCAGGCTGCAAAAACTCATTGCGGCTAATCTTGTTCCAGCGCGTAATATCACGAATCGTTAAATCAAACTTCTCCGCGATAAGGTACAGAGAATCACCGCGCCTGACCCTGTATGAGAGTCTGCGCAGATTCTCTGGTGTGGGCCCGGCAGAGCTATGTTTAATGGTCAATTTCTGACCAATCTGCAATCTGTCTGTGGTCAGCTCATTAGAGTGCTTTAAAGCTGTGATAGAGGTCTTGTACAGCAGAGCAATACTAGACAGGGTATCGCCGCGTTTAACTGAGTACAGCGACGTCTGAGCGACTTTAGAGCCGCTGGTTGCGCTGTCACCGGAATGCGGTATCAGCAGCACCTGACCAATTCTAAGGCGGTCCGAGCGCAGATTATTTCTGCTTTTGAGCCACTGGGTAGGAACGCGAAAGCGCTGGGCAATCTGAGATAGGGTGTCACCGCTCACAACCTGATATTCAGTGTGAGGAACCCAGGTTTTTGGATCTGTGGTAGCCAATAGTTGGCGCAGTGGTTCAGCGCTACCCACGGGCAACAAAAGATTATGTTTTCCTTGTGGGGGCGTTATAGAGCGGCGATAAGCAGGGTTAAGTTTAGTAAATGCAGTGCCTTCGACGCCAGTGATCTCAATTACCTTATTGAGGTCAATCTGCGACTCAATCTCTACCACTTCAAAATAGGCCTGATCAGCAATAAAGGGCAGTTTAATATCAAACTTTTCGGGATTTTCAATCAGCGTAGCCAATGCCAGTAACTGAGGAACATAGTTTCTGGTCTCTCGGGGTAACTTGATTGACCAAAAATCGGTTTTCTTACCCAGTTTGCGATTTCTTTTGATCGACTTGCGAACATTACCCTCACCAGAATTATAGGCGGCAAGTGCTAGCAGCCAGTCGTTGTCAAAGCGTCTGTGCAAATATTTAAGATATTTGACTGCGGCCTGGGTTGAGTAGATGACATCGCGACGCCCGTCATACCAGCGATCTCGCCTGAGGCCAAACGACTTCGCGGTAGAGGGAATAAACTGCCACAGGCCAACGGCATGGCTGTGACTGTAAGCGAGAGGGTCATAGGTACTTTCAACAATTGGTAGTAAGGCCAGTTCCAATGGCAATCCGGCTTTATCAAGTTCGTCGGTGACATAGAAAATAAACGGTTCAGCGCGGCCAAATACAGTGGCGAGGTAGCTGGGGTTGCGCAGATACCAGTCACGCTGTTTTAAAACACTGGCGGGAAGTACCTCTGGGGTTAAATTATGGCCGCTGCGAATACGCTGCCATAGATCGGGTACTTCAAGATTTACCAGAGTGCCATCTGCATCGGTTAGAGAGCCCTCAGCGCCGGTTAGAGAGCCTTCAGCGCCGGTTAGAGAGCCCTCAGCGCCGGTTAGAGAGCCCTCAGCACCGGTTAGAGAGCCTTCAGCACCGGTTAGAGAGCTCTCAGCAACTATCTTGGTCGCAGTCTCAACCGGTTCCTGCGGCAGGCCGCTGTCGAGACTTTGGTCGCCAGGCTCCACCGGAGTCAGCACACAGCCACCCAGTAAAAGGCTGAAAAAGATTAGATTTAAAAACAGGGAACTACTTTTGTGTTCAGACTGCACGCATTGAACTCATTATGGTAATTATTTGCGCGCGAATTGTAGCGATCGCAGCGCTATTAGACAATCTGGCAGCCATTATTAGTGAGCAGATTTAAAATAGCCCTCAACTACTCCATAATAGACGCCAACAGATGCCTAATAGACCACAGTAACCCTATGTCCTTACAGTTTCTTCGACAGCGCAGTAAACATGCCTTAGACCGCTTTAAAGTGCGCGATCTTGGTTTGACTGCAGAGGGGCTAGAGGCTTGGGGTAAGACAGATTTTGGCCGCTACCTACGTCATCACGAGCATCGAGTGCTAAAGCATAAATATGCCCAGTTGCCAGGCTATCGCTTAATGCATTTAGGTCTTGCTCCAGACCAGCAATTACTTGACTGCTTTGGCCATATGCATCGTTTCTCGCTAAGTGCCACGACCTCCGAACAGGTGACGGCAATAAGCAGCTACTCCGAGCTGCCGTTGCCGGCAGATATTGTCGATGTTGCGGTACTGCAGCATGCCGTTGAATTCTCGGTATCGCCGAAAGCAGTGCTGTCCGAAGTCAGTCGAGTGATAGCCCCCGGTGGCCATCTGGTGCTATGCCTGTTTAACCCCTATGGTCCTCATGGCGCGCTTAAGTTTCCCATGCAGCTGTTATCTGGTCGCCCTCAGTACTGCTTTCACAATCTGCGCAAAGGGAGAGTGATTGACTGGCTATCGCTATTAAACTTTCAGGTGCTAGAAATAGATCACGGCGCTTACCATCTGCCGCTCAATCGCTCGCAGTGGACTGAACAGGATTCAATCTGGGAAAAATTTGCCCAAAAGGTTCGCTTTCCGCTGGGTAATTTCTATATGATCCATGCGGTTAAACGGGTGACTCGTGGTATCAGTCCGCGAAGTTTGTGGCGCCAGGCAACCACAGATAGCCACTTTATGGGTTCTCGCCAACAGGCTGACCCAATGCGTAAAAAAAATACTAAGCCTCCACAGGGAACATTATGAATTCGGTTGAAATTTTCACAGACGGCGCCTGCCGTGGTAATCCGGGCCCCGGTGGCTGGGGTGTATTGATGCGCTATGCGGGCGAAGAAAAATCGCTCTGGGGTGGCGAGTCTGACACAACTAATAATCGCATGGAGCTGAACGCTGTTATTGAGGGTCTGGCGGCGCTAAAAAGGCCCTGCGAAGTGACTCTGACCTCAGATTCCACCTATGTACTTAAAGGCATTCAAGAATGGATGCCCAACTGGAAAAAGCGCGGTTGGAAAACGGCTTCTAAGCAGCCCGTTAAAAATGTTGATCTATGGCAAAAACTCGATGCGGTTATCGGTGAACATAAGATAGACTGGCAGTGGGTAAAAGGTCACAGTGGCCACCGCGAAAATGAAATTGCCGACCAGCTGGCCAATCGCGGTATAGATGAGCTGTAATCGCACTTCCACCTAAATAGATAAGCAGAGACCATGAGACAGATTGTTCTTGATACAGAAACCACCGGCCTGGAAACCTCTCAGGATCATCGCATTATCGAGATCGGCTGTGTGGAAATGGTCAATCGCAAGCTCACCGGCCGCCATTATCACCAGTACATAAATCCGCAGCGCAAGGTCGACGAAGGCGCTATGGAAGTCCATGGTATCACCGACCAGTTTCTTGAAGACAAACCATTGTTTGAGGCCATATCGCCTGAGTTCTTTGAGTTTGTTAGTGGCGCCGATCTTATTATTCACAACGCTCCCTTTGATATTGGGTTTATCAATCACGAAACCTCCAAGCTGCGACCCAAGCCCAAGTCCATTGAAAGCGGCTGTCGCATTATTGATACTTTGGCGCTGGCGCGACAAAAACATCCGGGGCAGAAGAATAATCTCGATGCGCTGTGCAAGCGCTACGGGGTTGATAACTCTCAGCGTGACTTACACGGTGCATTATTAGATGCGGAAATCTTGGCAGATGTCTATCTGCTGATGACTGGTGGTCAGGTCAGCCTCAATATGAGTGACTCGTCCGACGCGGATAGTGGCGAAATGAATAGTGCCTCGACTATCCGTCGTCTACCAACAACTCGTCCGCCACTGCGTGTGATTGCCGCCAGTGCTCAAGAGCTGGAGGATCACCATAAAAAGCTGGATGCCATCAAGGCCAAAAGCGGTGAATGTATCTGGCTAAATACTGGCGAATAATAGTTTGTCCTCGCAACAGCCCACCAGTCCAGAAGCCAAAATTTTCAGTCAAGCGCCGTCTAAAAAAACAGACTTCGAACAGCTCGCCCAGTGGTTACCTCAATCGGTAAGCAGCCGTGATTTATTCCGTCTCGGCCGTCAGCTAAAAGAGTTACAGCGACAGTGGGCGGCCAAAAAAGACATAGCAACGGCCTGGCAGAAGTGGTCTTCCACTGTGTTGCGCTCCAGTACTCAGGTGTCTGCGCGACAGCAGTCGCTGCCGCAGATTACTTATCCGGATCTGCCGGTCAGTGCGCGCTCTGAAGAAATTCGCGAGTTGATTCTTGATAATCAGGTCGTGGTTATTGCCGGTGAAACCGGCTCGGGTAAAACCACCCAGATTCCAAAAATTTGTCTGCAAGCCGGTCGCGGTGTGCGCGGTATTATTGGCCATACCCAGCCGCGCAGGATTGCTGCGCGCACTGTGGCGGACCGAATCGCCAGCGAATTAAAAACTCCGCTGGGCGATGTGGTGGGTTATCAGGTGCGCTTCTCCGATCAAAGTTCGAGCAAGAGCCTGATCAAGCTGATGACCGATGGCATACTGCTGGCTGAAATTCAAAATGATAAGTTTCTGAGCAAGTACGACACACTCATTATCGATGAGGCCCATGAGCGCAGCCTCAATATTGATTTCCTACTCGGCTATTTAAAAAACCTGCTGGTCCAGCGCCCAGACCTTAAATTAATTATTACCTCGGCCACTATTGATGTAGAGAAATTTTCCAAGCATTTTAATAATGCACCAGTGGTGGAGGTATCTGGGCGAACCTTTCCTGTAGAAATTGTGTACTGCAACTGTCTCTTATACACATCTGACGCTGCCGACGAGCGATCTAGTGTAGAT
>CAJXVK010000074.1 GCA_913060735.1 uncultured Cellvibrionales bacterium
GATGTGTATAAGAGACAGGTTTTATATCTAGCTCGTCTCAACTATAGGATTTGAGATGAAGTTGAGAAATACCTCTTGTTATTGTTGTTAATAATAAAACAAGAGGGGGAGAGCTGAGGCGGGCCTGTAATGGCCCGCCTTTTTTTCGTGCATTTTTTTTATGCGCTATTTTTTGAAAGGTGCGGCTCTAAGTTCTATAGAGCCTCTATTGCGGAGGGCCTGCCTGCTGATCAAAGAAATCGCGTATTGCATCCTCCTGGGCGAGGGCATCACTGAGGCCAAGTGCAATAAGCTTTCGGCTAAAGCCCGGCTCAAAGAGCAGATAGCTAGCTGCACTCGTGCCACCACCCTGGGCGGTTGCGCCAATGAACTTTAAGAATAGCTTGAGGGATCTTGGCAACTCATGAATATGCTCTTTGGCTATTTGATCGATCGACTGGCTGGGCGAGATAGACAACACCTCTACGGCATTTAAATCAGTAATGCCGTTATTGTCCTTGAGCGACTGCGGTATTACTGAAGCGAGACGATTGATAGAGCGCAATGTTTCCAAATCACTCTCCACGGCATCGATAAAGGCACTGTTAAACATATGCCCCATAATCTGTGCAATTGACGGAGAGTGCTCCAATTCCGGTGCTTTGTTTGCAAGGGTAGCGTTATTGCTGACGCCAATAATTAGTAGCTGCTCGGCTCCCATATGCAGTGCAGGGCTAATAGGTTTCAACTGACGTACTGCGCCATCGCCAAAATAACCTCCCTGAAGCTGCACTGCAGGAAAGAGACTTGGAATCGCGGTACTGGCCATTAGATGATCAATGGTCAGATCGGTTTTTTCTCCGCGACGTCGAGCGCGGTTCCAGGGATGAATATTCTGCTGCCCCTGAAAGAAAGTGACGGACTGACCGGACGCATAGCTCATGGCGCTAATAGCAATGGCTTCAAGTTCACCATTGCCAATAGCAGTCTCTAGATAGTCAAATTTAACGTAGTTTTCCAACATCTCTCGCAGTGGAGTGTTATCCAACAGCGAGATCGGGCGGCCGATACCATAACCGCTGTGCAGCAGCGAGGCGGCTATATGAAAAACATTGGTAGCCACTGCCAGTGCATTGGTGCGATAGACATCAGAGGCGCGCAAATTGTGCCAAATAGATTCTAGTTTACTCGCTCTGAGGCGAAAGGGACCGGCTCGGCCAGCGATCGATAGTGCGTTAATAGCACCGGCTGATGTCCCGCAAATAATGGGAAAAGGGTTGTAAACTGATCTCGGTAAAATGGCGGCTATGCCCTTGAGTACGCCGACCTGATAGGCTGCTCGGGCCCCACCACCTGTTAAAACTAATCCTCTACTCAATGCTTAATCCATTTGTAAGGCAACATTAAAAAATACCTAGAGCTAGGCCAGCGGCCATAGCCTGACCAAAGTCCTGAGACTGATCAATATACTCTGCGCATAGTTTACCATTGGCGATTAGCGGCTCGGCGATCTTGCGCAGTGGATAGCCCTTGGCAATACGATCAATATCGCGCACTGCGCCAGTACCGTCATTTTCTGCGCTTATAAAGATAGCATAGGGCAGGTTGAGCTTATATTGTTCGGCTGGGTAGTAGGTGCGATCAAAAAAGTCTTTTAGTGCGCCGCTCATGGTGCCAAAGTTTTCTGGTGTGCCAAATAGCAGGCCATCTGCCCAGATCAAATCTTCGAGTCGAGCATCAAAGGCTCTCAACAGTTTAGTGCTGACAGCCGTTTCTCGCTGGCAGCCGTTGAAAACAGCCTGAGCCAGCATTTCAGTATTGCCACTTTGGCTATGGTAGATAACTAACAGATTTTTCATCTAACTGTGGACACCGTTCCCCCTAAAACCCGCCGGCCTGATTAGACTATCCAAATCAGCCTGTCTGGCTGTGACTTTAACAGTCTCAATGCTATGTGCAAGCAGGGCCTTAACATGCGCTATCTAATGGCTTTAGGCATAGGAATATTTTCCGTTGCCTGGTGGCCGCGATTGCCGGAGAGCGCAATTGTAATAGGTTTTATTCTATTGCTGTCACTGGCCTGGTTTTTTATTTTCAGGCTCTCACCTACAGTGGGGTGGGTCGGTCTATGTCTGGGTTTGGGCGTTTGCTGGGCTCTGTTGTCAGCAAGTTGGCAACTGCAACATCAGCTGCCGGCCTCACTTGATAAGCGGGATCTTGTTGTTACGGGGACCATTAATAGTCTGGTCGACACCAATGATCGACGCAGTCGCTTTAGGTTTGCTGTGGATTCGGCGCTACTTTTATCCGACCAGTCCGAGTCTGTGCCGCTACGATCATTGCTGTTGAGCTGGTATAGCTTTCCCAGTGTCGGGGCTGAGTTAATACCAGGTGACCGCTGGAGTCTTATTGTCAGGCTGCGGCAGCCGCGCGGGCTACGCAATCCAGGAACTTTTGATTATCAAAGTTGGCTGCAGCAACAGAGTTATTCAGCGACTGGTTATATACGTCAGGCAGATACAGCGCGGCGTCTGCAATCCTCGAAACAGTCGATCCATCACTATCGCAGCCAAATTCGTCAGGCGATTAATGGCAGTAACCTGTCTCAGTTAGGTAGCGCTGTGGTGGTAGCCTTGAGTATTGGTGATAAGCAGCAAATTAGCGCTTACTGGGATGATCTGGCCCGGCTTGGCATTGTCCACCTATTAGTGATCTCTGGTCTACATATAGGCCTGATCGCCGCAATGGGTTTCTTTCTCGGTAAACTGATTGGCCGATTGCTGTTGCCACTGTATCGCTGGTTTCCTCTGCTGGTGAGTACTGTCGCTCGTTGCTCGGGTCCAGTCTTGGCGATAGTTGCGGCATTGTCTTACAGCCTGTTGGCCGGCTTTTCGCTACCCACACAGAGAGCGCTAATAGCTGTAGTTGTTGTGATGTTCAGCAAGCTAATATTTCGTCATGTGCAGCCATTTACGTGCATGGCTTGGGCATTATTACTTATTGCCATTACCCAGCCGCTAGCCATACTGAGTGCGGGTTTCTGGCTATCATTTGTCGCCGTAGGCGTGCTGCTTTGGTGGTTTACGCCCTGGCTATCTGCAACCTCCGGCCTCTCTCTGCGACCTATGCTATCAGCCCAGCTGGCGCTGCTGGTGGCTATGATGATCCCATTGTTAATATTTATCGGGCGTGCCTCTTGGTTGGCACCAGTGATTAACCTTGTCGCTGTGCCCTGGATATCCTTTGTCAGTGTGCCGCTATCATTGCTGGGCGTGGCTATTTATATTCCGTGGCCAGAGGCAGCGGTATTGCTATGGCAACTGGCAGATCATTCGATATCGGCACTATGGGCTGTAATTGATTGGTTGCCAGCAACAGTTGGTTATATGCATGCGCCCATGCCAATCGATCGCTGGGTTACTGTTGCCGCGCTGCTGGCAGTGCTGGGCCTATTATTACCCAGAGCGCTTCCGGGACGCTGGCTCTGCCTGTTGCCGCTGTTGACAGTATTGCTCGGTGCCAAACCTCTGCCGCCTCTGCGACTGACTATTTTGGATGTTGGTCAGGGGCTGGCGGTGGTAGTGGAAACAGCCGATAAAACGCTGGTGTATGATGCCGGCCCCATCTATGGCGAGCGGTTTAACGCTGGCAGCGGCATTATTGCTCCCTATCTTTGGCGTCGTGGCCGCAATCGAATTGATCGTTTAATCGTTAGCCATGAAGACGGTGATCACAGTGGTGGTGTCAAATCACTGCTTAAATCGGTCCAGGTTGATGAACTTTTGGTCGGACCTAGCGTTAGTTTAGATGGCGCTCAGCATTGCCTTGCTGGCCAGAGATGGCAATGGGGGCAGGGCATTGATCTGGTTACCTTTCAAATATTATCCCCTGATGCCGCTGGCGCGATTGAGGGTAATAATAGCTCCTGTGTGCTGCTGATTAGTTGGCGCAACGAAACCATTCTTTTGCCAGGGGATATTGAACAGTCAGTTGAGCAACAATTGCAGATAGACTCTGTGCCCATTACGGTTCTAGTCGCTCCCCACCATGGCAGTAAAACATCATCTACTGGCCAATTTGTGGCACTTATGCGGCCAGCGCATGTGGTTTTTTCCTCCGGGTATCGTCATCAATTTGGCCACCCCCATAGCTCTGTGGTTAAACGCTACCAATCTGTTGCAAGTCAGCTATGGCGCACATCGGAGCAAGGAGCGATTAGCTTTGTGTGGAATCAGCAGGCCGAGCTGGTCGTAGAGCCTACAAGAAGCGTTATTCCTGACCGCTGGTGGCGTTGAGGCGATTATTTGCAGATACAGGATTGTTGGGGTTTATGGTAGAGTTGACGGATATTTAACGGATTAATTAGGCTTCACTGTGTATCAAATCTTTGTTTCCGGCGGCTGGTTGATGTGGCCGATTTTGTTCTGCTCAATTATTGTTGTCGCTATTTCTATTGAGCGTTTTATCACTCTCAAAACTGAGCGTATTGTGCCCGCGGGTCAGCTGGCTCAGGTTTGGCATCAACTACGCAATAAAGAGCTGAACGGTGAGCGACTCAAGGCGCTTAGAGACTCCTCTCCACTGGGCTATATTCTCGCCACTGGGATCAGTAATTCAGGCCATGGCCGCGATGTAATGAAAGATAGTATTGAAGAATCTGCGGGGCAGGTTATTCACCAACTTGAACGTTTCCTCTCTATTTTGGGCACTATTGCTAATACGACTCCGCTGCTGGGCCTATTGGGCACTGTATTGGGCATGATTCAGGTGTTTGCCGATATTATGCTGTTCGGCACGGGTAATGCTGCTCAGCTAGCTGGGGGCATATCCCAGGCATTGATTACTACGGCAGCTGGCCTGACCGTGGCGATTCCGGCGATGATCTTACATCGCTATTTTGAGCGTCATGTTGAGTCGCTGGTTGTGCAGCTAGAGGGCCAGGCTACGAAGCTGGTTGACGCTATGCACAGTGACCTTTTTAAGCAGGGTTGATGGCGTGAGGTTTCGGCGCAAAGCAAAACTTGATAATGGAATTAACCTAACACCCCTGATTGATGTGGTGTTTTTGCTATTGATCTTTTTTATGGTGACCACCACATTTACCAAAGAGACGCGCCTGCTGATCAGCCTGCCTGAAGCCAATGGCGTGCCAGCCGAAGATGCGCCGCAAACAGTGGAATTACTGGTTAATGCCGAGGGTAATTACGCGGTCAATGGAGAAAATTTGATAAATCGTGAGATCAAGACCATTATGGCGGCTTTAAAGGATGCCTCTGGGGGCAATATAGAGATGCCACTTATTATCACGGCTGACGCCGATGCGACTCATCAGGCTGTTGTGATCGCTATGGACGCGGCCGGGCAGTTGGGTTTTAGCAAATTGAATATCGCCACGCAGCAGACAAAAAGGCAATAGAATATGTCCCAGGATTCTGCGTCGAGCGGAGCAAAAACTTACACCCGATTACTTAGCTACGTTGCCCGCTATTGGGCCGCCTTTTCAGTCGCTATTTTTGGACTGGTGATGCACTCCGCAGCCGAGGTGGCTTTTGTCGACCTGCTTGGCTATATCACAGATACTGTGGGTACGCTGACCGGATCAGCGACCCAGGAGAGCCTTCCCAGTACAGGTATAACGGCTTACTTTGCCAATTCACTATTCGGTGACTCACTCACAGAGTATCGCTGGTTAGTGATTCCCTTATTTCTGGTTGTGGTCAGTATGATTCGCGGGCTCGGCTATTTAATAGGCAGCTATGGTCTGGCCTATGTCTCAAACTATCTCGTGCACGCACTGCGCCTAGATATTTTTGAGAAATACCTGCTGTTACCCTTCCGCTTTTTTGACCAATCTATGTCTGGGCACCTGGTGTCCGTAGTAACCTTTAATGTTCAGCAGGTCACTCAGGCGGGAACCAAGGCGGTTAAAACATTGTTGCAGCAGGGTAGCCTCGTTATCGGCCTTATGAGTTATCTGTTTTATGTAAACTGGAAACTCACCTTATTTTTTATTGCAGTGATGCCCTTTATTGCTATTTTGGTGAGCATTGTCAGCAAGCGATTTAGGTTGATCAGCAAACGTATTCAGTCGGCCATGGGTGATGTTACCCATGTTACACAGGAGGCTGTCAGCGGCTATCAAGAGGTACGTATGTTTGGTGGCATGGACGCTGAACGCACACGTATCAATACAGCCAGCCACAGCAATCGTCGCCAAAATATGAAAATGTCCCTCACCGAGGGCATCAGTAATCCAATGGTTATGCTGATTGTGTCCTTGGCCTTTGGTGCCATTACGGGTTTTATGCTTAATCCGGCGATTCTTGAAACCATGACGACGGGCAGTTTTATTACTTTCCTAGTTGCCTCTGGTATGTTGATCAAGCCCATTCGGCAGCTCACTGAGGTCAATAGTGATGTGCAAAAGGGCATTGCCGCCGCTGAGTCTATTTTTGAGATTCTAGACGCTGAAGAGGAAGTAGATGCCGGCGATATAGAGCGAGATTCTGTCGCCGGTAAATTTGAGTTTAAGAATATTAACTTCACCTATGGCAGCGTCGATCGGCCTGTTCTTAAGGATATTAACTTCACTGTTTATCCAGGTGAAACTATTGCGCTAGTGGGTTCATCCGGCAGCGGTAAAACCTCTCTCGTTAGTCTAATTCCGCGTTTTTATAATCATGCTGGGGGCAGTATTCTGCTTGATGGCGTAGATGTTAATGATTTCTCATTGGCCAATTTACGTAGACATATCGCTATTGTTAGCCAGAATGTAACGCTATTTAACGACACGATCTTCAATAATATTGCCTATGGTGAGCTGGCAGGGCGCAGTGCCGATCAAGTGGTTGCAGCTGCATCTATTGCCCATGCCCACGACTTTATTGAGGATCTATCTGATGGCTACAGTACCCATATAGGTGATGATGGCGTTATGCTCTCTGGCGGTCAGCGGCAGCGTATTGCCATAGCTCGAGCGGTATTAAAAAATGCGCCAGTGCTTATTTTGGATGAGGCCACCTCGGCGCTAGATACTGATTCGGAGCGTCATATCCAGGCTGCTCTGGAAGAGTTAATGAAGGATCGGACCACCTTTGTAATTGCTCACCGCCTGAGTACGGTAGAAAAAGCTGACCGCATTTTGGTAATGGAGAATGGCTGCATTGTTGAGCAGGGTTCTCATGCCGACTTACTGGCGAGTGCGGGTCGCTACTCGCAGCTTTACCACAATCAGTTTGATGAGCCAGAGGCAGGCTGATTTTGGCCAGTGCCGAGCAGCGGTTAACACAAGCCTGGTATAGCAATAGCTGGTGGCTGGTTTTTCTGCTTCCTTTTGCCTGGCTATTTTCTTTTGTTACGCGATTGCGCCGTCGTCGCTTGCAGTCTAAGTATCAGGGCCATGCCTTCGCCTCACCGGTCGCTATTATTGGCAATATCTCAGTGGGCGGCAGCGGTAAGACCCCATTAATTATAGCCTTAGTCAAGGCGCTTAATGCGCGCGGCTACAGGGTTGGCGTGGTCAGTCGTGGCTATGGTGGCAGGGCGCAGAACTACCCGCTGGATGTTGTCGAGGGCATTAGCGCGGCGCAATGTGGTGATGAGCCCCTATTAATTGCGCAAGCTTGCAGTTGCCCTGTAGTGGTCGCGCCTGATCGAGTTGCCGCCGTTAACCATCTGCTAGCGAATTATCGCTGCGATCTAATACTAAGCGATGATGGCCTGCAGCATTACCGCTTGCACAGGGATATTGAGATAGCAGTAGTCGATGGAGCACGGGGTCTGGGCAATCAATACTGCCTGCCGGCAGGGCCACTGCGGGAATCCGCGCAGCGACTTAATCAGGTGGATTTTGTGCTTATCAATGGCTCGCCTGATAAGTCTGTCAGTGGGGCTGTGATGTCAGTACTATCCGCCGATATAGATAGACACCAAATAGCCTTGCAGCCAAGTGTATTCCGTCATTTGGCCAGTGGTAAAACGGTAGTGGCATCTGCCTGGTCGGGACCTTTTTCGGTGCATGCTGTGGCCGCTATAGGCAATCCTCAACGCTTTGCCGCTACTCTTGAAATTCTTGGCTTTGATGTCGATTTAGTTGGCCGTGATGACCATCAGCAGTTAAAGCTTGCTGACCTGAGTTTTGATGATGATCTGCCGATTATTATCACCGCCAAAGACGCGGTAAAATACACCGATGCTGTAACTGATAAAATTTGGGTGCTGGAGGTTGAAATAACAGTGCCTACAGAGTTTGTAGATCGTTTTATTGTGGCCGCAGGGCTTGTTGATAACCAATTTCCTAGTACCAACTAAACGCGAGAATCACCTATGAGCTTTATAGTAATTATCCCTGCGCGCTATGCATCCACCCGGTTGCCCGCCAAGCCGCTGCGCGATATTGCTGGTCTGTCAATGATTCAGCGGGTGTGGCAGCAGGCGCTGAAAAGCAATGCCGCGCAGGTAGTTATTGCCACAGATGACAGTCGCATTGAGCACGCCGCACAGGCGTTTGGCGCTGAGGTCTGCATGACGCGAGCGGACCACGTGTCTGGTACAGATCGTCTGCAGGAAGTCGCCCAGCAGCTGGGTTTAGATGACCGGCAGTTGGTGGTCAATGTGCAGGGTGATGAGCCATTAATACCGCCAGCTGTGATTAATCAGGTTGCAGAAAATCTTGCACAGAATGAGCAGGCCGGCGTTGCCACGCTCTGCGAACCGATTGAAGCGGTCGCCGATTTTCTCAACCCGAATGCGGTAAAGGTAGTGAAAGATAATCAGGGTATGGCTTGCTATTTTAGCCGTGCACCTGTGCCCTGGCCGCGAGATCACTTTCAGTCCAGCCAATCCTCTATGCCTGTTTTAGATCTGGCGCGTCGCCATATAGGTATATATGGCTATAGAGTGGCTCAGCTAAATAGCTTTGTCAGCTGGCCAGTGGCGCCCTTAGAGCAGGCGGAGTCATTGGAGCAGCTGAGGTTTATGTGGCATGGAGTCGGTATCCATGTCGCCGACGCGATTGAGCCAGTGCCTACAGGTATAGATACAGAAGAAGACTTACAAGCAATAATAGAATTAATTAATAACAATTAAAACAATAGCTTATAATTATAAATTAAAGTAAAACATTATAATTTAAACAGATAGGTTTTAAGCAGATATGAGTAAAATTTCCGTGTTGTTTGTCTGCCTGGGCAATATTTGCCGCTCTCCAACCGCCCATGCGGTGTTTCAGTCGATGGTGGATTCTGAGGGTCTGTCGCAGCAGATTGCGGTTGATAGTGCGGGCACCGGTGATTGGCACCTGGGGCATGCACCCGATCAGCGCACCTGCGCAGTCGCGTCTGAGCGGGGTTACGATATGTCAGAGTTGCGTTCTCGACTGGTGGAAGCGGAAGACTTCAACCGGTTTGATTATATTATTGCGATGGACAATGAAAACCTCAGTAATCTGCATGCCATGCGTCCTGGGGATTACGAAGGTCAGCTAGGACTGTTTCTCGATTACTCTCAACAGTCTGAGCAGACTGAGGTTCCCGACCCCTACTATGGTGGTGACAATGGTTTTGCGATGGTGCTAGATTTGGTCGAAGAGGCATCGGCCGGTTTGTTGGCGCATATTCGTCTTACTAGCTCCGAGATGCAGTCACTTTGAGCTCCCTCAATATTAAACGACAGGCCCCTCTGCAGGACCTAAACAGTTTGGCGCTAACTGCCTGCGGTGAGTATTTTTGTTCTGTGACTAATGTCGCCGAAATACAGCAGGCACTGGATTTCGCCAAGGCTAATAGCCTACAGGTCACGCCTCTGGGCGGCGGCAGTAATATGGTTATAGCTGGCGATATCAAGGGGTTGGTAGTGCACCTCAATCTCAGGGGTATTAGCAGCGTGCCGGTTAATAATGATCAAGTTGAGGTGACCTTTGCCGCTGGTGAGAACTGGCATCAAATGGTCCAGTACTGTCTGCAGCAATGTTGGTATGGCCTTGAAAATTTATCATTGATACCAGGTAATATGGGCGCTGCACCTATTCAAAATATCGGTGCCTATGGCGTAGAGCTCTGTGATCTGTTTGTCTCGTTGCAGGCCATCGATATAGACACTGGTGAGACTCTTGAGCTGGATCGCGAGCAATGTGAGTTTGGCTATCGTAACAGTATCTTTAAGCAGGCCTACAAAGACCGTTACCTGATTACCCATGTCTGCCTGCGCCTGTCCAAACAGGCAAAGACCCATATTCAGTATCCCGCATTAGCTCAGGCGTTGGGAGATCGAACGCCGACGCCAGAACTGGTTGGCGAAACAGTCTGTCGCATCCGTCAGCAAAAACTTCCAGATCCAGCTCAGCTGCCC
>CAJXVK010000075.1 GCA_913060735.1 uncultured Cellvibrionales bacterium
ACGAGATCCTCTCTGGTCTCGTGGGCTCGGAGATGTGTATAAGAGACAGGAATCTTGCTTAACAAGCCACCCTAAATATTCCACAGACTCTCATAATAAAAAGGGGACGGTGGCAATGAAGGCGTTAGTACTTTGTAAATACCCATGCAGACCAGTATATCTGGCTAAGTATAGGTCGTTTTAAATTCTATCGTTATCTTTGACGATCATTAAATCTTGCTGCCATCCAGTACATATTCCAAGATAAGCCAACAATGGCTGAGGGCTCCAATTAAAACAAAGCAATGCCAAATAGTATGATTAAAGGCGATGGCTTTAGTGACATAAAAAACAACACCAATGCTGTAAGCAGCACCTCCTACCAGTAGCAATAAAAATCCTGGTGGCGCCATCACCAGGAAAAGCTCATAAATCACAAATACTCCAGCCCAGCCCATAGCCAGATAAGTAATGACTGAAAACCATTTAAAACGTCCGGCAAAGAACGCTTTAAAAATAACTCCAGCCAGTGCAGCGGACCAAATAATAATTAACAACACAGTTGCCGTTACACTATTTAATGAAATGGTCAGGAGCGGGGTGTAGGTGCCAGCAATTAACAGGTAAATAGCGGAGTGATCAAGGCGTTTTAAAACATCTTTTACGTTTGGCTTTTTTGCCGCATGGTACAAAGTGGATGTTAAAAACATTAGCATTAGACTGATACCGTAAGCCACGGCACCGGTTTTCTGTAGCAGGCTGTAATCAGCCGGCATTATTGCGATCATATAGATCAATGCGGCAACTGAGATGAGAAAACCAATACCATGTGTTAGTGCATTGGTAAATTCTTCTGCAGCTGAGTAAGCTGGAGCGATAGTATTATGAATATCGGGATAGCAATTTTGGTTCATAGTGCGCTTTTACATCCAATCGATTTAAGAAAAATAATGGTTAAATTCTCACAGGTACAGAAACATCAAAGTTCACTAGAGCGCAGGTACTTTATCGATGCGCATCCATTTTGCGGTGCGACTCATAAAGCCCATCTTCCCCGTTATGAGCATTTGGTCAGTCTCGGGTAGAGAAATTTCCACTTTTTTATAGTCTTCTAGTTTTTCGATATAGATCTGACCGTACCAGGCGTTCTGTTTGTTTTTATTGATCGTAATGTCTGTTAAAAAAGTACGACCAACACGTTCGGGAAATCGATCATTGCGCACTACGATACCGGTGCTTTTTTTCATCTCAATCCAAACATTGTGTTTGGCGTGTTTCCAATAACCGGATAGATCGTTGCTAAAAGCTATTGATGCGGACAGTAAAGTGCTGAAGAAAAGAATGTAGCGAATAGCTCTTGGAGATTTCCCCGCGCGGGGTAATTGCTTATTAACCACATATTCACCTTTCATAAAGTAGACAGTCTTTTTAATTGCTGGGTAATCATTTAAGTGTTTATAGATATCCGTTTCACTTTAGTCCTTCCTTGGTCTGAATAATTTTGTCTGAGTTTGCCGGCAGGAAGAAAGCCACGCCATCTTGACCAACAGTGTAGTCAGGAAAGATATCCTCGGCGCCATTCAAAAACAGAGCTTCCTGTCCAGGAAAAATTATGGGTGGCACGATGTGGTAGTAAAGAAGATGTCCCACACCCGCATCGCGAGCTATTTCGGCAGCCTCAACTGGGCTGGTATGGTAGTCGCGAATATCATAAAGAACTTTAGCTGTGCTTTTGTTGCCAAGTTTTGTTGCAACTTGCTCCATCATGGTCACCATATTGGGAGCGAGACCTTCGTGAACGAGCAAGTCCACTCCCTCCGCGAACCTCTGAACATTGGCAGACTTCACCGTATCGCCAGAAATAAGTAGCGAACGGCCCTTGTAACTGAAGCGGTATCCCACGGCTGGCTCGACTGGTGCATGGCTTACTGCCAGCGCTTCGATAGTTAGACCAGCTTCATCATAGACTTTAATTAACTCTCCAATCGCGGGTGTCTTAAAGGGTATGGCTGTAAGGCCGGCGCCGGCCAGAGGGGCCACTAGATCACCATGGTGTTCATGACGGTAGACAACGTCTTGGGAATAGGCATCATTGAACCCTTTAACCACGCGATCTACGCCTTCTGGTCCGTAGACGGGAAGGGGGTCCGTGAACGCTCCTCCAGCCCATCGAGCTACGCCCATATTTCCCAGGCCATCGATATGGTCAGAGTGAAAGTGAGTCAGCAAAACGGCTTTGATATCACCCGGTTGGTAACCGATGCGTTGGAGAATAATGCGCCCATTGCTACCACTATCGACAATAAATAGGCGCTGGCCTGCCACCACTGCCACGCAGGGCCCTGAGGCGTTGGGAGCGGCCAATGGGCTGCCTGCGCCGCACAGTGTGAGATGCAATCCATCTTCATGTGCTGCCAAATAATCGGCGCCCATACGGGCTTCCATACCCCTCATCGCTAAACCTGTGACGATACTGTCACGCTGGAGATAACCCAGTATCGCAATTACCGCTACGACAATAAGTAGGACTGCGGCTTGTTTCATGGTCAGTACCTTTGGACGACTTTATCGAACAAAATAATAGCCCGATAAACGCAATCCAGAGAATCATATTCGGTCAAGTCGATTCTCCTTTGGACGCTTCAGAGTCCCATTTAACTTTATGAGGTTATTGGTTTTATGGTGCTGTTGAATGGTTTCAGTCGACTTAATTGTATTTGTTTTTTTAGTTGGCCTATTTTTCATTTAAGCAAAGTTGGCCGAAATAGATTCCCTTAGGTGTTTGAAATTTCCTTAACCTTGTTCCGCAAGGTAGTAGAAATTTTAAATAAATATAAATGAACTATGTCTTATGTGATTACATCTATCGCGGCGAGTATGATCTTGTAAATGGTCGCGATGACCGAAAAGAGTTAAATGCGAGAATTGGCTGGCGCAATGATAAATGGAATCTGTCGATTTGGGGCAAGAACCTGACCGATGATGAGTACGCATCCATGATTAACAATGTCCAGAAATGGGGTGGTAACTAAGCTCATCAGCTAGCACCACCGAAAACCTATGGCATAGGTTTGCGTTATAACTTGCAATAGCCTCTGAAAAGGATAAACGGCCGGCAATTCGCCGGCCGTTTTACCACTGACTGAATTAAAAAGTAGTAAATTTTATTATTAGTATCCTAAGATCGGTTATTGCCCGACTGAAGGGTCACTTTAGATATAGTAGGCCATGGCACTTTACAATTTTTTCCGGGGAGAAATCTGAGATGAGGTGGTTGGGTTATTTACACAAGCCATGGCTGCACTTCCTTGTTTTAGGTAGCGTTTTATATCAGATCCAAATCACAGTATTTCCCGACCCCAAAACGGTGATAGGGCCATTAAGCGCATCGCGACAGGCGGCTTTGCAACAGCAGTGGCTGAGCAGTTTTGGACAACCGCCTACTGCCAAACAGCAAGCAGAGCTGATCGAAGATGAGTTGGACCGTGATCTGCTGTTTCAGCGTGCTCTGGAGCTTAGGCTGCATTTGCAAGACGGCATTGTCTATGACCAGCTCATTCGCAATATGCGTTTTCTGGATGTCGATACAGATAAAAGTAACTCCGAGTTATTTCAGGCGGCGCTGGATATGCGCCTGCATCTAGCGGACGAAGTGATTAAACGGCGACTAATTGACAAAATGAAACAGCGACTGTTGACGCTTAACCCCCCCATTGAAGTCGAAGAAACACAAATCGCCGCAGAGTTCATTGTACGCAAGCATGAATTCTATCGCTCACCGCGCTATTCGTTTACCCATGTATTTATCAACCCAGAGCGCGAGGCCGAACTTGATTCGATTATAAAAACTATTCAAGACCAGCAATTAGATGCGAGAGCAGCCAGATATCTAAGTTCGCCATTTATGTCTGGGTATGAATTTCAAGCACAGACAGCCGAACAATTGGCACGTAACTTCGGGGCCGTATTCATATCAGACCTAACCAAAACAGCACCTATTGTTGATCAATGGCATGGCCCCATCCGCTCTTCTTTTGGTTGGCATTATGTTTGGGTTAGTGCCGTCGAAGCGGGGCGAGATGCCCGTTTAGACGAGGTGGCACCTCAACTACGACGTAGCCTCGAAGTCACAGCGCGTGAGCAAGCCTTACACACTGCGATGGTGGCATTGCGATCCAACTACGAGGTGCGACAGTGAGCACTTTGTTGCGCATAATCGCGATGATAAGCGCATCGCTATTACTATCTCATAGCGCTTATGCGCATCTTTTTGCGCCCTCACTGCTCAAGGTGTTGGAAGTCTCGCCACAGTCTTATCAAGTGGTATGGAAAACGCCAGCCAAGACCACCAGCAATATCCCTTTGCAGCCCATCTGGCCCGTGGGTTGTGACAGCGAAACTGAGAGCTCATCCTTGACAGAGGGCACGGGCATTGTATCCAGCTGGCAACTAGTCTGCGACCCGTCATATAAACAGGGCTTAGTCGGTCAGGTCTTGGGTGTCTCCGGCCTCGGGGTTAACCAGGTGTCGGCCATGGTTATACTCAATCTGCGCGATGGCCGCCATTATCAACAGATACTGACCGCGGAAACGCCACAATTTCGCGTGCCACTTGAGCCTGCTCAGGGCCAAGTAATGACCGAGTACTCGGTGCTTGGCGCAGAGCATATTTGGGGTGGTATTGATCATCTGATGTTTGTCTTTGGCTTGCTACTATTGATTGGGGTTGGGGCAGGGTGGCGATTAATTGGCACCATCACGGCGTTTACACTGGGTCACAGTATTACCCTGTCACTGGTGACGCTTGGTTTCTTAAGCTACTCAGTGCCGCTGGTGGAATTCACCATAGCTCTGAGTATTTTTATCTTGGCATTAGACCTTGCCCGCGGTGATAAAGGTGGATTATTCCGCCGTTATCCTTGGTGGCTGGCCGGTGGTTTTGGCCTGCTGCATGGTATGGGGTTTGCGGGGGCGTTAGCGGAGGTTGGTCTGCCTCAGGGTAGCGTGCCCTTGGCACTGCTATTTTTTAATATCGGCATAGAGCTGGGACAAATTGCTTTTATCCTACTGCTACTAGGTGCTTGGCAACTGGTTAAACGCCCGCTGTCAGGCTGGCAACAGCGGCTGTTACCGGTGCCGGTTTATGCGTTGGGTGGGCTGTCGGCTATGTGGTGTATTGAGCGTGGGCTACTACTGCTACCCTAGGCCGGTTGAAGGTAATTCAGTCAATCGGAACAACCAGCCGGTTAATGTATAAGGTAAATTTGACATCCTGCTCTGCAGGAGCAAAAAAGAGAGAGCATTGTATGTTTAAGAAAATCGGTTTAGGCGTGATTGTTTTGTTGCTTGTGGCTATTGGCTATGTCTGGATTAAATTTGTGTTTCCCTTACAGACATCAGCGGATAGAAATGGACCAGATACCGCAGGCCGTGATTACGCCTTGCAAGACGATAGTCGGTTAACCTTGCCCGTCCCGCAAGCGGCCAATTATCAGGCTGCGCCTAACCCCGATATGAATCTCTATTGGGGTGAATTGCATGTGCATACTAGCGAAAGCTTTGATGCCGCTCTGTTTGGTAACACACTGAGTATTGAAGATGCCTACCGCTTCGCCAAGGGCGAGCCACTAACCGTTGCTGGCGGTGAAGTCATGCAGCTTAGCCGTCCACTAGACTTTTTGGCGATTACCGACCACGCGGAAGGCTTTGGCACTCGTACTCATTGTGATGAGCCAAATCTTTCTTTGAGCGAGCGCGTTGCCTGCTGGCTGGCCAACGAACCCAACCCGATGATTTTTCAACTCTTAACCTCCAAGATTCGAGGGGTAGCGGAACCTGGCGATCCATCAAAACCCGCCGGCGTCTTCGAGCCGAAGATCCGCCAGCCTCCTAAATCCGGTTCTTTCCCAACCTGTAGATTTGGTGATGGTGCGTTTGAACGCTGCTATGCAAATGCCGCTTCCGATTGGGACCGTTATATCAATTTCGCTGACAAGTACTATGAGCCCGGCGAGTTGACTACGTTGATTGGCTATGAGTTCTCGCCGGGACTGCCCGAGCAGGGCAAGCATCACCGCAATATTATTTTCCGCTCCAATACCGTGCCTGAACGCGCTATTTCAAGTTTGGATGTGCCCAATGCTATTGAATTGTGGAAGGGGCTTGAAGCCACTTGTGGTGAAGGCTGTGATTTTTTGACCATACCGCATAATCCCAATAAAGCTTGGGGACTGATGTACTCGCGCTACACCTGGGATGGTCAAGAATACAATGAAACCGATTGGCGCTTGCGACAGCAGCGCGAACCACTGGCAGAAATATTCCAGGTGAAGGGCGCGCAGGAGTGCGCGCTTGGTGTCGGTGCTACGGATGAAGAATGTGCATTTGAACAGGTGTTTGATCCCTGTCAGCCCGGTGAAACGACTGGCTGTGCCTTCGAGACAGGATTTGTCCGTCAGGGCTTAAAGGTGGGATTAGAACTTGAGCGTGAGCTAGGCTTCAATCCGCTGCAAACTGGCTTTATAGCCGCCACCGACAGCCATAATTCTAACCCCGGTGATGTAGAGGAATGGGACTTTCCTGGTGCCGTCGGCGCAATAACCTCATCTTCAGCCCGACGCCTAAGGCCTTCTCCGGAAGCACAAGCGCCCTATAAAACAGCGATTAAATTTCATACCTCTGGGGGTCTTGCGGCGGTTTGGGCGCCTGAGAATACCCGTGAGGCAATATTTGATGCCTTAGCCCGTCGTGAAACCTACGCTACCTCGGGTCCGCGCATGGCGGTGCGGTTCTATGCTGGTTGGGATATTGATAAGGCCGTTGTCAACGACCCCAATGCGGTTCAGTCTGTAATGGTAGATGGGGTACCTATGGGTGGCGTGCTACGCACCAACAATTCAAAACAGGGATCTCCCGGCTTTTTTGTCTGGGCGACCCGCGATCCAATGGATGCTCCCTTACAGCGCGTCCAAATGATCAAGGGTTGGATTGATGCCGAGGGTCAACCCCAAGAAAAAGTGGTTGATATTGCCTGTGCTGATGGATTGGCTGTTGATTTGGCAACGGGACGCTGTCCAGACAATGGCGCAACGGTTGATCTTAACAGTTGCAATTTCAGCACCGGTTCCGGCGCTAATGAGTTAAAAACCCTATGGCATGATCCTGACTTCGATCCGGCCCAGAATGCCTTCTATTATGTGCGCGCTTTAATGAACCCAACTTGTCGCTGGTCTACTTATGATGCTATCCGGCTTGGCAGGGAGCCAGATCCTCGCGTACCGGCAACAATTCGCGAGCGGGCCTGGACTAGTCCAATCTGGCTTGATCATGAGGGCTGACAGGATAGGCGGATTTACAAGATTGCATGGTTTCTTAGCAAGGAGGCTTGGATCACCTAAAAAAATCTGGCCGATTATGATTCCTAAATGTGATTGCGTAACACCATAATAAGTGCGCCAACAAAACTAATGAGCTAGTTTTCGAAAGGTGTTTAAACTGGTATTTGATTTCGTCTCAACCAGTGCCGATTACCAACACTTTGACAAGATGCTATTCGATAAAAAGAGATATAACCTATGAACCGTCGTACTTCACTGATTATCGCTTGCATTCTGATCGCCGCCTGCTCTGACGATCAGGCCCTGAAGCATAAACGTGCCCAGGCTGAAGAATACTATCGCACGACCAATACGGTTATCCCACAGAACAATGAAATCATTAGTTTCCCAAAAATATCGAAACTAGATCATAACCGCCCTACACCTAATCCTGATCGCAATGCCTATTTTGGCGATTTACATGTGCACACAACGCTTTCCTTTGATGCGTCTGCTTTTGGTACCACCGCATCACCTGCCGATGCCTATCGTTATGCACAAGGTGAGGTGATCAAGCATCCCAGTGGTTTTACAGTGCAACTGGCACAGCCTTTGGATTTTTATGCGGTTACCGATCATGGTGTATTTCTTGGTCTAATCAATGAAGCTGCAGATACCGAGACAGATTTTTCGCAATACGAACTGGCCAAGCCGTATCACAATATTAATGAGTCGGTCGATGGTGGTATTTTAGATTTGGCCAAACGAAGCATGGTATTTAGCAACTTTCTTAATGATGTGGTGGGGGGGCTTCTCGATGGTACTATCGAGAATAGCGTCGTCAATAAGGTCAGTAAATCTGCCTGGTCGAAAACTATTGAAGCGGCCGATGAGGCCTATGTACCAGGTACCTTTACCACCTTTGCAGGCTATGAGTTCACTTCAGGCACGTCGGAGCGAGATGGATTGCATCGCAACGTTATTTTTCGTGGTACCGAACGCATACCGGCACTGCCTTTTACTCGTTTTAACAGCCTTAATCCTGAAGGCCTGTGGGCTTGGATGGACAATATGCGTGAGCAGGGTGTAGAAAGTTTGGCAATACCACACAACAGCAATCGCTCTAATGGCGCCATGTTTATGTTTACCGACTGGGCGGGCAATGCCATTGATCAGGAATATGCTGACCTGCGCTCGCGCAATGAACCACTGGTTGAAATCACTCAGGTGAAAGGCACATCAGATACTCATCCATTGCTGTCAAAAAATGATGAGTGGGCTAATTTTGAGATCTTTCCTCTGCGCACCGCCAGCAAAATACTTGGTGACCCACCGGGCAGTTATGTGCGAGATGCATGGCAACGCGGCCTATCCATTCAGGAGCGAGGTGGCGGCAATCCCTATAAGTTTGGTGTGATTGGCGCCAGTGATACTCATACAGGCGCAGCTTCACTGGAAGAAGACAACTACTTTGGCAAAATCGGTTCGTTTGATAGCAGCGCCGAAAAGCGTGGCTCGGTGCCAGCGAGCTTTCTCTATGGCACTTTAGTCAAGCTGGCTGCAGCGGACATGGTCCAGGAGATAGCCGATAAGACCTACCTTGATTTTACAGGCTACCACTACTGGGGTGCGTCTGGTATTGCCGGAGTCTGGGCCGAAGAAAACACCCGCGAAGCGATTTACGATGCACTGCGTCGTAAGGAAACCTTTGCTACCAGCGGCACACGTATCAAAGTTCGATTTTTTGCCAGTTACGATCTCGCGGATGCTGAGTTGAATAGCCCAGACCTGATAAAAAACGCCTACCAAAGTGGCATCACCATGGGTGCCACCCTGCAAGCGAGCGGTGAGCGCCAACCCATATTTTTAACTTGGGCGGTAGCTGACCCCAATACCGCGCAATTACAGCGCGTACAAATTATTAAAGGCTGGCTTGAAGACGGCGAACATCAGGAGCAGGTTTACGACGTAGCCTGCGCCGACGGCTTAACCGTAGATCCACAAACTCATCGCTGTCCGGACAACGGTGCCCAGGTCAACCTAGAGGACTGTTCAAGAACCGCAAATGTTGGCGCCGGAGAGCTTAAAGCACTGTGGCAAGATCCCAACTTTACACCGGGACAAGAGGCCTTTTACTATGTGCGGGCTTTGGAAAATCCGGTGTGTCGATGGTCAACCTGGGACGCCATACGCGCTGGTCAACCACCGCGTCCAGACTTGCCAGCCACTATTCAAGAGCGCGCATGGTCATCGCCTATTTGGTACAGCGCCTCCAGTAACAATAACTTTGTAGACTAATAACCTTGAAAACAGCAACCACAAATAGCGGTAGTCAATCCGTCGACGTTTTAATTATTGGCGCGGGTCTTTCGGGAATCGGCGGCGCCTGCCATTTGCGTCGCAACTGTCCTGATCGCAGTTTTATGATTCTAGAATCCCGGGA
The DNA here is from genome assembly GCA_913060735.1 of uncultured Cellvibrionales bacterium. Taxonomy (GTDB): domain Bacteria; phylum Pseudomonadota; class Gammaproteobacteria; order Pseudomonadales; family Porticoccaceae; genus HTCC2207. The sequence goes on from CAJXVK010000075.1 coordinate 9,739, forward strand.
AGCCAGCGGTGGTACTTGGGATTTATTTCGTTACCCCGGTATTCGTTCCGACAGCGAGGCGAACAACCCGCTATTGTCAGTGCTCTGATGAACCCAACCTGTCGCTGGCCTACCTACGACGCTATTCGGCTCGGCAGGGAGCCAGACCCTCGTGTGCCTGCGACAATTCGCGAGCGCGCTTGGACTAGCCCAATCTGGCTTAACTCTGAAGGCTGACAGGACAGGCGCATTAAAAAGGAACCACGTGATTACCTAATGAGGAGGCTTGGATCACTTAAAAAACTGACCGATTATGATTGCTAAATGTGATTTGTTTGACACCATAATAAGAGCATAACCACAACTCATGAACTGTTATTGGATCTGGGTTTCGCCTGATGTTTGATTTCATCAAACCCCATGCTGGCTAGTAAGATCTTTATAAGATGTAAAACGACAAAAAGAGATATAGCTTATGATCTATCGTACTTCACTGATTATCGCTTGCATTCTGATCGCCGCCTGCTCTGACGATCAG
>CAJXVK010000076.1 GCA_913060735.1 uncultured Cellvibrionales bacterium
GGATATTATTATGGCGCCAGTGGGTGGCGGGGGTCTTTTAGGCGGTACTGGTATCTATGCTAAAGGCATGAGCGATGCCAAGGTAATAGGTGCAGAGCCCGAAGGTGCCAAAGATGCATGGTTGGGGTATAACAGTGGTGAAAGACTTGCCGAATATACCCCGAATACTGTTGCAGATGGACTGCGTGCCACGGTGGGCGTACGCAATTTTGCAGCTATCACCGAGACCGTGGATGATATTTTACTCTGCTCAGAAGAGCGTATTATTGAAGCCATGCGTCTAATATGGACCAGACTCAAAGTGATTATCGAGCCATCCTGTGCGGTGCCACTGGCTGCGATTATGGATCAGCCCGAACAGTTTCAGGGCAAGCGGGTGGCAATTATTTTGAGTGGTGGCAATGTGGATTTGGATGCATTGCCCTGGTGAACTATTTGTTCTTGTAGCGAATTGAAATTCTGAATAAACATACATGCTAAAATCGTCTGAGGAACTTTTACCAAGCAATAATCACTATGACTAAACCAGCCTACCCGCGCTTCCATCTCGCTTTTCCTGTCACTGACCTTGAGGCCGCACGCAGTTTTTACAACGGCATTCTAGGCTGCCCCACAGGCCGTGAATCCGATCGCTGGATTGATTTTGACTTCTTTGGTCATCAGTTGGTGGCCCATTTAGTTGCCCCCGAAGCTCACCCATCTGCAGCAACCAATGTGGTGGATGGCCACGCTGTACCAGCATCCCATTTTGGGGTGATTATGGAATGGGCGCAGTATGAGCGGGCAGCCGAGATGATGAAGGTCAATGGGATTGAGTTTGTGATTGAGCCCTATGTGCGCTTTGAAGGGCGTCAGGGTGAGCAGGCGACTTTGTTTGTGAAAGACCCAAGTAATAATCACCTAGAGTTTAAGGCCTTTCGCAATATTGAGATGCTGTTTGCCAAGGATTTAGAAAGCTACTAACACGTATGCTTTGGGCTATTTTGAGCCCATTATTTTGCGCACGATTGCGCGTTTAACCAGCCCTAATTTATCTCTACTTGGCAGGCTATCCTGCTGAGCTTTTTCGATGAGCTGGGTGTAATGCGTTTTGCGGCTGCAGTCGATACTGATCTCTACAATGACGGGTTGGCCCTGAGCTGCGGTTTCGAGGGCGCGCCGCATTATTATGTCTATGTCGTGATTGTTGGCGATGAAAAAATAACCACATTCGAGCGCATCGGCAAAACTCCCCCAGTTTATATGGCCGAGACTTTTATTCGCTGTATATTCGTTGTTATTAAATAGGCAGTAGACCGCACCGAGCTTTTCCTGAACAGCGGTTATGACTTCCATACCGCTAATAATCATAGCGCCATCACCCACTATGCCGACAACTTGTTTCTTTGGGTTGGCGAGTTTGATGGCATTTACGGCGGGCACGCAGTAACCCATGGCATTAAAACTGCTGGGGCTAATAAAGCCCTGATCAGTATTGATGGGCAGTAATTCTGCAGCCAGAGCACCATGGCTGCCATAGCCTGTGACTACTATAGCGTCGTTATTTAGGGTCTTAGAGAGCGCTGCAAAAAATACCGCTGGGTTAACTCGGCCTCGACTGTTGTGCTCTAGCCAGTCTTCTTTTAACTCAGCTTTGTCTTTGGAGATCTGCTGGATAATTTTTTTGGCCTTGGACGCGGCTTTTGAATCTATCGCGGTATTGCCACTGGATTGCAGGCTGTGCAGCAGAGCTGGAATTGCTTCCGGTTCAAGTTGTATGACCTGTTTGGGCAACTCGGCATATTTAAGATCGTTGTCGTTGACCCCTATGCTGATTAAGCCGTCGCAATCTTTTATGGCATGGCGTGCACTTGGATTGGCAATCAGTCCTGCATGCAATGGGTGCTCGGCTGGGAATGCACTATTGCCCTGCAATGAAGTACAGACAGGTGCGGCTAGAAAATCGGCTAAGGCGATTAGTGGTTCTCGATAACGGGCGGTGCCCCATCCCAAAAATAGACCGGGGTTTTCTGCATCCATAAGTGCCTGTGCGCAGATCTCAAGCTGATCTTGATCTATCTGTGGCTGATTAGCTGCGGATAAATGTACCGGTAGTGGCTCTTCTAAGTCATCTTTATGGACTTGTAAATTTATCGGTATCTCGACAACTACTGGACCTGGCTTGTCACTAATAGCCATGAGTTGGGCTTCGAAGATGCTGCTGACAATTTCATCAAACTCGATGACTTTAAAGCAGGCTTTGGTCACTGGCTGCAATAGTTTTAGTGGGTCTATGCCGTCGGTTAATTCGTTTGCAACTGGGCCACCGGTAATAACCAGCAGAGGAATACCTGAAATAAAAGCGTCGGCAATGCCCCGACTAATAATGGCATCGGCGATAATAAGTACTAAGCCTACTTCAATATCTGCGGCGGAACGACTTATGGCGTCGGCCATAAATACAGCGCTGATTTCTTGATTGAGCAGATGGGTGTTAATACTGGTTGAGCGATTTAGCTCATTGTAGATTTCTCGGTTGTGGTTACCTAGAACAGTGAAGATATGTTTGGTATTGAGCTGTTCCAGTGCATAGCGCACTAATTGGGCTCCGGTTTCACTCATGCTGCACTCTATCCTGTAGTCCAATCCATTGGTACTGTTGCTCGCTGTAATTATGACACTGCTATAGCAGTTTAATTTCTATTCCCAGAAAATTATACAATGGTCTATCTAGGATATATGCCCAGTGGTCCTAATCCGTTTTGCCCCTTTAACCGGCGCATCTCTCTGAGCATCGGCGCGACGTTTATTGGCTGCATCAATTGCATTTTTAATGGCGATTAAAAAGCCGGTGACCAAAAATGCGCCTGGCGGTAACACGGCAATTAGGAAGCTATAATTTTCGCCAAAGGGTTGCAGCACCCAGGAGGATGCAGTGGCGCCAAACAGCAGGTGCATATCGGCAAATAATGTTCCGGATCCCAGCAGCTCACGAATGGCGCCCAACGCGACCAGCACGGCTAAAAAACCCAGACCCATCATAAAGCCATCGAGTGCGGCGAGACCGACTTTGTTTTTACTGGCGAAGGCTTCGGCGCGTCCCAGAATGGCGCAGTTGGTGACGATCAGCGGAATAAAGATACCCAGTATCTGATACAGATCATAGGTAAAGGCTTTCATCAGCAGCTCGGCGCAGGTGACAAAGGCGGCGATAATAATAACGAAGGCGGGCAGGCGCACGGCATCGCTAACATGGTTGCGGATTAATGAAACGATGGTGTTGGAGCCTACCAGCACTGCCAATGTGGCTATGCCTAAACCCAGAGCATTAACCACGGAGCCGGTTACGGCCAGCAGCGGGCACAGGCCGAGTAGCTGCACGAGCGCCGGGTTGTTGGTCCAGAGTCCGTTTTTGACTACCTCTGATGCGGTTACATCACTCATCACTGCTCTCTATGATCTTGTCTAAATTCTCTGCGGCCTGAGCCAATAGTCGTTCGCTGTCTTGACTAAAGTATTCCAATGTCTCGGCTATCTGATGTATCACTGCTCTTGGCGTAATAGTAGCACCGGTAAACTGATCATAGGTGCCGCCATTCTTTTTTACGTCCCAGCCATCTCGCTCAGGGTTGACCAGTGACTTGTCATCGAAGTCGAGTATCCAGTCACTCTTTTTAAGATCGACTTTGTCGCCAAGGCCGGGTGTCTCGCGATGTTCAGTAACCCGCACACCGGCAATGGTGCCATCAAAATTGATACCTACAATCATCGCGATACTACCGCTGTAACCATCTGGGGTTATGGCGGGAATAATCGCAGCTATGGGCAGGCCATCGCGGCGAGCTATATGAATATCACCGCCACTTTTGAGCCCTAGTTGAGCCCAAAAGCGCTTTGGTATGGGCTGCACATCCATTAGCAAATCATTGTCATGGCGCTCAATAGGGATAATTTCCAGCAGTTTACGCTGGGCTGCCTTGCGTTCAGATTCGGCAATTTTGTCGCGGGTTAGGCTGTCTGTGGAAGCCAGAATAATCGCGGTAATCAGAGCGAAAACGGCGAGCACAATGGCATTAAAGCGGATTGACTGCAAAATCATGCGTCTTCCTCTTTTTCGGTGGCTCTGCGGCGATCGGTGTGGCCGTAGGTGCGCGGTAAGGTGTAGTTATCAATAAAGGGTGCGGCAAAATTCGCCAGTAACACGGCAAAGGCAACAGCATCTGGATAGTTGCCCCAGGCGCGAATGATATAGACCAGCACCCCAATTAAGGCGCCATACACCAGTCGCCCTCGATTGCTGACGGCGGATGACACCGGGTCGGTAAGAATAAAAAATGCACCCATCATGGAGGCGCCGCTAAACAGGTGCATTAGCGGTGATCCTGGGCTTTCAGAGCTGCCGCCGTCCCAAAAGATAATCGACATCAGTGCGATAGCTGCGAGCATGGCCACTGGGCCGTGCCACGTAAAGATGCGCGTGGCCAGTAATACAATGCCGCCTGCGAGGAAGCCAAGATTAACCCATTCCCAGCCCACGCCAGCAAAGGCGGCCTGACTAAACAATGGATCGTTCTGATAAATCTGATCGACCACTAAACCACTGCTGTGCTTAAAACTGTCCAGCGGTGTAGCACCGGTAACACCGTCCGCGGGGCTATAGCCAGCAAATACAATCCCTAAGGATTCGACTATGCCCGGATGGCTGACACCTTCGGGCAATAGTGCCAAGGGGGTGATCCAGGTGGTCATCTGAATGGGAAATGAGATCAGCAGTACCACATAGCCAACCATGGCCGGATTAAAGGGGTTGTAACCTAGGCCACCATAGAGCTGTTTGGCGATAACAATGGAGAACATGCTGCCGACAACCACCACCCACCAGGGGGCCAGCGGAGGTAGGGCCAGACCCAATAAAACGGCGGTTACCGCGGCGCTGTAGTCACGCAGGTAAAACGCCACTGGGCGTTTTCGTAGCTTAATAATCGCGGCTTCGCAGATTACGGAAGTAACCACGGCCAATACAATATTGATCAGGCTGCCCCAGCCAAACTGAATGGTCAGTGCAGCCAACCCAGGCACTGTAGCCCAGAGTAACAGCTGCATAACCTTAGTGGTGTTTTGCGCGGCATGGGCATGGGGTGAGGTAATCTGTTTGAATGCCATTACTTCACCTGCTCGCTATCGAGTTCTTTATGTTGCTCTATATGGTCGGCCAGACGCGTCTGTGCCTGTTCCAGCTTTTGCTTGGCACCGTTCAGAGCCGCAGTAAGAATATTCTTTTGCTCGTCGGTTTGGTCTGCAGCGGCTTCGGCGAGCTTTTCTGTGGCCATTTGCACGCGCATTTCAGCACCTGCGATAGAGCGCTCAAACTTTGCCTGTTGCTGCTCAGGACTGACCTTTTTAGCGGCAGCACGGGCTTGGGCTGCGGTAATAATATCCGCAGCCGAACCTGCTCCCGTCGCAGCTGCTGTGCTTGCCTTGGCTTTTTCAGCAGCTTCGCGGCGCGCTGCGCGTTTAGCTTCTTTGTCTTTTTCGGCCTGTTCCATACGCTGCTGATGAAATTCAAAACGCTCGCGAGCATGATCTGATTTCACCTTCTCTTCACGCGCTTTTAAAATTTCGCCCTTGCTGTGACGGTAATGTTGCACCAGCGGAATATTGCTTGGGCAAACATAGGAGCAGGCACCGCATTCGATGCAGTCGAACAGGTTGTGGGCTTCGAGACGGTCGTGATCTTCTGCTTGTGAATACCAAAATAGCTGCTGCGGCAACAATGAGGCCGGGCAAGCTTCGGCACACATACCACAGCGTATACAGGGCTGGGCTGGCTCATCATCGGGAATTTCTGAATAACTGGGAGCCAGTATACAGTTGGTGGTTTTAACCACGGGCACATCGGCGCTGGTAAGACTAAACCCCATCATCGGGCCGCCCATGACCAACCGGCTGCAGGCCGCTTCGTTAAATTCGCTATGGGCGAGCATATGGCTAACAGGCGTGCCTATCAGAGTTTCGTAGTTGCGATTAATACCGCAGGCATTACCGGTCATGGTGGTAACACGAGAGATTAAAGGCTCCCCATTGACCACGGCGCGTTTGATGGCGTAGGTGGTCCCTATATTGATACAGACCATGCCTGCTTCGGCGGGCAATGTGCCGCTGGGTAATTCTTTGCCGGTAAGAATAAAGATAAGCTGTTTTTCGCCGCCCGAGGGGTACTTGGTTGGGAACGACACCACAGAAATTCCGCTGTCAGCCACATGGGGCTGCAGTGCGGCAATGGCCTCTGGTTTATTGTCTTCGATACCAATCAGAATATTGCTAGGGTTGCCGAGTATATGGCTGAGAATACCAATGCCTTCAATGATTTCTGCGGCACGCTCGCGAATAGCGGAGTCATCAGCAGTGATATAGGGCTCGCATTCTGTGGCGTTAATAATCAGCGTGTCTATGGGGCGCTGATGGCCGGGGCTGAGCTTTATCGCAGAGGGAAAGCCTGCGCCGCCCATCCCAGCGATACCTGCATCGGCAATTATCTTGGTTAAGATCTGGGGGCTGCTGTGTTCAAAATCTGCAATGCCTTCATGATCGATCCAGTTATCTTTGCCATCGCTGGTGATTTCGATACAGGGCGCAGACATGCCGGATGAATGGGCGATGGGGCGATCTTCAATGGCACTAATAGTACCTGAGGTTGGTGCGTGCATAGGCACAGATACCGATCCTGTCGCATCGGCAATCTTTTGTCCTTTTAGAACTTTCTGACCCACTTTTACGCAGGTATTTGCCGGCGCGCCAATATGCTGACTTAGCGGCACCAGCAATTTTTCTGGGATCGGCAAGGCGCCAATCGGCAATGTGAGCGACTGATGCTTATTCTCTGGCGGATGAACACCGCCTGGGGTTACCCATGTTTTTGTCATGCGGCTCTGCCCTCTTCACTATGAGGGGCTCTGTCGCTGGCAATCAGGTCTGCTGTCTTGAGGGGCGCTGGCCAGTGCCATTGTTTAAGTCCTTCTTCAAGAGGCAGCATATCAATGCAGTCTACTGGGCAGGGCTCTACGCAGAGGTCACAACCTGTACATTCGTCGGCAATAACCGTATGCATCAGTTTAGCGGCACCCAGAATGGCATCCACAGGGCAGGCTTGAATACACTTAGTGCAGCCGATGCATTCGTCTTCGCGAATATAGGCCACGGTTTTAAGGTCGGCTTCTTCACCGTGTTCGGCATCCAGTTCTGGTGCCGGAACATCAAGCAGACTGGCGATAGCGTTAATGGTCGACTGACCGCCGGGCGGACACTTGTTAATGGCGTCGCCAGAGGCAATCGATTCGGCGTAGGGTTTGCAGCCGGGGAAACCACATTGACCACACTGGGTCTGGGGTAGCAGTTCATCGATCTGTTCGACGATAGGGTCGCCTTCGACTTTAAATTTTTCCGCGGCATAACCCAGTAGAGCACCAAATAGGATACCCAGTCCGACCAGCGCAATCAGTGCGGCGAGTATAGGTTGCTGTGCAATACTTTCGATCATTTATACCAGCCCACTAAAGCCCATAAAGGCCAGTGACATAAGGCCAGCGGTAATCATGGCGATAGCAGCGCCCTCGAACGGGGCTGGAATATCGGCAGCGGCAAGTCGCTCACGCATAGCCGAGAAGAAGATTAAAACCAAGGAGAAACCGGCGCCAGCACCAAAGCCATACAGCGATGACTGCATAAAGTTAAGATCTTTAGAGGCGTTCTGTAGCGCCACACCCAGTACCGCACAGTTGGTGGTAATCAGCGGTAAAAATACGCCCAGCACGCGATACAGAAGGGGGCTGGTTTTCTCGATAAACATTTTGGTGAACTGCACAACAGCGGCGATCACTAGAATAAAGGCGATGGTACGTAGGTAAATCAGTCCCAACGGCATCAAGACGAAAATGTCGACTATATAGCTCGCCATGGCTGTGAGAGTTAATACAAATGTGGTGGCGGCAGACATGCCAATAGCTGATTCGAGTTTATTGGATACGCCCATAAACGGGCACAGCCCGAGGAACTGCACTAGAACATAGTTGTTGATCAGAATGGAGCTGACCAGAATAATCGCAAATTCTTGCATAGCCTGCACATCTTGTGATTTAGGGGCCCATTATCATGGAATCAACTCCTGTGATTCAACATAAATGGCATGGGGCTTTAGTTCTTTTCGATCTAACTAATAAATACTGTTGGCGCGGGCTTTTAGGTCACTCGTTGACCTGGCTGCGCCCCAGAATCCGGCTCTAGTAGGTAAATCCCTTTTTTATCGCCAGCGGCCAGTACCATGCCTTCGGACATACCAAAGCGCATTTTGCGCGGCGCCAGATTGGCTACCATCACCGTTAGGCGGCCTTCCAGATCTTCTGGTTTATACGAAGACTTGATACCAGAGAATACATTGCGGGTTTGACCGCCAATATCCAATGTTAGCTGCAGCAACTTTTCTGCGCCTTCGACATGATTGGCTTTAACGATAAGGGCCACGCGCAGATCTACTTTGATAAAGTCATCGAAGTTAATTTCATCAGCGATAGGGTCGTCAGCCAACGGCCCCTCTAGCTTGGGAGCGCTCGCTTGGGCAGCTTCCTCTTTGCTGGCTTCTATCATGGCATCGACCCTGTCTTTCTCGATGCGCTGCATCAATGGTTTAAAGGTATTAATCTTATGATCTTTTAGCGGTTGCTCTACTGAATCCCAGCTTAGGCTATCATTGAGAAATTCTTCACCGGCGGCGGTCATAGCGGGCAGCACTGGCTTGAGGCAGGTCAGCAATACACGGAACAGGTTAATGCCCAGTGAACAGATATCCTGCACTTCCTGTTTTTTGCTCTCGTCTTTATTGAGCTTCCAAGGTTCTTTAGCGGCAATATATTCGTTGGCCGCGTCGGCCTGGGCCATAATTTCGCGAATGGCTTTGCTGTAGTCGCGGTTTTCATAATGCTCGGCGATCCTGTCTGCGGCGCCGCTCACCTGAGCCCACAGCTCTGGATTCTCAATGCTACCCGACAGCACACCGTCGTTGCCATTGGCCAAAAACTTGGCGCAGCGGCTGGCGATATTAACCACCTTGCCGACTAGATCGCTATTCACCTTTTGCTGGAAGTCTTCGAGGTTAAGATCAATATCTTCCACCGAGCCAGACAATTTCGACGCATAGTAATAGCGCAAGTACTCTGGGTTGAGGTGATCTAAATAGCAGCGCGCATTGATAAACGTACCGCGTGACTTGGACATCTTCTTACCATTTACCGTGACAAAACCATGGACACAAATTTTTGTTGGCGTGCGGAACTCTGCACTCTTCAGCATCGCTGGCCAAAACAGCGCATGAAAGTTAACGATATCTTTGCCGATAAAGTGGTACAGCTCAGTTTTACTGTCTTTATTCCAGTAGTGGTCAAAATCCATGCCTTCGCGGTCGCATAGATTTTTAAAGCTGGCCATATAGCCAATAGGCGCATCCAGCCAAACATAAAAATATTTGCCTGGCGCATTGGGTATTTCAAAGCCAAAGTAGGGGGCATCTCGGCTGATATCCCATTCTTGCAGGCCACTGTCCAACCATTCACCGAGTTTGTTGGCTACTTCAGGCTGCACAGCGCCACTGCGAGTCCAGTCTTTTAAAAATGCCGTAAACTCAGGCAGCTTGAAGAAGTAATGAGTCGACTCTTTCTCAATGGGGGTGGCCCCAGAGATAGCAGATACTGGGTTGATTAAATCAGTTGGGGAGTAGGTGGCGCCACAGGCTTCGCAGTTATCGCCATACTGATCTTCGGTTTTACATTTTGGGCAGGTGCCCTTGATATAGCGATCAGCTAAAAATAGGTTTTTCTCTGGGTCAAAGGCCTGAGTAATCTCGCGCTTGGCGATATGACCATTGGCATTGAGGCGGTTGTAAATAAGCTCAGAAAACTCACGGTTTTCGTCCGAGTGAGTTGTGTGATAGTTGTCCACACTGATTAAGAAGTCTTTAAAGTCGGCTTCGTGAATCGCACGCATATCGGCTATATGTCTGTCTCTTATACACATCTGACGCTGCCGACGAGCGATCTAGTG
>CAJXVK010000077.1 GCA_913060735.1 uncultured Cellvibrionales bacterium
ACGAGATCCTCTCTGGTCTCGTGGGCTCGGAGATGTGTATAAGAGACAGTACGACACCATTGCGCAGGTTGTGGAGGCTGTATCTATTCCAGTGCTGGCCAATGGCGATATCAGTACACCAGAAAAGGCCGTATCGGTGCTCAAACATACAGGTGCCGCCGCAGTGATGATTGGCCGCGCCGCGCAAGGTAATCCATGGATTTTTCAGCAGATAAACCACTACCTTGAGCAGGGGCAATTATTAGCGCCCCCCAGCATTGAAGAAGCAGGCACCGTGATGGCGCGCCACCTTCAGGCGCTGCATGTATTTTATGGTGAAGTGGGCGGCGTGCGCATTTCAAGAAAACATATTGGTTGGTATATAAACCCCCTACCGGGTGGCAAAAACTTTACCAATCAATTTAATAAATTAGACAGCACAGTGGAACAGCGGGCATTACTGCAGCAGTTTTTTGCAAGTGCTCAGTATCAGGAAAAAGCCGCATGACCTCTGCAGAAAATTCATCCTTGGGCGCGACCGAAGAAACCCCCAGCCAAGCCCCTGTCATTAGCAATGCGATGCAGTCCCAACAATCTCTTCGCTACAGCGTGGCCGAAGCCATGCAGCGTTACTTCGAAGATCTAGACGGTCAAGATGCCACTGATCTTTACGCGCTAGTAATGAATGAAGTAGAGCCGCCTCTGCTCGCTGCAGTGATGAACTATACGCGTCAAAATCAAAGTAGAACTGCTGAGATGCTTGGACTAAACCGCGGCACATTGCGTAAAAAATTAAAACAATACAACCTTCTGTAATAACTTTTTCAACTCGAGGATTCCATGAGCGACCTAAGAAAAGTCTCACGCGCACTTATCAGCGTTTCTGATAAAACTGGCATTGTAGAATTTGCCCAAGCTCTGACTGAACAGGGTGTTGAGTTACTCTCAACTGGCGGCACGTTTCGGCTGCTCAGCGAAAATAATATTGCAGTAACAGAGGTATCGGACTACACCGGCTTTCCAGAAATGATGGATGGCCGCGTTAAAACATTGCACCCAAAAGTTCATGGCGGAATTTTAGGTCGTCGTGGCAAAGATGATGGCGTTATGGCTGAGCATGGCATAAAACCAATCGATATGGTGATCGTAAATTTATATCCCTTCGCAGCCACAGTAGCAGACCCAAACTGCGACCTGCAGACTGCCATTGAAAATATCGATATAGGTGGGCCAACCATGGTTCGCTCCGCGGCCAAAAATCACAAAGATGTCGCCATCGTCGTTAACGCCAGCGACTATAAAACTGTTATCGATGAAATGCAGGCCAACCAAGGTCAGCTCAATTACACCACCAGATATCAACTAATGGTTAAAGCCTTCGAACATACCGCCGGATATGACGGCATGATTGCTAATCACTTTGGCGCCAGAAACACTGCCAATGAAAAACGTGATTTTTCTGATACCTTCAATGTGCAGTATTTTAAAATGCAAGAAATGCGTTACGGCGAAAACCCCCATCAAAAAGCGGCTTTTTATACCGAAGCCGATCCGACCGAAGCCAGCGTTGCAACGGCCGTGCAGCTGCAAGGTAAAGAACTGTCGTTTAATAATATTGCCGACACCGATGCAGCGCTGGAATGCGTAAAGCAATTTGATCAACCCGCCTGCGTCATTGTTAAACATGCCAATCCCTGTGGTGTTTCTGTAGCGGTCGATATCAGCACAGCTTACCAACTGGCCTTTGCCACCGATCCCGAATCTGCCTTTGGCGGGATAATCGCATTTAACCGCGAGCTTGACGCAGCCACTGCAGCAGCAATTTGTGAGAAACAATTTGTTGAAGTCATTATTGCCCCTTCAGTCGCCGCAGACGCGATAGCAGTAGTCGCCGCTAAGAAGAATGTGCGACTTCTAGAATGCGGTACCTGGGGTACAGAGCGCCCACAGGACTTCGATTACAAACGCGTTAATGGCGGTCTGTTAATTCAGGACCGTGACAACGGTATGGTTACTGAGCAGGACTTAAGAGTTGTTACCGAACGCGTGCCGACTGAATTGGAAATGGGCGATATGATGTTTGCCTGGAAGGTCGCTAAGATGGTTAAGTCTAATGCGATTATCTATGCCAAAAATAATCAGACTGTTGGTGTGGGTGCGGGCCAGATGAGTCGAATTAACTCCGCGCGTATTGCTGGCATAAAAGCCGAACATGCGGGGCTAGAAGTGGTCGGCGCAGTTATGGCATCTGATGCATTCTTCCCCTTCCGCGATGGTATCGACAATGCTGGCGCCGCTGGTATTAGCTGTATTATTCAGCCCGGTGGATCTATGCGCGATGATGAGGTTATTGCCGCTGCGAATGAGCATGGTATGGCAATGGTGTTTACCGGGATGCGTCATTTTAGGCACTAGGTGATAAAAATATTTTTTCGAATTAAGCCCGCACCCTGCGGGCTTTTTTAATCACTAATTTTTGTTAACTTAAATGCCTCTAGAGCTCTTTCACGAGACTCTCTAATATCCATCACTGGCTCTGGATAATTGACGCCGATATCTACACCAGCAGCCTTGAGGATTTCCGCCGGCGCCGACCAAGGCGCGTGGATATATTTGGCTGGCATTTCTGCCAACTCAGGAACATAGCGGCGGATGTACTCGCCCTGCTTATCAAACTTCTCACTTTGGGTGATGGGATTAAAAATACGAAAGAACGGCGCAGCATCGGCACCGCAACCAGCAATCCACTGCCAGCTGGCACTGTTACTGGCGAGGTCGGCATCGACCAGACAGTCCCAAAACCATTCTTCACCTCTGTGCCAGTGAATAAGCAGATTCTTTACTAAGAATGATCCCACCACCATGCGCACGCGGTTATGCATATAGCCGGTGGAGTAAAGTTCACGCATACCAGCATCGACTAACGGGTAACCAGTTTTGCCCTGCTGCCAAGCTTTGAGATCCTGTGCGGTATTACTGGCCCATGGGAATACATCAAAGCGTGCCTGTAAATTTTTAGTCGGCAGCTGTGGAAAGTGATAAAGCAGGTAGTAAGAAAACTCACGCCAGCCCAGCTCGCTTAAAAAAGTATCTAGGCTGTCTTCGTTGTTGATAATAGCCGCGGCATCGGCGGCTCTGTGCCAGGCCGTATTCGGCGAGATTTGACCAAAATGTAGGTAGGGCGAAAGTCGCGATACGTTGGCCTTATCAGGAAAATTACGACCCTCTCGGTAGTCCTCAAGTTCGGCCATCACAAAATCATCAAGTCGGTCTTGCGCAGCCTCTTCACTGATATCCCAGCGGCTGTGCATCTTGGTGTCCCACTTTATAGTAGGCAATAAATACAGATTATTTAGCGAGAGTGAGTCTTTACTTACATTTACTGAATTAATATTTTTCGGTGCCGCTAGGGGCTTCCTTGGTGCAACTTTAGACAGGCAACCACGACGGTAATAGGGTGTGAAAACTTTGTAGGGAGTCTGATCTTTTTTCAGTACCTGCCAGGGCTCCCATAGCAGTGATCCATTAAAACTCTGCACCTCGATGTCAGCCGATTTTAATGCAGTCTTAATCTCGCCATCTCTCGCAATTCTCCAGGGCTCGTAACAGCGATTCCAATAGACGGCCTGCGCTGAGGTAGCGCTAGCAAGTTTGGTTAAAATAGCCTGAGGCTCTCCCTTGTAGATATGGAGCTTGCCATTGAACGATTGATTTAATGACTCTAACGCATGGTGCAACCACCAGCGACTGGCGCCACCCATGGCCCAATCGCCCGCACTTTTGTCATCGAGTATGTATATCGGAATAATCTCGCCTTTTTCGCAGGCGGCACAAAGCGCAGGATTATCAGCGAGTCGCAGATCCTGGCGGAACCAAACAATGGAGGGTCGATTAGAATCTGAGATGGGGAAATCCTTATTATATTGAGTTGCGGAGGGTACGGCTTATTGTTCTATTTAGATTAGCACTTTACTGTGGCAACAGACCAGCTCTGCGCCGCTGGCTTTTTTTACTGCGCAAATTCTTCACTCTGCTACAATTCGCTCCTAAATTTTTAAGGTGGAAGACAATCGATGAATGTACTGGTTATTGGCTCAGGTGGTCGCGAACATGCTCTGGCTTGGAAGGCAGCGCAAAGTGCCGATGTGAGCACTGTTTTTGTGGCACCGGGTAATGCGGGTACGGCTATTGAGTCCAATCTTGAGAATGTTTTAATCGGAGTTAATGATTTTTCTGCACTGGCAGATTTTGCCGAGGCTAATCAGGTAGGCCTTACTATAGTAGGCCCAGAGCAGCCATTAGTTGATGGCGTGGTTGATTACTTTCAACAGCGCGGGCTGCCAATTTTTGGTCCGTCTAAAGGTGCAGCGCAGTTAGAAGGCTCTAAAGCATTCACTAAAGACTTCCTTGAACGCCAGCAAATACCCACGGCCACCTACGGCAATTTTACTGATCTTGGTGAGGCGCTAAGCTATCTTCAGAAAGTGGGGGCGCCTATTGTTATCAAGGCTGATGGCCTAGCTGCTGGTAAAGGCGTGATCGTTGCTATGACAATGGCCGAAGCTGAAGAAGCTGTGCGCGATATGCTGGCCGGCAATGCGTTTGGCGAGGCGGGACACCGGGTGGTAATTGAAGAGTTCCTCGATGGCGAGGAGGCCAGCTTTATTGTAATGGTTGATGGTGCGAACGTCCTACCTATGGCCACTAGTCAGGATCATAAACGTGCGGGCAATGGCGATACTGGGCCCAATACCGGTGGCATGGGTGCTTACTCCCCCGCACCAGTGGTCGACGACAATATTTACCAGCGCATTATGGATGAGGTTATATACCCGACCGTTAATGGTATGGCCACAGAGGGTAATGACTACACTGGCTTTCTCTATGCCGGTCTTATGATTATGGCGGATGGCACGCCAAAGGTTATTGAGTTTAACTGCCGCTTTGGCGATCCTGAGACACAGCCAATATTATTGCGCTTGCAGTCTGATTTAGTTGCCCACTGTCTAGCTGCTCTGGCCGGTGCGCTGGACCAACAGCAAGCTCAGTGGGATCCGCGCCCAGCAGTAGGTGTTGTTTTAGCTGCCGGCGGTTACCCCGGCACCTATAAAGGTGGCGATGTAATTAATGGTCTGCGCCCGGCCGCGGCTGTTAATCAGCACATGAAAGTATTCCACGCTGGCACAGCTCAGCAAGATGGCGAGGTTGTCACTAGCGGTGGCCGCGTACTTTGTGCAACGGCTATGGGCAGCTCGGTAGCAGATGCTCAACAGCGGGCGTATAAGCTGGCATCTGAAATTCATTGGAAGGATATTTATTTTCGCGATGATATTGCTTGGCGGGCAATTGAGCGAGAAAATACCAACTAAGACCTAATGGCAAAAAAAGCAACTCCGATAAAAGCCTAATAAAAAGCTGGAGTAGTCATAATGAGTGATCAAGGGTTCTTGAGTGTCGACATTCCTTTCGAGTCATTTAGCCTGACTCATATAGTGGCGCTGGTTGTCTTTGTATTCCTCTTAGCCGCGGTGATATTCGCTGGGAGAAAGCTTAATAACCATCAGAATATGATACTTGGCAGGGCTCTTTCTGTCTTTATGTCGGTCTCGGTGTCAGTTTGGGCTGGACTCCATTTTATCTACGATCGCTTCGATATTGCTGTCGATCTGCCCCTCTCTCTGTGTAATCTATTTGCTTTTATAGCACCCCTGCTATTTTGGAATCCTGATCATCGGCGTTTTGAAGTGATTTATTTTATGGTTATGTGTGGGACCCTTCAGGCCATTCTTACACCTGACCTCTATGTTGGCTTTCCCGGCTATGGCTTCTTTAAATACTGGATTGTGCATATGGGTCTAGTATTGGTGGTTATCCATTACTTGCTGGTATTTAAATTATACCCGCGCCCCAAAGCCATGATTACTACCTTTATCTGGCTAAATATCTACTTATTAAGCTTGGTGCCAGTGAACCTTTGGCTCGATGCAAACTATTTTTATATGATGGAAAAACCAATCAACCCATCGATTTTGGATTATTTCGGGCCCTGGCCCTTTTATATTTTGGTGTCAGAGGCGCTGGCGTTCGTCTTTTTCGCTGTTGCTTACGTACCTATAGCTATTGCCAAGAAATACTTTATAAATCCGGCTACAATTTCACTACAGTCAATTGAATAAGCGTGCTTACAGAATATGTCCAATCGACAGCTATCAGCTATAGACCAACTGCTTACCCAACTCGACCAAGGGATGCGCACCGCATTTGCCAGTGCGCCGACTCCACAGCGAGCATCTCCTGCCGTTAAACTAGAAGATACAGAACTGTCGGAGCAGGAGCGCAAACATGCGATTGGGTTGATGCGCGTTAATCACGCGGGTGAGGTCTGTGCCCAGGCGCTGTATCAGGGACAGGCCTTAACGGCCAAGTTACCCGAAGTTGGTGTGCAGATGGAACATGCCGCAGCAGAAGAAATTGATCATTTGGCTTGGTGTGAAGAGCGCATTACTGAACTCGGTGGTAATACGAGCCTACTCAATCCAATTTGGTATGCCATGTCTTTTGGTATTGGTGCCGGCGCTGGTTTGATCAGCGATAAACTTAGCTTGGGGTTTGTAGCTGCCACGGAAGATCAGGTCTGTGAGCATCTTAAAATCCATCTCGACCAACTGCCTGTTAATGATCACAAAAGCCGCGCTATCGTGGAAGAAATGCTGGTTGATGAAGAGCGTCACGCCCAAACCGCCCTAGACGCAGGCGGTCATCACTTTCCAAAGCCGATCAAAACAATAATGACTGCCGTCTCCGCAGCCATGACTGGAAGCAGCTACCGACTCTAAAGCGCAGCGCTGTCCGTAGCCAGATCCTTATCCCACTCGCGAATGAGTCCTACAATCTTATCGGCAAGCCAGCGATGAATCGGTGAGCCCGCGGTTCTTTTATGCTGCAACAATACCAATGAAATAGTACCCTCATGAGGCAGTTCCGCCGGATAGCGCTTTCGCACAATACGGTACATTTCCCGCTCCATCGTCAGACCATACTTGGCTGCCACCATAAGGCAGTCGGTATCACAGACTGTTTCCATGGCGGTCATTAGCTGATTGGTTACCATGGCTTTTTTACGCTTGCGCCCCAGATCACGCAGTACCCGGTCAAATCGGGCATCGGTTCTGGCGCTAACTCGCTTTGAGATAAGTAGGTAGTACTGTACGAAGGGGTATTCTAGAATCTCATCTAAAGTCACACGGGACTTTTTGGCCAACGGATGCCCCTCTCTCATCCAAATTGATGGGGTGAAAATCGCCAGATTACGCGCGCTGATATCCTCAGTAATACCTTTCTCAATATCAATCGCAAAATCTAATACGCCGTCAGCCAATTCCCCCTCCACAGTATCGGTTTCACTGGAGATTGATAAAATAACGCCCGGGGCATATTGGGTAACAACTTTGGTTAGTTCCGATACTAGAGAGATAGCTACAAACTCTGGCACAGCAATAGTGATTTCGCCCACATAGGCTGCCGGGTCAAACTCTCCCTCACTCACTATCTCTAAGATATTTTCTAGTAATCTCGGCAGACGCATTTGCAGATCTCGCGCCTTAGGCGTAGGCACTAACTCATTCCCTGTTCTGGTAAACAGTGGGTCATCCAATTGATGTCTCAATCGTTGTAGAACTCTACTCATGGCAGGTTGAGTGATAAAGAGACGCTGAGCGGCTCGTGTCACACTCTTTTCTTCAAGCAGCGCCTGAAGAGACACCAGTAAGTTGAGGTCGAGGCGGGAAAGCTTTTGTAGATTCACGGCTAAATTCCTTGGTCATTACCTAAGTGCATATAGTTGATGCAAACAATGCATTTGGATTATGGCATGGGAACGCCTATATTGTCACCCATGGAGCAACGGCTCTCAAATTTATCCAAGGAGATACACCATGACACTCGTTTATATACTGATCGGTTTTACCGGCCTAGCGGGTGCTGCAATTGCGAAAGACGATTTCGTTAAGTTGGAAGCACCTGGAATAGACGCTTCTGATAAGTAAGGCATTCGGTCACCAATCACCGTGGCACAGCTTAATTTACAGATGTACCAAATTCGTAGTACCCCGCATTACCCCTCTTAATCCTTGCTATAGGATTCTTTTATAGGGACCCACCAGGGTCCCTTTTTTTTACATTGAATAGCGCGGTATTACCAAAATGCATTACATAAATGCAAAAAATGCATTGGAATTATGGGGCCTAGGTTTCTAATATACGTCCCTGAAAAGCACGACAGTTTTTAGAAAGACCGCTAAGAGGCGATTTTTCAAAGCTTTACCCCTTACCCCTTCTTTGCGTTTCATCCAAAGATTCTTTTAGGAGCCTTCCTTAGGCTCCTTTTTTTTGACTGTTACTTTTTTGCCTCAGACGCCAAGTCAGACATTACGATTAGTCTTCTTCCACGACATAGCTATGGCTTATCTCAACGCCACCAGCTTCCAGCATAATTGATGCAGAACAGTATTTTTCTGCTGAGAGCTCAACCGCTCTTTTAACCTGGCTATCTTTTAGATTGGTTCCACTCACTATAAAGCGCAGATGAATTTTACTAAATACAGCAGGCAACGCATCTACCCGTTCAGCTTCTAGCTCGGTTCTACAACCGGTAACATTCTGGCGGCCCTTATGTAGCATTGTCATCACATCAAATGATGCACAGCCACCCAGGCCCATTAAAACCATCTCCATGGGGCGAACACCCATGTTTCTACCGCCCTGGTCTGGCGCGCCATCCATAACGACTGAATGCCCGCTTCCGGACTCGCCCAGAAACATTACGTCGTCTACCCATTTAATTGTCGCTTTCATAATCTACCTCGCCTTAAAGGCCGCAAAGGTTAGCATAGAGTCCCACGGAATATTCGCTCGCCTACAGAATATTTTTACTACAATAATTCCAAAGGTCGCGAAATAACTGTTATATGGAGTGGTAATCAGCGGCGGCTTAGGAAACCACACAAGGAGAAACACATTGGCGCCTGTACCTCTTACCCCACACATAGACAATGTAGAAAATCTTTTATCGCATTGCCACCGTCGTCGATATCCCGCAAAAAGCACTATTATCTATGCTGGCGATCAGGGTGATACGCTTTATTACATCATTAAAGGATCAGTTGCTGTAGTCATCGAAGACGATAACGACGGGAAAGAAATGATTCTCGCCTATCTCAACCCCGGTGATTTCGTTGGCGAAATGGGCCTTTTCGACCAAGAACATCGCAGCGCTTGGATTCGAACTAAGACAGAATGTGAAGTTGGCGAAATCAGTTACGCGAAATTTATTGAGCTGGGACATCAGCACCCGGAGCTTCTTTTTGCAATCAGTACGCAAATTGCTCAACGTCTGCGCGATACCACACGTAAAGTCAGCGACCTGGCATTTCTTGACGTAGCCGGTCGTGTCGCACGAACCCTGTTAGATTTATGTAAAGAGCCTGATGCTATGACTCATCCTGATGGTATGCAGATCAAGATCACCCGTCAGGAAATAGGCCGAATTGTTGGCTGCTCTCGTGAAATGGTCGGGCGCGTACTTAAAGATTTAGAGGAGCGCGAATTAGTTTCTGTGTCCGGAAAAACCATGGTGGTATTTGGTACCCGTTAAAGTCACTTGCAACAAATAGTGCTTTAAATTGATTATAGATTCTAGAACCTAAATCAAACTACCAGCTCTTTAATGCCTTAAAGGAATCTGATTGCAATAAGGCAGTAATCTGTCTATTCGAACGTACTTTCTGTTTTGGCTGCAATGACAATTTTTTAAACGCTGTCTACCCACACTGTGGGGCTGACCTAAAACAGAGGCCCAGTAGAAAACCTGATTCGTAATAAAATGACTAAATTTGAATTTATCGCTGATATAATTTATGAAATAGATTATTCCACTTTTAACTGAACATCTCACTGAGTCGCGCGCCTGTCTCTTATACACATCTCCGAGCCCACGAGACCAGAGA
>CAJXVK010000078.1 GCA_913060735.1 uncultured Cellvibrionales bacterium
CGCTCGTCGGCAGCGTCAGATGTGTATAAGAGACAGCAAAGCAGGAGTCTACTTTGCCAAAATGAGCCAGGGTATCAGCAAAGATTTGCTTGACCATAGCCTCATCGGTCACGTCACAGACAAAAGCGTGCACATTGCCGCCCAGGCTCCTAAGCTCATCAACCGCGGTCTGATTTTTTTCTGTATTGCGACCCCAGATAGCAACGGCAGCGCCTGACTTCACAAGTCCCCGGGCATAGGCCAGGCCGATTCCGCCATTTCCACCCGTGACCAGTGCTACATGACCTTCTAAATTAAACATTAAACAACTCCTGTGGATCCTGGTTATAGGCCCTTTAACTAAGGCCGATTCGGTAGTTTCTATCGACAGCTAGTAATTGACCTGCTTTAAAATGTGCCCAGCGGCTACAAACAGCTACTTATTAACTATTTGAATAATAACTGCGAATACAGAAGATGCAAAGATTTTAGGCCATTTTCTGGATAAATTTTACATATTTAAGTAAATTATGCGGGTAAAATTGAATTATATTGTAAATTAAGTATATTGGAATGATAGATGCAGTCGTTGAAACTGCTTTACTGACTAAATACGTAATAAATACTAAAGGATAGGCGTTTTGCTACCCTAGGTTAAATAGAAGCAATGACAGTTGTGAGTCTGAAGGTGAAAAGGTTGGCTTGTACCTTGACCAATATGAACGTTTGATGTTCGATCCAGCGCTCGCCTATGTCCCCTCAAGGGTGGTTTTTAAGCGATTTAAGAGAAACTCCGAAAAATGCATCAGGTTAGGTTAACATCTGATACACGAGTATAAAGATGATCACACCCAAACACAGTAGTGCTTCTTCAAATATTCTTCCAAATACCAATTTGGTCAAATTTCTGATCGGGGTTTCAGTTGCGATCCTCTGCGTGACCTCCGTGGCTGAGGAGAGCTCTGCAGTTGAGGCTATTGATGCAGACTATGTCCTTGGTAAGCAGTTATATCAGGCTAGATGTGTCAGCTGCCATGCCGGTGCTATGCCTAAGGCGCCGCAAATGGCAGCTTTAAAGCTTTATCAGCCCGAGCGTATTATTAAATCGCTCACCAGTGGTGTGATGAGCACCACCGGGCTGTCGCTTTCGGCTAGCGAGATGCAGCAGGTAGCTTATTATGTAACTGGGAAAATGGCGTCAGACAAAGCAGCTGATTTGTCTGATGCCTTCTGCGTCGCAGATTTTCCGGCTAAAACCAGTTCTCCAGCCAGTGCCCAGTGGGCAGGTTGGGGTGGCGAGCTCAATAGCCAGCGCTTTCAGACAAATGAAACCAAATTAAATAAACAGACTGTTAAAGATCTTGAACTGAAATGGGCCTTCGCCTTCCCCGATTCCACTAGGGTGAGATCCCAGCCTACCGTGACAGAAAGTATGACTTATATAGGGAGTCAGGATGGGACTGTGTACGCTTTGGATACAGATACTGGCTGCATTCGCTGGACCTTTCAGGCTGAGAATGAGGTTCGCGGCGCCATTAAACTGCAGGGCGATGCGGGTAATCAGGCTGCTGGGGAAGCCAGACTATTGTTTGGTGACTACAAGGCCAATGCCTATGCGCTAAACGCAAAGACCGGAGCGTTACTTTGGAAAACCAAGGTTCACAGCCACCCTCTAGCGAGCGTTACTGGCTCGGTGACTGCTGATAGTAAAAGAGTCTATGTGCCCCTGTCATCATCGGAGGTTGTGCCTGCGGCTCAGTCGAACTATGCCTGCTGTACCTTCCGCGGTGCCTTGGTTGCGCTCAACTTGGAGGACGGTAGTATTGCCTGGCGTACCTACACTACAGATAAACCCGAGCGCCTGGGTAAAAATGCCGTTGGTGTAGATCGCTTTGGCCCCTCGGGAGCGCCTATCTGGTCTGGCCCTACGCTGGACACCAAGCGCAATCTTATCTATGCCACCACCGGACAAAACTACTCGTCGCCAGCCACAGGAACCAGTGATTCGGTAATTGCCATGGACACCGCAACAGGTGAGGTGAAATGGGTATCTCAGGTGACCGCCAACGATGCCTGGAATGGCGCCTGTGGCTTCACAGCTATCAACTGCCCAGAGGAAGATGGGCCAGATTATGATATTGGTGCCTCAGCTATTTTGGTGACCTCAAAATCTAACCGAGATCTCTTGTTGGTGGGACAAAAATCTGGGCTCACCTATGCTATGGATCCAGATCAGCAGGGCAAAATACTCTGGCGTCAAAGAGTAGGTAGTGGTGGCACCATGGGTGGCGTGCACTGGGGTATGAGCAGCGATGGTGAGCGCCTGTATGTTGGCGTGTCTGATCTTCCCACTAAGAATCGCTATAACCAAGGCGATCCCTACCCTGGAGTGCATGCGCTGGATCCAGATACAGGGGAGTTTTTGTGGCGTAATGTCCTTCCATCTCTGTGCCCTAAAGACATCAAGTTTGCCTGTTTTCAGGGTATTTCTGCCGCGGTGAGCAGTAGCCCTGGTCTGGTATTTGCCGGTGGCATGGATGGTCGGCTGCGCGCCTTTGATGCCAGCAGTGGCGATACTCTCTGGACTTACAATACCTTTAGAGAATTCACAGCGGTCAATGGCCTGAAGGGGCAAGGTGGGTCGATCGAGGCTGACGGTCCAGTCATTGCTAATGGTCAGCTATTTGTGACCTCTGGCTATGATAAGTGGGCCGAAATGCCAGGCAACATGCTGTTGGTATTTTCTCTCCCCAACTAAACCTTAACTGTTTTGGAAACCCTTATGAACCTTGTCAACAAGTCTGCGCTGTTAATCGCCGCTCTAGGTATTGGCCTGTATCTGGTTTTGCAGCCGACGAGCCCAGTAGATGTGGATAAAAAAGCAACTGTCGCCGATGCCAGCACCAGTGTCATTGGGTTAAACCATATTGGACTATCGGTAAGAGATCTGGATGCTGCGCTGGCGTTCTATCAGGGAGCCACTCAGTTTGAGTTGTTGCGACGAGAGTCGGTGAGCGTTAATGAACAGGCCAGCAAGTTATTTGGTCAGGACAATATTGCCTATGAGATAGCTGTTCTCAGGGGCCCCAATATGCTGTTGGAATTAACCCAGTTCGAGGGTAACCAGGGCATCCCTGTACGCAATACGCCACCCCAGGGGCCAGGTATGACTCATACCTGTTTTCAATCTCCCGACTATGACTCTGGCTGGGATAAGTTTGTGGCCATGGGCATAGATCCGCTATCCCGCGGTGATCAACCCATTGATCTTGGTGGCTATGGCATCACCTATGGCTATGCCTATGATCCGGACGGCAATATGATTGAGCTCGAACAGCTGGATGGTAAATTGTTAGAGGACGCAGGTTATGGCGGCCGCGAGCAGGATTTGGATGGAAATCTATGGATGTCTCAGGTGGGTTTGGCGACCCATGATATTGTTGGGCTGATGGAGTTCTATCAAATGGTATTAGGGTTTAAGCCCTACAGATATGCCCATGTTACTGACAATCCCAGACTTGACGATATAGTAGCTATAGATAATGTCGACTTGATTGGTGGCTGGTTTAAGTTAAATCAGGCATCCAAGGTGATCGAGATTTGGCAATATGTCAGCCCGGAGACGCCAGAATTTACTGGCCAGCGCGCTGTGACTGCGTTGGGCTATTCGTTCTCTATCGAGGTTGCAGATATTCAGGCAGAGTACCGGCGTCTGACTAGTCTGGGGTTGGATTTTGTAAGCGAGCCTGTTGAGCTGGATGGTTTCTGGCAAGTCTACAGCCGAGATCTGGATGGTAATATCTTTTCCCTGCGTCAGGCGGTTGATCCCCAGTCACGCCTGTCGGTGCGCAAGCTGGATGCCTGGGGAGCTAGCTGACCACCGCTAAGTGAGATTGTCGAAAATGGCAGTGCAAAAATAACAGGCGGATTTCTCATGTTCGCAACTCACTTTCTTGTCGTTATTGCCTAGACAGCTTTTATGGTTGCAATAGCTCCAAAGACCTCAATCCTTGGCTTTTATTGAGCTTATGGTCAATAGTGTTTTGTTGCTGCCTGTCTGGGTATTAATGCGGTATCGGAGATCGAATCAAGCGGCCACTAACCTTTTTAGACAGCTTTATTACGAGGGCGTTTGAGTAGGGTTTTTAGAGAGGTCTCGTATTTTTTCTGAATAGCCTGATAGCTGCCCAAAATCATGGCCACAGTAATATCTTCTATCGTCTGTAGGCTGATGTCGTTATGGATAAGATATTGCCCTGCAGCGGTTGGCATGCCATAGGAGATATCTACTGTGGCCCTAGCGACTTCGATGTCTATATTGAAGTTGTCACAGAGTATTTCGGCGAGATAGTTTACCGCTGGATCTCGACCATATTTGTTGGGGTCGCCGCTATTGGCCACAGAGGGCTCTAGGGATAGACGCTCAATGATAAGCCCGCGATCGCTGATATAAGAGAGATATACCTTAGTGACCCGGCGGACCAGTTGCTCCAGAGTCTCAGCGCTTTCAGCAGCTTTCAGCTGGACTCTACGTAGGTGACGATATTCGCGCGTTAATAATGTTTGTAACAGCAATGTAACGCTGGGGAAGTAGTTGTACACCAACGCCTTGCTGATTTCTGCTTCAGTACCTAGACGCTCCATAGTCACAGCGGAGACACCTTCCTCTGCCACGAGTTTGGCCGCACAGTCCAGAATCATATTTTTTCTGGCTTTTGGCGATAGCCGGGTTCGGGTTTTCTTTGCCGTATCGGTTTTGGTCATAGCTCTTACATTAGATGGCGAGACGCAACCTTAGCAACTGTTGCGGGGCTATGCCAGCCCATCTTATGGTTTATCTCTCGACGTTGGCCAGTACAATACTGTCTGCACAGGGGTTACACCGCAAAGCGCGGCCACTGAACCCAAATTCCTGCAGGCGCAGGCCATGGATTCTGCTTCTCTATCATTTTTCCTGGCAATATGGTTTAACTATTGACCTGATGCTTAATAGATCCTTATAAATCCTCCATAAAACTAATAATGTCAGCAGGTTTTATCTCTTTACTAAGATATGTGCTTTGCTTTTGGCAGACTATTGCTGCAAATATTGCCATTAAAGTGACCTAATTAAGCCTTTAAATGCAGGTTTTTAGGGTTTTCTCTAATTCTTCGGATCGGACTTTAATTCTGTTCGAGTTATATTGACGATTACTGTAATAAGGCTTACTATTATAGACAGACCTTACTAACAGCATTTAAAAATAATAGGTCTTAGTAACAAAAATCTGGTTGTAACTTTACTTTCATGATTAATTAGTGGGGAAATAATAAAATGTTCTTAAATAAAAAGTTCCATCATTTAAGCACGGCTTTCGTGGCAGCAGGGGCTACCTTCATAGCGGTGATACCAGTCGCTGGCTTGGCAGAGGATGAATCCATTGAAGAGGTGCTGATTACTGGTACGCACATCGCTAGGGCGCGTGAAGAGATGTCCATGCCCGTCGATGTATTGGACCGAGACGAGTACGAGTCCCAGGGCTCGCCGGACATGTTGGATATTATTCAAAACATGCCTGCGGTGTCTGGTTCAGATAATCGCTCAGACCAATACACTGGCGGGACCGGCAATACTGGTACGCAAAACATAAATATGCGTGGACTTGGCTCTAGCCGCACTCTGAATCTGGTTAACGGCAAGCGCGGCAT
The DNA here is from genome assembly GCA_913060735.1 of uncultured Cellvibrionales bacterium. GTDB lineage: Bacteria > Pseudomonadota > Gammaproteobacteria > Pseudomonadales > Porticoccaceae > HTCC2207. Next base: position 5,668 of record CAJXVK010000078.1, read on the forward strand.
GGGAGCTGATGTGGGAAGCTATCCGCAGATTGCAATGTCCCGCATCGAATTACTTAAAAATGGTGGCTCTACAACCTATGGCTCCGACGCCATTGCAGGGGTATTCAACTTTATTACCCGGGATCGCTTCGAGGGTGCAGAGGTACGTGTCAGCCACTCGGACATAAGTAATAGTGATGGCGATAGCAGGTTTTCTGCTATCGGAGGTTTTGCTGGTGATAACTACAATATAGTGGCCTCATTTGAAATTGAAGATCGTAGTAGCCTGCGTGTTAATGATGCTAATCTTTCGGTCGATCCAAATCCAAATAATGGTTCCTGGTTCTTGGGAAAGTCTGATGTTGGCCATCCCGGCGCTTTTTTACCCTATAACCCAGCAACAGATACAGCGGTTCGTATTGATCTTGCGCCGACGATTGGTGCTGCACGGGATCCCTCCTGTGGTACGGTCTATGGCGAGTCTGCAAGCTTCCCAAGTGCTGGTGGCAAGTGCTCTTATTACTATACTAACTTCGTAAATGTGACGGATCCCGCCACGCGCGCCAAGTTTTTTGTTCAGGGACGTTATGACCTTGATGACTCAAAAGAGCTCTATGGGTCGTTGCTCTATTCAACCATTGATACCAACTGGTTTACCTCACCGTCTTACCTGCCTTCGGCGGAAGGTATTAACTACAGTGGCGTCAGTCCAGCAGTTGTTCACCCGAACAATCCAGGGCTATTAGATTTTGAAGCCAATGTAGGTTACAGCGCAGCTCAGGCGGCAGCTTTTGCCAATTCAACAACCGATGGTGTTGTCTTTGTTGGCCGTATCAGGGGCGCTGAAGGACCTTCACTCGATGTTAAGAAGGAGTGGGAAAAATATAATTTATCCTTTGGTAGCCGTGGTGATCTGACCGAGTCGATTTCATATGACGCGTCTATATCTATCGCTCATGAGTCCCGAGATGAGCCGGATGCGGTGGAAGTACTGAATGCAAACTTCCGCAATGCGCTGAGCGGTCTGGGTGGAGATAACTGTTCTGGTCTTGCCGCTGACCGTGGTAACGCAAATGCTGGGTGCCTGTGGTACAACCCATTTGGTTCCGCAATAGGTGCATCTGCAAACAGCCCTTTGGCAAATAGTGACGAAGTAATGGACTATATGATGGGCGATTACAACACCCTGGTGGAAACCGACCGCCTGTTAGTCGATGTAGTACTCAGTGGTGATCTACCCTCTCTTGAGTTGGCTGGTGGATCCGTTGCCTGGGCAGCCGGTGCCCAGTTTATCGATTTTGATACAACAGTGAACCCCTATGGTGACAACAATGCGGCCCTATATCCAGAAGGTTATGTGGCCTTTGGTGCTTTGCCTACAGGCTATAAAAACAAGACTGAGGAGAAAACAACCAGCGCCTTTGCTGAAGTACAGCTGCCTGTTCTGGACAACCTGTCAGTAGATATGGGTCTGCGTTATGTGGACTACAAGATCGACAGCGTGACCACACCTAAGCTCTCTGCTCGCTGGGATATCACTGACAATATTGCACTGCGTGCCTCCTATGAGGAGGGCTTCCGACGTCCTGTAATTCCTACGAGCGTTGCGGTGGGTATTACTCAGCCGGCGGGCTCGACTTCCTATATCTCGGTTGAAACACCGATTCCGGACAGCCTGAAGCCAGAAGAATCGGAAAACTTGAGTATTGGGCTTATAGCTAGCCCTATTGAGGGTTTAAATATCTCGGTGGATTACTGGGAAATTAAATTGATGAATCCGTTTCAAAAAGAGTCTTCGACTTCTGCTGATGCAGAGAAGGTGTTGGATCCGACTACCGGTGCCCTGGTTAAGATTATTACTGAATTGACCAATGGCGGTAACGTGGAGCTTGAGGGTTGGGATTTTCAGGCTGACTACACCTGGGATACCAGTTTTGCAGCGCTGCAGTTCGGCTTAAATGGGACCTACCTGGATAGGTATGATATGTATAGTAAGACCTCAGGCGACTTGGTCTATGAGGCTGCAGGTTTCTATAACTTGTATGGCGGAGCGCCGTTTGCTGTTGAGTCCCTGCCGAAACTGCGATCAAATGCCTATCTTTCTATGATGAAAGGCAACCATTTCTTCCGAGTTTATGCGCGGTATATTGAAGACACTAAGAACAAGTCTGGCACTGTAACCTACTTTGCTGGCTTAGGTGGTGTTGAGAATCCCAGCGAGGTTGATGAATTCTTAACCTATGATGCTCACTACACCTACACGCTGCCTAGCGGTGATACTTCTGCATCGGTCTCTGTTTTGAACCTTACAGATGAGAAGGCCCCTGCCGCTATGCACTTTATGGGCTATGATGCCCGAACCCATTCTCCTTTGGGACGCGTTGCCAAGTTCAGTGTGAAGCACAGCTTTTAAAGGATAATACTTAGTACCATTTAAAAAGCCCCGGAGCGTAAATCTCCGGGGCTTTTTTCTATAAGTGGGTTTATTGGTTCTTTAGAATAAGCGGCTCCATCTGGCCGTTTATGAGTCGAATCCTGCCCAGCCTCTGTTACCCAGGGCTCTCATACTCGTACTGTATAAAGTTCGTGTTGGTAGACAAAGCTTGTAAACCTGGCAATGTTCTCCCTGGTCGTTGAGGCGAGTCTCGCAAAAAAAACTTTGGCTTTAGATCTAGCATCTGTGACTTCATTGGAGATATTTGAATGCCGCCATCTAAAGATGTAGCAAAGATCATTACTCGATTTTGCTCGTCGTCAAGACCTCTGGCGTTATTCACTTTATTGGCTATGACGCCCGAACCCATTCTTCTTTGGGGCGCGTTGCCAAGTTCAGTGCGAAGCATAGCTTTTAAAAATTAATACTCAGTACCATTTAAAAAGCCCCGCAGCATAAATCTACGGGGCTTTTTTCTGTCAGTGAGTTTATTGGTCTTGAGAATTAGTGACTCCATCTGTGCACTATGAGTCGAATCCAGAACAGCCTCTGTCACCTAGGTTGTCGTACTCGGATTGTATAAAGTCCGCGTTGGTAAACAAAAGTTTATAAACCTGACAATGTTCTTCCTGGTCGTTGAAGCGAGTCTCGTTAATAAACTTTTGCTTTAGATCTTGCATCTTTAACTTCATTGGAGACATACGAATGCCGCGATCTAAGGACGTATCAAAGATCATTATTCGATTTCGCTCGTCGTTATTGCTCCAAGTTGCCCATTCAACCTGTTTGCCATGATATCCCTTGGCGGGCTCACCATAATGAGCAAATGACGCCCAGTAGGACATCATGCTCTGTGATAGAGCGTTTCTCGCTGCTCGAGCGGACTCCGGATGGATAATATTACTCATCAATGTAACAAAGTTTCCAAACACAAAGGGTATCTCAAAGGCATGAGCTGCACCCATCAGTTCTTGCAGACTGAGAAAACCAAAGTCACGCAGATCATCCGCGTCGAACCGGTAGGCAAAAACACTATCTCCTTGGCCCTTGCGCATCACTGTAGCCAATTGGTCGACCGATTTAATTTTCCACTGGTCGCTGGCATAGCTGCTAAATGCCTCATAGCGCGCGCTGTTTTTAATGGCAATGGGTATACCCATAAAGCGGTCCACCTGGTCGGGACTAAAGCCTAAAAACAACTTCATCTCATCGCGGTTAGTACCCAGTATCACCGGCACTGCGTTGTAGTTGGCAGGATCGGCAAAGAGTTCCTTTGAAGCAACGGCCTGAGGTAAAACGATACCGTCGCCAATTAGGTCCAAATTCCCGAACACCTTGCCGCCAGTCTCACTGCGGAAGGCTTTATATCTGTCTCTTATACACATCTGACGCTG
>CAJXVK010000079.1 GCA_913060735.1 uncultured Cellvibrionales bacterium
TACGTTTCATAGCAGCCAAAATACTGCTGCGGGTATTCTCTGTTGCCCAAACGGCAGTCAACCCGGATGCGGACATATTCCAACCGCTTAAGCGGCTTTTATCCGGACTTTTCCGATTATTAGCAGGGATGGAGTGGGCTGGAAATTTACCTTGGAAATTTCTCTCATTCGCTGTAGCTAGAGTGGTATGAGAATCGGTGGAACCCACTACGCCAAATTGATAAGGATTACTACCGGCTCTTTGCTCAATCATCAGACCTCGCTTTAATGCTGAGCGCACATAGTCGCCGGGCTTGGCTTCGTATGGCTGCCACTCACGCTGGATGTACCTATCGTAGGTTTCGAAATCGGCAAACTCATCATCTGGAGACAATGATGGGTGTGTTTCTGAATCACCTTTAAGCTGAGTTATCTCAACAATAGGCTCCCACTTCATTCGCAATTCAGCGTAATCTTTGTCGATCACTTCACCTCGTAGGCTCGTCTCATCAAACATAAAGCCTTTGGAAATATTTGAATTGTGAGGAATAGCAATAAAATCAGCCTCCACCAGCAGCGCCGTTTTCTCCAGCCATGCCCACAAGTCTTCGGGGTATTGACTGTCATTGACGGAAAAAGGCTGATAACGCTGTGCACTTTTTGCATCACCATCGGTGATCACAATTCGGTGCAGATTGCTGCCGCCGGGCAAGGAAGTCCATTCCCAACCAATCAATGCCGAAAATACGCCCGGCTCATTGTGTTGTTCAGCCATATTTGTGATGTTTTGCCAGATATCGATCTGTGTCGACATCATTTCGGGAATCATCGACGCAGTTTCGCTTAAGCCATTTCCGGCCGCCGCTTCTGTTGCGTTCATCGGCTCTGGTAAAGCAGCGGTAAACAGCGAACGAGCATCACCAGAATCAATAGCGTAATTCAAGGCCGTTCCAGCGACCCATGCCTTAAGCGAATCCATCAGCCCTAGGCCGGTGTAGTCCACTCCATCGCGATGCACGGTACGTACAACACCCAACATTTCAGCATGATCGGTTACCACCAAAAAATCCAGCGGCGTCTCAATCTTCACCTTGGCTTGATGGTAAGGATGCAACACAGGTAAGCCACGCGCATAGCGGTAGGCAGTATTCGGATCAGCTGTTAGATTGCCGTTTGTATAGGCATCCGAAGAATAGGTAGTATGTAAATGAGTATCCCCCCATAACAGCTGCTTTTCCTCTGCAGCACTCACCGATGCGATAAAACAAGCCAAGGTTAAAAGTAATGTACGCATAATAATTTCCAGATTGTTATTTTTTATAGGTCTATCAACCGAAAAGGGGTTAGAGCGAAGCTCGACGACAAATCTCTGCCGCCACCAACCACAAACGGTCCTGCCCCCAAACTTCTAAATCAGGTTCACCCTCAGGACCACACAATCGGTAGGAAGGCACTCCCCAAAGGCCCATACCTTCCACCATTTCATCCTGGTGCTTTTCTATAAAGGGTTTCCACGCGTCACCGCCAAGGTGTTTTTGCGCTTCTTTCCAATCCAAGCCTACTTCCTCTACCGCGCGCCGGATATTTTTTTGTCGGTGCAGTCCCTTGCCTTCAGCAAAGGCATAGCGTATTAAAGTACTTAAGAGTTCTGTATCTTTACCGAGCGATTTCGCCCAGGGTAATAGTGAGTAGCACTGCCGGACAGGCTTGCCAATTGTTATTACCGTGTTTCCAAAAGGCACACCCATAAATTCACTCTCGCGCTTTACATCAAAGAAAATATAGGCAGCCTTGGCTGACGTGGCTGGGACGCCCCGCATTACCATTGGCAGAACAGGTTTGTGGTGTAGGTTTATCTTGTAAGCCCGACTAAGCTCGATGGTCTTATCATAAATGATTGCGGAATAGGGGCTGTTAAGAGACGGAAAAAAATGTAAATCCAGTTCACTGGCATCAACACCGCTAATATCAATATCAGGCCGCGGTGCTAGATAGGGCTGACTCGGCTCTTTACACACACCCAACTCACGCAGGCGTTCCTCCAAGTAAAACAGGCGATCAACGCCCCAGTACCACTCGCCAGCATAATAGAGCATCGCGCCTGAATAATGGTCCAATTCTGCCAGGCGCGCAGACCCTGCTTCGACAGCCGCGTCAGCTTCTACAACAGTCACATCACCAGCATCGATAGATCCACTTGACCATAAGCTGGCGCTTATGCCTTTAACCCGAGTTAGAAAATCTTTTGCGTCAAGCTTTGTCAGTGCTCGATTAGCCGCCTGCTGCAATTCAGGCTCAGGCTCTACGTCAGCATCTTCTGGAAAGCTCAAACCATAATGCGACGCAATCAATCCGCAGTCACGGCGCGCCCAAACGGCCAGTTTTTCTGCCTCAGGCTGACTACGACCGCCGGTTGCACGGATAAGATGCGGCACAATCTCAATATCATAACGCTCGGCAAACCGCGCGACTACCTGTGCCATCAGGTGCGAATAGGGATCATCCACCTGGTGGAAATACTCCACTACGTGAGGCCGCCCTTCGGCCTTGCGACTCTTCTCAACGGCTGCACGCTTTTTCGTTTTCCATTCTGTGTTTGCAAATCGGCTAAATCTTTTTGACAAAAAAAAGCGTAGCAGGCGCGGCGGATCAAGGAAGTAAGATGGAGTGATATTGTTCTCTGGTTCAAGCATATAGTATTATTTCTTATCGTTATCTTTCTGCGTTAGAACAGGCTGCACCCATAGACTTAACCGCATCAGCCAGAGTGGTAGCCTTCAGGTATTGAGTGGTTTGCTCCAACAAATCACCCAGCCTAGTAGCAAGCTGTTCATTATAGGTTGCCTCATTGGGCATAATCTCTGTATCAATAAACTTTCGAACCCGGTGAAGCAAATCCTGTACTTTTTCGCTGTATTCAAAATCCATCACCTTCTCCTAATTCCCATAAAGTCATCGTGGTTACATATGTCAGTTACGCTTGATTATAGTAAGCACTCCCAATAGCCCGTCATCATATTCGGACAGATATCGAATTCGTCATCTGCGATCTAGCAAATATAAAATGCTTCTTTGAGAAATTTAAATGCAAGAGCAACGCGTTCAAGCAAGCGTTTATAAGCAGCTAATAGTTGAACTGAATAAGACAGAGATCAGCGAACAGAAACTAGTTGACGCTTGTGTATCTCCCCGCATCTGGGCCGTCGACTGTTGACCTGCAAGAGCCTGATATTATCGAGCCGCTGGTACGACTGAAAATAAGTAATACAAGCGGCTTATGCACTTTGTGCTTTCTGTTTCGCCAAGACTCGACCACACAACCATGAGTGCAGAGCCCCCCAAAGGCCGACGAGGGTAAAACAGGCCAATGCTATACCCAATGCATCTGCACCATAACGAGGAGTTAGTAGGTCACTGAGAACACCTACCAGCAAAGGCCCCAAGCCCATGCCGATAAGATTAATAAACAGCATCATAATGGCCGAAGAGACGGCGCGCATATTGACTGGCGATAAGGTTTGCACCATGGCAAAGACTGGACCCATGGCGTAGTTAGCAGCAAAACCTGGAATAATAAGCAGCACAATAGCAGTGGTTAGTTCGTCGGTCAGCAAGCCCATGATAAACAAAGGCATAGTAAGAAACGGTACGATGGCAAGCATCCACATACCGTACTGAAAACCACGAGCGGCCAAGCGATCAAACACCTTACCGGCCACCAATGCTCCGATCGCCCCCGATATGCCAAACAATCCTGCAATCAACATGCCCGTCTGTGATTGACTGAGATTATGTGCTCGCATAAAAAAAGTCGGTAGCCACTGGGTTAAACCATACGACATCAAACCTGTGGCTATCGCACAGAAGATCAAATGGCGCATGGCGCGGTTTTGCCACATAGCTCTGGCGGTAGTGAGTATGGGTGGAGGCGGCTCAGGGGCTTGTGTCTCAAACGTGCTCCTAGCAGGCTCTTTTAATAGCTTGCCCATAACAAAGGCCAGTAACAGACCCGGCAGTCCTACGGCCACCATCGCGGCACGCCAACCATAATGTTCGGCGACAACACCACCACCAACAAAACCCAGGATCATGCCAACGCTGCCACCTAGCATTAATATGGACATGGCGAGCGCACGACGCTGCGGTGGAAAATAGTCTGCAATGATGGAGTGGCTGGCAGGGTTTACACCGGCTTCGCCAATACCCACACCGACCCTCAGCAACAAAAGGCTGATAAAACCCCCGGCCAGACCGCATAATGCGGTCATTAAGGAAAAAACCACAAGACTGGTAATAATGATGCGCTTGCGGCTGTACTGATCTGACAGACGTGCAATGGGTAGGCCCATGGTGGCATAAAAGAAGGCGAATGAAACACCACCCAGCAAGCCCAACTGGGTATCACTTAAAGTAAACTCCGCTTTTATTTCCGGAAACAAAACAGACAAAATCATCCGATCGCACATCGACAGGGCATAGGCCATCATCAACAAGGTCAATGCGTTGCGATGCCCTGAGAGAGGCTGACCTGTAGTATGTGCAGCAGCGCCCGATCCCCCTACATTGTTTATATGATTATTCATAGTCGCTCCTATACTTCGCGGTCAGAGCTGATCTCAAACATTGATGTGAGACATCTGCTTTTTTTGTCTGACAGAATTTTAATTTTAAATAATGACCCGATTGGTTTAGCCCATAGGCACTACAAATTTTTACCAACCTAATTCAGAAATATCAGTCCGCGCTCGATGCACCACATGGCCGACAGCCCGCCCAATGCATAAATAGGTATGGGCAACAAACGCTCCTGCCAAGGTAACAGTGGGCGCTTGATCAACCGCCAAGCTCCCAGTAGCAAAAGAATAAACGCAATTTGTCCCGCCTCTATCCCGATATTAAAAAACAACAAAGCCAGTGGTACATTGCTCTGGGGCAGGCCGATCTCCGCCAATGCACCCGCAAAGCCCATACCGTGCAGCAGGCCAAAACCCCCGGCTAACCACCATGGGTAGTGGCGAAATAAGCCACCCCCGTCGCTAAGAGAAAAGTCACGGCGAGCAAGGTTTAGTGCCAACATAAAAATACTCAGGGCAATGGTAAATTCCACTAGTGATACTGGAAAACTTATAAAGCCGAGCGTCACCAGTGACAGTGTAATACTGTGCCCTGCGGTAAATGCCGTAATTGTCCAAAACAAGCGCGCGCCACTACCTACCAATAAAAGCAAACCAAATACAAACATAAGGTGATCAATACCACCCACGATGTGTTCCAACCCCAGCCTTGAATACTCGATCATCACCTGCCCCTGACCAGGTATTGCCGGTATCAGGAACTCAGGGTTTTCTGCCGTTAATACTGCTTGGTACCGCCGTCCATCACGCAGACTGAGCATTATCATGGTCGACACCTGATTCGTCCCTAGCCCGCTCACGCCCACAACTTGACCCACTAAACCTTGATCACCCAACTGATCACAACGTAACTGCCAACTGGAAATAATTCCCGTGCCCTCAGTTCTCGGCGAGTTTGGATTACTCACCTCACAGCGGTCAGGAAAAGTGGGTTGCAATGGAATACCACTGGAGCGCTTAGCCGGGGTTTTCCAAACCACGTTGTAATGATGCAGTTGCGTCTCTACTATCTTCAGCAGCGAAGGAGCAAACAGGTGCCCTTGTGCAGGGTGCGCCAATAACAGTGGCATTAACATGCCCAAAGTTAAGCGTAATAACAGCTTCACAATCTAACCTCATAGTCATTTCGTAGCGCCGCAATAGAGTCTTTCAATGCCTGCGTACGAGCTTTGGCCATCAGGTCTCTGCGAACTTGTGGTTGCACCTCTTCAAACTGTGCATCGCGTCCAGGCTCAAGCGCCGCAACCCATACGTAATGCAAACCATAGATCGAATGAATTGGTCCCAACCACTGACCTGCAATGGGCTCTGCCTGCATGAGTTCTAAGACAAACCGGACACCAAAGTGTCGAGCTAACTGATCGGGGGTCTGATCGCGAAATTCATAGCCAGACATAAACGGTGAACCTAGACGCCTAGCTGTATTGGCATCAAGATTTTGCTGTTGAATGATGGCAATAGCCGACTCAAGTTCGACCTCACTCTCCCGGTTAAAAAAGAGTTGCGAAATCGATAGGCGTGCAGGAACACGAAATTCTTCCATGCGTTTAGAAAACTCAGCGCGAAGCTGTTGCTCGGTAGGCGCGGAAGGTGGACTCTTATTCAGCAAACGCTCTTGCACTTTTTTAACAAGTCGGCGCTTAATGACCTCATCGCCCAAATGCAACTGCAGATCCAATGCCTGCTGAAACAACCCGGCATTATTTTTACCTTCTGCTATGTTTAAAAAGCGCATATTGCGGATCAGTTGGTCATAGACAATCTTGTCGCGCAGATGAAGCTCAAGATCCAATGCATAGTGAAACAATAAGTCACGCTCCAACTCTTCGGCGATCATTTTTTCTTGTTGTGCCACTGAAGGCTGGCGACCAAACAAAGCAATCCACTGCTGTTGTAGCGCCTCGACCCGCGATGTATGCAAGGGACCAATCACGACTTTCGGCTCAGGAAATATTGAGCTCTGAGCATTAAAAAAAATAATGCCCAGCACAATAAAATGCAACCATGGTTTGTTAAATCTAGTTACCCACATTTTCAAAGCTCTTTGTTACCTTTGATCTCCACTAATCTCCATATCAGCTGGGCATCCAAATCTACATAATCTAATTGCTTTAGGTTAGGCGGGCCGACAACTGCTAATAAAATGATCAGATTGGATGAAAAATTAAGTGCGCAGTGCAGAATCGCTACTTTACATTATTGTTATGAGTCTGCTTATATCTTATGACTTGAGAGAAGACTTTTAATGATCATAATCGGACAATATGCCCAGTAATTAATCGGTAATAATTTAGAGCACCAATAAAAACAAATACAGTCAGGTTGACTGCTACCACTCAAAAGCGCAATAAAACCAATAATCTCATTAGGTTAGATGGGACTCTGAAGCGTCCTAAGGAGAATCGATCTGTCCGAATATGATTCACTGGATTGCGTTTCTCGGGCTATTATTTTGATCAGTGAAGTCGTCCAAAAGTACTGACCATGAAACGAGCCGCAGCCCTACTTATTGTCGTAGCGGTAATTGCGGTACTGGGGTACACCGAGCGTGACAGTATCGTCAAAAGTCTAGCGATGAGGGGGATCGAGGCCGCTTTCCTAGCTCACTTTCACTCTGACCATACCGGAGAAAAGGTCGTTTATCAGTCGCCCTTATACAAAGGCTTATACAAAGATTAAACTGTAAATGAGGGATGGATATTTAAATGAAACGTATTCTTATTACCGGAGCAGCGAGTGGTTTGGGTCTGGCCCTGGCGAAAAAGTATGCCAGTGAAGGTTGGTCTATTTGTATTGCTGATATTCAGGAAGAGGAGGGAATCAGGATTGCTTCCCATCTGAAGGGAGAGTATGGCAACGATTGTTTTTTCCACCACCTGGATATTACCAGTGATGCCCAGTGGCAGGAACTAGTTGGTATTATTTCCGAGCGCTGGCAAGGGCTGGATGCCTTAGTCAATAATGCAGGTGTGGCGTCGACCGGGGATATTGATTGCTTATCCATGAAAGACTTTCAGTGGACTGTGGATATCAATTTAATGGGTGCTGTGAAAGGCTGCCATGTCTGCGTGCCCCTATTGAAGGAAAGTAAAGGGCTCCTTATCAATGTAGCGTCTTTGGCCGGGCTATTACATATGGGTGGAATGTCTGCCTATAACGCCTCAAAGGCGGGCATGGTGTCCTTATCGGAGGGGCTGCTGAGTGAACTTGATCCTTATGGGGTAAAAGTGTCTGTTGTATGCCCTACATTCTTTCAAAGCAACTTAGCTAAGAGCATGCGCAGTAACAATCCTGACGCAGCAAAAATAGCTGCTAGACTCCATGCCGCAACAGGCATTACCGCAGATAGTATTGCGGCAACCGTGTACGACGATTCTCGAAAGGGTAAGCACTATATACTTGCTGGAACTCGCCTTAGCGACAGAATAATTTGGCGGCTAAAGCGTTACCTTCCCGCGGTATATCTCAGCATGATGAAAGGCAATGCGCGTATACAGTTTGCTGATAAAAACCCTCCATCCGGCTCTCTATCCAACAAGGAAGGAATCTCTGCGCGAGTGCTGCGTTTTATAAGGGCGCGGCTTTTAGGATGAGGCTCCATATGGCCGAAATTGCTTCCTTGGGTAGCATTGCTTGAGTGTAGAGCTTTGGCACTGACATTTGCGAGTAGCTTAGACCATGAATGTGGTGGCTGATACAACAGCAGGACTATCAAGAGGTGGAATAAGCATTACCCTTAATGGCGTATTTCGTTACCACCACCAGGTTCATTGATAAGCACTAGTTAAATATAGTATGTGATTGCTTAGGGATAACCCTAATTAGGAGATAATATACGTTGGCTATTTACACAGACTATCGGACACTCTCCCATTAGTTGGATAGGTTTAACAATAACTCAATACTTTCTGTGATTGATATAATGTCAATCTTTCCTAATTAGTAGACTATACCTACGAATTAGCTCTGCTGGTGCAGCACTGTCGCGCATACCTTGTCGCATATTTGTTAAATATATCCAAGCATATACTGCACACTCATTAACCCGGTCTGCATTATCTTGAGTGTCTCCTGCGCGAATATTAAATGGCCGTCGTTGCCCAAGCAGTAGTGTCTCATGTCCTTGTTGAGAATATCCTCCTATACGACGCAGATTATATATGTGAATAGCGTGTTGTATAGTCCTCTCTATAGTTTCCCCTGATCTATTACCATAAGCAGAATCGCCAAACTGCCAATAAATAGTATTGTTATCTCTTGTCACATTAACTGCTAGCCAATGCAGATTTCTATCGTTGAGCATTATGCTTAAGTTACCAGTGTGTACTAAATTATCTAATCCGTCAGCTATATCATAAGCTAAAGCACTAGTATCAGAATAATGGCTGAGAACATTTGCTTGCGCAGCAGTTAAATTTCCACGGTCTTGCAACCAAGTTTCTAATGTATCCTGTTCTAACCTCTGTTGCACTTGTGCATAAGTAAGAGGCTGATTGTTATGTTCAAACCACTCTGTTGGTATATCATGTCCGGCCAGTGTTGTTCTATCGCTAGCTGATACCGATACCCCTCCTGCTTTATGATTAAAAAGATTTGTTACTGCGTCTGGGATATAACTCCATACATTAGTTGATCGAATATATCTAATGAGTTCTTCATCATTCAGATATCTTCTGTTTATTTGCTGTCTCTTATACACATCTGACGCTGCCGACGAGCGATCTAGTGTAGA
>CAJXVK010000080.1 GCA_913060735.1 uncultured Cellvibrionales bacterium
AGATCCTCTCTGGTCTCGTGGGCTCGGAGATGTGTATAAGAGACAGTTCCAGAGCTGGAGCCAGCTCATTAAATTCAGCATCCCAACCAGCGGCTTTTTGACGGTCGGTGTTGAGATGTTCTTCGGCTTCGGTGAAGTTGCGCTCGGTTTGTTCCAGATCTTTGTGTAGCTCTTGCGCGCGCTGTTGCGCATGCTCAATAGCCTGTTCGATGCGGGCAACATCGCCGCCAATTTTATAGAACCGCGCCTGCACCTCATTGAACGCATCACTGTGATCGGTAAACTGGGTACGCAATTTTTCAATACTGGTATCACAGGCGCTGCGCTGGGTGATTATTTTTTCTAGCTCAACTTCAAAACCACCAATAACCTGCTTTTGCTCGGAGGCAGATTTATCGTAACCACGCCATTTAAGCGCAAGTAATTCGGCAGAGATTTGGCGTTCATCTTTTTTGTATTCAGCGTATTTTTCAGCGGACTTGGCCTGACGCTCAAGGCGACCTAACTGGCGACCCAGCTCATCGCGAATATCGGTGAGTCGCTCAAGGTTCTCCATGGTGCGACGAATTCGGCCCTCAGTATCACGACGGCGCTCTTTATATTTTGAAATACCTGCGGCTTCTTCAATATAGATACGCAGCTCATCTGGCTTAGCTTCAATTAGGCGCGAGATCATGCCCTGCTCAATAATCGCGTAACTGCGAGGCCCAAGACCGGTACCAAGGAAAATATCTGTGATATCACGACGGCGACATTTGCTGCCATTGAGGTAGTAATTAGACTGTCCATCGCGCGTTACTTTGCGCTTGATACCAATTTCGCTATAGGCGGCGTATTCGCCAACAATAGTGCCATCAGTATTATCAAAAATGAGTTCAATCGACGCCTGACCCACAGGCTTGCGCCCACCAGAACCGTTAAAAATAACGTCGGTCATGGACTCGCCACGCAGATTCTTGGCCGAGCTCTCACCCATTACCCAACGCACGGCGTCAATAATGTTCGACTTGCCGCAGCCATTGGGGCCGACGACAGCGCAGAGATTACTGGGGAAGTGCACATTGGTAGGGTCCACAAAGGATTTGAACCCAGCTAATTTGATCGATTTAAGCCGCATGTTTAGTCATTTCTAGTCGTGTTCGATCCAGTCCGTTGGACGCAGGATTGCATAACATTAGGCTAGGAATTCTACACGCTCTGCGCGCGCCAGTCACTACACAGCTAAGGTCTTTGGCGGTTAATATTTAGCCCGACTGGCGCTTTGACCGAAGTCAGATCAAAGGCGTCAGAGAGCGCCTCCCAATCCCCCGACTCTGGAGTGGCAGATCCAGTTGTTGAGAGTCGCGCGACTAGGCGAATACGGCTGACACTGGATAGATTTTGACCGGCCATCAAGGCATCTTTATCACTCAGGGTTATATTTATAGGCAGATCACCGGCACGCAGCTTGCGGGCAGCCAGCGGCATAGGTGGCCCACTTTCGCGAATCGCCGCAACAAATACGAGCTGGTCCGGCGTAAAGGTAATATCTGGGCTGATACTAACGGATAACTTTACCTGAGTGGCCGAATTCGGCTGCGCTGCCGAATCATCTAGAGCATTTAGAACCTGATTGACCCGATCAATACCTGCCTGCAATGCCTGCCAGGTGGGACTTGCAGGGTCTAGACCCTGTCGCGCGCCCTCCCAATAGGTGATCGCAAGCTGGTATTGGCTGTTCTCAAAGGCCTGAATTCCTTTTAAACCAAGCACGGCTGAATTGCTCGAATCAGCGGCAAATGCTCGATCCAGAGCGCTGGTCACACGCTCGGTAAAGCGGCTGCCATCCACTAAAAATAAGGCCTCAGCATACTGCGCCAGCAGAAAACTATCATTTGGCTCAACCTCAATAGCTGAGGCAAAATAATCACTTGCGGCCAATAAATCGCCCTTGGCAATCGCGGATTGTGCCAGCATGGCCCAGTAGTAAATATTATCCGGCCGCTGTTGCACGCGCTTTTCAATTGCAGCGGTTAATTCTGAGCTCCAGACGGCGGCAAGCTCATCAGTAGTTTGCTCGGCGCCTAGACTCATTAGGTACTGAATATGCTCATCTTGCTCAGCACCTAATTTCTGGTAGCTGTAAAAAGTGGCCGACGACATCAACAGTAAAAGTACCGGCACCAGCCAAAGACCCTGCCTGATTACCGCAGATGTCTCGCCAGATTCAACTTCAGTGTTGCGCAGCAATAACTGCTGTGCATCTGCAACCAGCCGCTGGTATTCAGCCTGATCTATTTCTGATCTTTCCATCTGCTGCAGAAACTGCGCCTGTTGCTCCTTAAACAGACGAACATTGGCTTGCTGCCGAGTTGCAGAAACACTTTCATTCTCATTACTTTGACGCACTACAAAGGGATAGAAGATAAATGCACTTGCCGCTAGAAGGAGCCATACAATGGTCAGGATCACTGTTGGTTTACCTCATCGTCAAGCAGTGCGGCCAAACGCTGCTGGTCAGCAGCGCTGGCACTATTGGATGCGGTTGCTAACGGTTTTTGGCGATTATGGCGCATCGCTATGAGTAGCCCCAACAGTAAAATCACTGCCGGCGAACCCCAGAGTAGCCAGGTGCTTTTATTAACTTCCGGACGGTATAAAATAAATTCCGAATAGCGCGATTTAAGATAGTCTTTAATCTGTTGATCAGTCATCTGCTGTTCTAGCATACGCTGAATTTCACGACGCAAATCTTGAGAAATCGGTGAGTTGGAGTCAGCCAAATTTTGATTTTGGCACTTGGGGCAGCGCAGTTCCTCAACCAGTTGCTGAAAGCGCGGACGCAGAGATTCGTCAGAAAACTCAACAACCTCCGTGGACGCAACGACCAGCGAGGAAAGGAGTAAGGTAAAAAGCGCCATCAATCTCATTGCTTAGCACCAGTTAACTGTTCATAGAGCGCACGAAACTCAGCATTCCACACCCGCTCATCCACCACACCCACTCGGCGGTGACGAATGATACCCTCGGCATCGACCAGATAGGTTTCCGGTGCGCCATAGACACCTAAATCAATACCCAGGCTACCCTGCGCATCGAAGATATTAAACTGGTAGGGGTTGCCGCGTTCAACTAACCAGGCCTTTGCACTGACACGTTGATCTTTGTAGTTAAGGCCGACGATCTTAACGCCTTGTTGCGATAATTCATTAAGCATTGGGTGCTCGATGCGACAGGCAAAGCACCAGGTCGCCCAGACATTAACCAGCAGAACATCACCTTTCAGGTCCTTCTCAGTGAAAGTACTTTGCTCATCCTCAAGAGATGGCAAATTAAAGGCCGGAAAAGGTTCGCCAACTAGTGCAGAGGGCAATTCTGTCGGGTCTTTATCCAGTCCCAGCAGCAACACTAGAGATAGACCTATAAACAGTGCCAATGGCACAAATAGCGCTAATCGATTCATATGCCAAGCGCCTCAGCCTGCGCCGCTTTGCTGACCACCGTCTTGCGGCGGCGATAGCGTTTATCAAATGCGGCCAGCAATCCACCCAGCGCGATCATTAGGCCACCGAGCCAGATACAGCGCACAAACGGTTTAACATAGACTCTTATCGCCCAGGCATCACCAGCCAGCGGTTCGCCCAGTGATACGTATAGATCGCGGCTTAACTTGCCATCGATAGCCGCCTCAGTCATAACCTGACCGCCAGCGCGATAATTGCGCTTCTCGGGAAGCATGGTAGCAACTACTCTATCGCCAGACACAACCTCTATCTCACCGCGGTAAGCAACAAAATTTGGTCCCTGCACCTGCTTGAGGCTAACAAACTCAAACTGGTAACCAGATACTTCTACCCTGTCACCGGGCTCCATACGCACATCGCGCTGGGCATCATAGGCAGTGCTCAAACCAACGCCCAGAGCACAGACGGCAATACCTATATGAGCGCAAATCATGCCCCAGTAACTGCCTGTCAGACCGCTGAATTTAGAGAGTTTGCCCTCGGTTTTAAGCAGCAGATCCTCAATACTCATGGTAGTAACCCAGAGAGCCAAAAGCAGCGTAAACACTGCAATCCAAGAATACTCCTCGGCAAATACAGGCAGTAGCAGCGCCAGCACAACGCTGATTATTATCGGCCACAGGCCTTTGCGCAGCAGCATGCTGGCATCGGTTTTCTTCCAACGTGTAAAGCCTGCAAAGCCAAGGCAAACCATTAGTCCCGTCATCAGTGGAACAAAGAAGAAGTCAAAATAGGGAGGACCAACGGAGATTTTACCCAGATCCAAAACATCGGCAAATAGAGGATATAGGGTGCCAATCAGGATCATGACCATAGAACTGACCAGTAAAATATTATTGATCAACAACAGGTTTTCACGAGACCAGCCACTGTACTCAACGCTCGTCTGCATTGCCGGCCCACGTAGCGCAAACAGCAGCAATGAGCCACCAATCACAACGGCTAAAAAGGCCAGAATAAAAATACCGCGTTCGGGGTCACTGGCGAAAGCATGTACTGAGGTAAGAATGCCGGAGCGTACCAAAAAGGTGCCCAGCAAACTTAGCGAGAAGGTAAAAATCGCCAGTAGTAAAGTCCAGCTGCGAAACACACCGCGCTTTTCAGTGGCAGAAATACTGTGTACCAGCGCAGTACCGACCAACCAGGGCATAAAGGAAGCATTCTCTACAGGATCCCAGAACCACCAGCCACCCCATCCTAATTCATAGTATGCCCACCAGCTACCCAGCGTTATACCTATGGTAAGAAACACCCAGGCAGTGTTAACCCAGGGCCGTACCCAACGCGACCAGGCACTGTCGAATTGCCCCCCAAGCAGTGCGGCAATAGCAAAGGCGAAAGGAACTGAAAAGCCAACATACCCCATATATAGCATCGGCGGATGCACTATTAGGCCAAAGTCCTGAAGTAGCGGATTAAGGTCGCCGCCCTCAACAGGCGAGACTGGCAAAATACGCTCAAAAGGGTTTGATGTCAGCAGCAAGAACAAGGCAAAGCCAACTGAGATTCCGCCTAACACTGATAGCACTCGAGAGGACAACACCAGGGGCAACTCGCGACTAAATAGCGCCACTGCCGCCGACCAACCGGCCAAAATTAATGCCCAGAGTAACAGCGAGCCCTCGTGGGCTCCCCATACAGCACTGACTTTGAACTGCACAGGTAAAAGGCTATTGGAATTATTGGCCACATAGGCCAGAGAGAAATCATCCTGTAAAAATGCATTGGTCAGACAAGCAAATGATACCGCCATCAGCACAAACTGACCCAACGCTAATGAATGACCCAGTCGCATCCAATTTTTATAGCCGGCATATGACCCCATCATAGGCACCACCATCTGAGCCACAGCCAAACACAGGGCAACTATGAGTGCCGCATGACCTAATTCAGCCGTCATTGTGCACCCGACTTCTGAGTCTGTTTATATTCCTGTTTGCGCTGATAGGCCTCGTTCATTGCATCTGCAACTTCTGGTGGCGTGTACTTCTCATCGTGCTTAGCCAATACCTCGGTGGCCTGTAGCACCAGGTTTTCGTCTATCATGCCTGCTGCAATAGCAGCTTCGCCCTCATCAAACAGATCGGGCAAAATGCCACTGTGCTGGATAACTAGTAGAGAGGCGCCATCGGTCACAGCAAACTGCACATCGAGGGAATCGGGGGAGCGCTGCACACTGCCCTCAACCACCATACCACCGGCGCGAATATGCACCCCCTGAGGCGCTTCACCCGCAGCAATCTGCGATGGAGTGTAAAAATAATTGGCATTCTGACCAAGCATATAAACCACTAAGCCCACCACCACTGTGGCAGCCACAACAATCAAAATAACAAACTGCAGACGCTGTTTACGCAGTGGATGCATCATGCTTCTCCATTGGGATTAGTCGCTCGGGCAATATCACGCGCCACATCTTTCTGCGCCGCTTCGCTATCAGCCAGTGGTTTAATAATAAGCCACAACATCACCGCCAGTGAAACCAGAACAGCGGTCCAAACGAAGGGACCATGACCGTCCATGGCGAGCAGTTGCTGTAGATTTTCAAACTGAAAATTCATCAATGCTGCGCTCCTATTACAAGCTCTTTGACCCATGTGCTTTTGCGTTCACGACGCAATATCTCCGCACGGGTAAATAAAAATAATGCCACCGTATAAAAACAATAGAAGCCCAAAATCATCACTAGCAATGGCTGAAACATATCCGAATGCATACTAGGTGCCGAGGTCAATTTGATGGTTGCTGGCTGATGCAAGGTGTACCACCAGTCAACCGACTTATAGATAATTGGAATATTTACCGTGCCCACCAATGCCAGAATAGCGCTGGCTCTATTGCCGGCCTCATTGCTATGAAATGCATATTGCAGCGCCAGCACCCCCAGATAGAGAAAAAGTAGTATCAGCATAGAGGTAACACGGGCATCCCAGACCCAGTAAGTGCCCCAGGTAGGCTTGCCCCAAATAGCACCAGTAAATAAGGCTAAAAAGGTCAATGCTGCACCTATAGGGGCAGCAGATTTCATTACCATATAGGACAGTTTCATCTTCCAGATCAAACCAATGGCACCGGCGATGGCCATGATGTAGTACCCAGCCAAGGCTAGAAATGAGGCTGGCACATGCAGATAAATAATACGAAAACTATTGCCCTGCTTGGCATCCTGAGGCGCAAAACCCAGCCCCCAGACTAAGCCAGTACTCAATAGAGCCAGCGCTAGTAGGCTAAGCCAGGGCAACCAGCGCCCTGTGGTCTGATAAAACCAGCGCGGCGAACCAAGGCGGTGAAACCACTGCCAGCTGGGGGACCAATTTGTTAGCCAATTCATATTTCTCGTCTCTTCATAGGATGCAGATAATCTAATTAATACTCGTTAGCCGAAGCCCACCAGCCGCAGCGAGGGGGCACAGGGCAATGGCTGCCGCCAGCATGGCACCCAAAATGGCCAGCGGACCAGACCAGGCAAAGCCGTCAATTGCGCTTTGCACTGTCGCGCTGCCAAATATAATCACTGGCATATACAGAGGCATCACCAACAGTGACAGCAAAAGCCCTCCTTTGCGCAGAGAGACAGTTAACGCCGCGCCCACTGCACCAATTAAACTCAAACAGCCAGTACCTAGCGCCAAGCTGACAACCATTGGCACATAACCCTCCTCGGGCAATGACAGCATCACACCCAGTAAAGGCGACGCCAGAGTCAATGGCAGTCCAGTCACCATCCAATGTGCAGTGATTTTTCCCAACACTGGCATGGCTAGCATTTGCGGGCTGATTAAAAGC
Organism: uncultured Cellvibrionales bacterium; assembly: GCA_913060735.1. Classification (GTDB taxonomy): domain Bacteria; phylum Pseudomonadota; class Gammaproteobacteria; order Pseudomonadales; family Porticoccaceae; genus HTCC2207. Next base: position 7,290 of record CAJXVK010000080.1, read on the forward strand.
TGCTCCAATGACCCGTCCTGATAATCACTGGCAAACAAGCCATCGGTGGACAGCAATGTTGCCAGCAGCGCCATTACCCAGATAATGCCAGAGGCAATCTCAGCTAAGCGCGCGGACTCCGGTGAAATGCCCAGCGGGATCAAGGTGGAAACCATGATAAAAAAAACCAATGGGCTAGCCGCTTCACCACGACGCCTGTAGGCCAATAACAAATCGCGACGCAAATAATCCGAAAAGCCACTAGCCATTAAAAGCCTCCCTGATCGCCATGGGGCACTATGATACATTTACGCACGCCATCAATCGTCAGATCTTGGTGTGTGGAGAGCACAACGGCCCCTCCCCGTCGAATGTGATCGCGCATGCAGCTCTCAAGAAAACTAACACCCTGTTTGTCGATGGCCGTAAAGGGTTCATCCAGATACCACAACTTGGCATTAGTCATTAGCAATCGTGCCAAAGCAACGCGCCGATGCTGGCCTGCTGACAGGTTGTAACAGGGTATATCAGCGTAACCGGCGAGCCCGACCGCGGCCAGAGCGTCCTGCGCAGAATTACTGCAATCCGCGGCCATCCAGCGCAAATTTTCTTCTGCAGTCAGGGTCATTTTCACTCCGGGCTGGTGCCCCACATAAAGTATATCGGAGAGATATTCGTATCGACACAGGTCAATTGCCTGCCCTGCATAACGGATATTGCCGGATGTTGGCTGCAAGGCGGTGGTAAACAATCGCATCAATGTTGTTTTACCGCTGCCATTTGGGCCTTCAATCTGGACAATTTCACCCCGACCAACCTCTAAGTCGATTTGCTCGAAGACATTGCAATCATCGCGCTCAAAAAGAAGGCGTTCGACTGTAAGAAGGGGTGTATTGGGCAACAGGATTATCCGAGGCTATTTTCGCTCGGTATTATGCCAAAGATAAGGGTTTAAATCTTGAGTTTAGAACAATTAGTTATCGCATTGGCTGAGACTGGGATGATTAATCAAAGTCATCATCGAACTCATACTCTTGCATTTGTTTTTTCACGCGCGCCTCTTCAAGCTTTAACTCAAGACGATGCCTGACCTCCAAGGTCAATTGCGCTTGTTGCTTGTCCGATAGAGACTCCGTCTTCTCTCGTTCTGCGCCCGGGTCTTCTGTTCCTTCGATATCCCCATCTAACTCTTCTACGTCACCTAGATCGTCAGCCATTAATAACCTCGCGCTGAAAATTGAGACCGCCAAAAAAGATCAGTAACCACAGCGCGAAAATAATTCTAAAAGCCTCTTCAGTCAAGCAATAAAATAGTTGTCCTTTTATGCCACTTTAGTCCTAGGATCACCCGCCATGTCTTCGCAATAAAAGTCGACAAACTGCCTAAATACAGGGTGTCGGGAAACTATTTGCCAATTGCCAGTCAAAAGCATACTTTAGCCAATAAAAATAACCGTTGTCACAATCGGAGATAGCCGTGCCAGACCTCAATTTGCCATCAAAATTAGTCACACTTTGCCTGTCTTTCCTGAGCATTACCTCTATCAACATTTATGCCGAGGAAGATACCGCGACCTTAGCTGGCGGTTGCTTTTGGTGTATGGAAAATGACTTTGAAAAGGTTGACGGTGTCTTATCGGTGGTATCAGGCTATACCGGCGGAAGTTTGAGAAACCCCAGCTACAAGCAAGTATCAACAGGCAATACGGGGCATACCGAAGCTGTGCAAATAACCTTCGACAATACCAGAATCAGCTTTGACCAGCTGCTTGAGCACTTTTGGGTGAATATTGATCCCGAAGACGGTAGCGGTCAGTTTTGTGATCGCGGTCTGCAGTATCGAAGTGAAGTTTTCTACCATAATGATGCCCAAAAACAGGCTGCACTAGCATCAATAGACAGGGTTATTGCCAGCGGCAAACTCAGTGTTTCTGTCGCAACAGAAATCACCATGGCGACGGACTTTTATATCGCTGAGGAGTACCATCAGGACTATTACAAAAAGAATCCCACTCGCTACAACTACTGTCTCTTATACACATCTGACGCTGCCGACGA
>CAJXVK010000081.1 GCA_913060735.1 uncultured Cellvibrionales bacterium
GAGATCCTCTCTGGTCTCGTGGGCTCGGAGATGTGTATAAGAGACAGGTATGGGTATTCTCGACAGTGAAATCAAGCGCAACAATCACCGTCCAGCAACTGTTGGCAATGAGGCTCCTCAGGCGCCAGATCGTACTTATAACTTAGGTGCGCAGTTTGAAACCGAAGTGAGTTCTGGTGTTAACCTGACTGCACGCCTGGATTGGCAGTATGTTGGTGAGATGGCGTTCCACACTTTGCAGGGTGAGCCTACGCCGAGTATCTGGCAGGTGTTCTATCCTGGTGCCAGCATCACTCAGGACTTCAGCAAGGCCAAGCGCGATGCCTATGACACACTTAATGCTCGGGTCTCGTTTGATGCGGAGAACTGGGGTGTGACTATCTGGGGCCGCAATATCACCGACGAAAAGTATCTGGAAGAAGTTATTCCAGCGCCTGAGTTTGGTGGGTCATTTGTTCACCCAGGTGTCAAAGATTCTTACGGTATCGACTTTAACTACCGCTTCTAAGGTCTAGTTAGTAATATAATCAGCGGGCTGTGCTTATTGTTATTGAAAGCACAGTCCGCTTTTTTATAGCCGCTTTTTATAACCGCGTTATTAAAGCCACAGTATTTATTGGGACTAGTTATGAGCAACCTAGATCAAAACCGTCTTGGATTAACGCCAGAGCCCGCCTTGATCGTGGTGGATATGATTAATGGTTTTACTGATCCGAATTGTCCCCTAGGCACGCATTGCCCCGATGTGGTGACTGCTAATGTGCAATTACTAGGAGTCTTTCGAGAGAAAGGCTTACCGGTTTTTTTTACCACAGTGGTCTACAACAATGATCAGCAGGCCAGCGTATTTCGCCGCAAGGTGCCGGCGCTAAATGTGCTGCAGGCAGGTTCCCACTGGGTGGCACTAGATCCAGCAATGGGCCGCATAGACAGTGAGCCGCTAATAGAAAAGCATTGGCCTAGTGCTTTCCATAAAACCGATCTAGATGACCAGCTAAGAGCATTGGGTGTTGATTCATTGGTAGTGACGGGTTTGACGACCAGTGGCTGTGTTCGCGCCTCTGCGGTGGATGGTTTACAGAATAATTATCAGGTAGTGATTGCGAGAGATGCCGTGGGCGATAGAAATCCAGCTGCGCACGAGTCCAACCTATTTGATTTAAACGCTAAGTATGCAGATGTTATGTCTGTTGCAGAGATTATTGCTGTTTTATAAGGTCGCAAAAAATACTGACTACAGAGCGCCGTAACTGCCGCGATGAAAAATTAGTGGCCTGGTGCCATTGTCAGTAAACTCAAGTACCTTACCCACCAAAATCACATGATCGCCACCATCGTATTGATTCTCGATGCGGCACTGAAAGCATGTGCTGTAGCTGGGGAGTAGAGGCACTCCAGAGAGACCTTCGGTAGTTTCCAGCCCAGCAAATCTATCGGAGCCAGTTTTGGCAAAGAGATTGGATAGATCTTGTTGATCCTCTGCCAAGATATGAATAGCAAAGGACTCGGCAGCTATAAAGTCATCAAAACAGTTTGCATCGCGTCCAATGCTCCACAGCACCAGTGCTGGGTCGAGTGATACCGAGTTAAAGCTGTTGGCGGTCATACCAATTTTCTCGCCATTTCTGCCCAATGCAGTAATGATGGTTACGCCTGTGGCAAAACTGCCAAGAGCATTGCGAAAGTCGGTGGTGCTAAATTCTTTATGTGACATTATGTTATTTTTTGACGGCCTATTTTAGCGAGGCGCAATGATGATTGGATTGCCCTTAGCATGCAAGGCTTAGAGTCAAAATAAGCAATAAATCTACCTGCTGCTTTGACTTAGCGAGTAAGCCAGTGCAGCAGGCAGGTATCACTTTTTTACATGGCAGCGGCGAGTCTAGTTCCCTGATTAATGGCACGTTTCGCATCCAGTTCGCCAGCTTCATCAGCGCCACCAATAAGATGATGCGGCAGATCAAGACCGTCAACCAATTCGCGCAGCGGATCCTGACCCGCGCACACAATAATAGTGTCTACATCAAGTATCTGAGGGTCATCTCCCACAGTAATATGCAGGCCCTGGTCGTCGATATGGCTATAGTCACAGCCAGGCATCATGCGCACGCCTTTCATGGCTAGACCGGCACGGTGAATCCAACCGGTGGTTTTACCCAGGCCTTTACCCACTCGAGTAGTTTTACGCTGCAGTAAATAGACTTCGCGAGGGGAGGGCTCTGGCTGCGCGGTTATACCTTCAATACCTGAGCGCGAACCAAAGGTCATATCGATACCCCATTCCTTCATAAATGCAGGGATATTTTGGCTGGTAGCTTCACCGCTGTGGGTAATGTATTCCGCAGTATCAAATCCAATGCCCCCGGCACCAATAATGGCAACCTTTTGGCCGACAGGCTTTTTATCGCCAATCACATCGAGATAGTTTAAGACCTTGGGGTGACCAATACCTTCAATAGCCGGCATTCGTGGGCTAATACCTGTGGCAATAATGACTTCATCGAAGCCGCCATTATTAAGTTCATCTGCAGTGACTCTGGTGTTGAGTTGCAGATTTACGCCTGTTATCTCAATCTGCTTGCCGTAATAGCGTAGAGTTTCATAAAACTCTTCTTTGCCCGGAATCTGCTTGGCGATATTAAATTGACCACCAATTTCACTGGCACCATCGAACAATGTCACTTGGTGACCTCTAGAGGCAGCGGTGGTTGCGGCGGAAAGGCCAGCAGGCCCAGCACCAACCACGGCAATTTTCTTGGCCTCATTGGTGGCAACAATATGTAGTTCAGTTTCATGGCAGGCACGGGGGTTGACCAAACAGCTAGTCATAACGCCGCCAAACACATGGTCGAGACAGGCCTGGTTGCAGCCGATACAGGTATTGATTTCGTCGGAGCGATTTTCCTGCGCCTTGATAACAAAGTCGGGGTCTGCCAAGAAGGGCCGGGCCATGGATACCATATCGGCATCGCCGCGCGCTAACACCTCTTCGGCCACTTCTGGCGTATTGATGCGGTTAGAGGTAATTACGGGCACCGAGAGCTCTTTTCTAAAGCGTGCGGTTACCCAAGTAAAGGCTGCGCGCGGAACCTTGGTTGCAATGGTGGGGATCTGAGCTTCGTGCCAGCCAATGCCTGTATTAATAATAGTAGCGCCGGCCTGTTCGACAGCTTTGCCAAGCTGGATAACTTCTTCAGCGGTACTGCCGCCATCGACCAAATCGAGCATCGATAAACGGAAGATGATAATAAAGTGCTCGCCAACCGCTTCGCGAATTCTGCGCACTACCTCGATAGGCAGACGGATACGGTTTTCATAGCTGCCGCCCCAGTCATCGTCGCGCTGATTGGTGCGCGCAGCAATAAATTGATTTAGGAAGTAGCCTTCGGAGCCCATTATTTCAACGCCGTCATAGCCGGCTTTTTGGGCCTGTACGGAGGTGAAGACAAAGTCATCAATTTGCTTGAATATCTCTTCGTCGGTCAGGGCCCTTGGTGTAAATGGATTAATAGGCGACTTGATCGCTGAGGGCGCGACTTGATCCGGGGAATAGGCGTAGCGGCCAGTGTGCAGTATTTGCATGCAAATTTTGCCATCGTGCTCATGTACGGCATCGGTTATCTGCTTGTGGCCAGCAATATCCTCATCCGTAACCAGCTTTTTGGTATTGGGATGGGTCCCGCCTTCAGAGTTGGGCCCAATACCACCAGTGACAATAAGACCAACGCCGCCTTTAGCGCGCTCGCCAAAATAGGCCGCCATGCGCTCATGGCCATCTGCAACCTCTTCAAGGCCGGTGTGCATAGAGCCCATTAGTACGCGGTTTTTCAAGGTGGTAAAGCCAAGGTCCAGTGGAGCCAGCATATGAGGGTAGGTACTGTGCGACATAAAATTCTCTCTAATTATTTTTTATTGTGATAAGTGGTTTAGGGTAATAGGTTATCGAATTTGGGAGTGCGCTTTTCAGCGCCTGCCTGCATGGCTTCTTGAACATCTGGAACCTGCAGCATGCCTGACTGCCAGGTTGCCATATGGTTGAGGCTGTCCTGAACCGAATGATCGCGGCTGTAGTTAAGCATTTTCTTGGTGCCATGCACTGCCATAGGACTGTGTCTGGCGATATCTGTGGCTAGAGCGCGAACAGCGTCGAGCATCTCTTCTTGGGTCTCGTAGACCTTATTCACAAAGCCGCAGACGAGGGCTTCTTCAGCACCCAGATTACGACTAGTGTAGGCGAGTTCTCTGGCTAAGCCGCTGGGCATAACATGTTGAATACGCTGCAAGGTACCCACATCCGCAGTGATGCCGAGTTCGGTTTCTTTAATGTTAAAGTAGGCATTGGCGGTGCAAAACCGCATATCAGTGGCACAGACCATATCTACGCCCCCACCGATACAGGCACCCTGTATTGCAGAGATAATGGGCATGCGTGCTGTTTCTAGCTGGGTAAAGGTGTTTTGCAGGCTGAGAATCCAGCGACGTGTCTGTTCAGCGCGGCGCGCGGGCTCATCGTCAGGATTTCCACCCATATTGCTGAGTACTTCCAGATCCATGCCAGCGGTAAAATGTTTGCCTTTGGAGGACAGAATAATCACGCGGGCCACAGCTTTACTGTCGAGCGCATCAATAATGGCCGGAAGTTCATTCCAGAAGTCGGTGTTCATGCTGTTGATTGCTTCTGGGCGATTGAGGCATATTTCTACCACATGATTGTCATCAATGCTGACAGTAAATGCTTTTAGCTTGGAAAAATCATCTAGATTCATCTTAGTGTCACCTGTGAAATACCGCTTTTATACGGCTGTTTATCAGCTAAGGGATTAATTGTTGAGAACAGACTAAGCCGCTATTTTGACACTGTCAAGATGTGTTGTTACATTGCCCCCATGAATTCAGCAACCAATCTAAAAGTTGTACGCCCTAGTTACCATCATGGTGATCTGCGTCAGGCTTTGTTAATGGCCGCCAAAGCACTAATTGCTGAGGCTGGTATAGAGAACCTGTCACTGCGCAAGCTGGCTGAAAGGGCGGGCGTATCTCGCACGGCGCCCTATCATCATTTTTCAGACAAGAATGATTTACTCTGCGCGATTGCGGCGCAGGGTTTTCTACGACGTCACCAAGATGCTCGGGATACCTTCAATGATCCGAGACTGACGGCAGAAGAGAAGTTTGCAGAGTTTATCTGCGGATATGTTAGGTTTGCCGCCAACAACCCTGAAGAGTACGAGCTGATGTTCGGTCGCAATATCTGGAAGCAGAAGAATAGCACCCAAGAGCTTCGCGATGTCGCCTATCCCTGTTTTCAGCATCAGCTAGAGATGGTCACCAGCTGGCAGGAGATGGGTCTTATTAGTGGTGATAACCCTCTGCGTACCTCTCAGGTCATTTGGGGCGCCGTCCATGGTATTGCCAAGTTGCTGATTGATGGTATTTACACAGATTCCGCGCAGATAGAAGAGGTTTCGCTCTGCGCTGTTAAGTTATTTATCAAAAAGGCTAGCTAATTTCTTGTTAAAGTAGGCAACAGAGCTGGTGGTGGCAGTCCAAACGCAACTAAAGTCCTGATCTGGGCGGATTCTGGTGATTTTGATCTGCTCGAATGATCATTGATCAAGCAAATCATTCATTGCACTCTCGACTTGAATGACTACATCTTAAGAGGCTTCGTCTATGGCATCAGCGGCTTCTGTCGCGGTTTCTGATTGAGCTGACTCAGCAGCTGTTAGTGCATTAGTTTCAGGTTCACCAGTACCACGTGCGGCAAGTCCAAGAGTTGCTACAATCGCAAAAAGCATAACGTAATTGTTTTTCATCATGTAACTCCTAGCTAGTTGCTAAAAAGTATGCGTAGAAAGCATAGACTAAGCATTGTGAATATTCCCAGACAGATTGATGTGTGACCTTGAGTATCTGCCACTTTGAGGTCGCTAGACGTCAATTTTGTGCCTTTGTTTTGGATCGCTGATTGATCTAAAAACTTTTTCATCGGTTTACGCTTTTAAAGGGCCTGAAGTAGTTGCCGATTCTCAGGTGCTGTGGCAAACTTCACGCCCTTTTTGGCTGGGCACAGCTGTCAGCTTTAGATAAGCGACGAGAATGCTGATGAACAGGGCCCAAAAAGACAGATTATGCGAGTGTGGCGGAATTGGTAGACGCGCTAGATTTAGGTTCTAGTGTCTTAGGATGTGAGAGTTCGAGTCTCTCCACTCGCACCATATTTATACTTTATATAAAGAGGGTAACAGATGCAGGTTTCTATTGAGTCGAGCACAGGTCTTGAGCGTCAGCTAAAGATTGGTGTACCTGCCGACAAAATCGAACAAGAAGTAACTGCGCGTTTAGAGAAAGCAACCAAGACCGTTTCCATCAAAGGCTTTCGTAAGGGCAAGGTTCCACTGCGTGTTGTTAAACAGCATTATGGAAAAGGTGTTCGCCAAGAAGTTGTTGGCGAAGTTGTCAACTCAAGTTTCTACGAAGCGATTCAGCAGGAAGACCTGCGCCCGGTTGGTCAGCCACGCATTGACGACTTGAAAGATAGCGAAGGTCAAGACCTCGAATATACGGCTATCTTTGAAGTCTATCCTGAAGTAAAGCTAGCCGATATTAGCAAAGTGAAAATTTCCCGTCCAAGTGCCGATGTAAATGACGCTGACGTTGAGACCATGATTGAAGTATTGCGTAACCAGCAGGCTACCTTTGAAGTCTCTGACAAGCCCTCTGAAGACGGGGATCAACTCAATATTGATTTTGTCGGGACCCATAAGAAAGAAGAGTTTGCTGGCGGTAGTGCCGAAGGTCAGGACCTGGTCTTGGGCTCAAACAGCATGATTCCAGGTTTTGAAGACGGTCTGGTGGGCCTGAGTGCAGGCGAAGAGACTGTTCTGAAGTTAAAATTCCCTAAAGATTATCATGCCGAAGAGTTGAAGGGCAAAGCAGTGCAGTTCGCCGTTAAGGTTAACGCTGTGTCCTCTAAGCAAATGCCAGAGTTGAATGACGAGTTCTTCAAGATCTATGGTGTAGAAGAGGGTGGCGAAGCAAAATTCCGCGAAGATGTGCAGGGTAATATGGAGCGAGAGCTGCGTAATGCGATCCGCACCAAGGTTAAAAACCGTGTGATGAACCAGTTATTTGATCTCAACAAGGTCGAGTTACCGGAAGCTCTGGTTAGCAATGAAATTACTCAGCTCAAGCAGCAAATGGTTCAGCAGTTTGGCGGCGGTCAGCAAATCGATCTAAGCATGCTGCCAGACGATATGTTTAAAGAAAAAGCCGAGCGCCGTGCCGCGTTGGGTGTAATTGTCTCTGAGCTGGTGAAGGTCGAAGAGATGACACCAAACGAAGAACAGGTGCGTGCCCGTGTTGATGAAATAGCATCAACTTATGAGCAGCCTCGCGAAGTTGTCGATTACTATTATAGTAAGCCTGAGTTACTGAGTTCTGTCGAAGCAGTAGTTCTGGAAGATCAGGTCACTGAGCTGGTACTTTCCAAGGCTAAAGTGAAAGAAGAAGCCGTATCTTACGAAGAAGCAGTCAAGCCAGACCCAGAGCCAGGTAGCGAAGCTTAAGCTGATTTTTGGCAGGCTGGTGAAATCCAGCTTGCCGACTATTTGCGTACAAAGGTATAAATAAAAGGTAAGCGTGCAAAAGGGATTGTGCGAGGCTACAGTACCCAGTATTCAAAATAAATTAGCGAGGAAGCAATGAATTTTCAGCCCCCATCTAGCATCAGTGGTTTTCCCGACGTGGAAGCCAGCGGCTTGGTCCCAATGGTTGTCGAGCAGAGTTCAAGAGGCGAGAGAGCCTACGACATCTACTCGAGGCTGTTAAAAGAAAGAATCATCTTTCTGGTCGGGCAGGTTGAAGATCATATGGCCAACCTTATTGTTGCGCAGATGCTTTTCCTTGAATCTGAAAATCCTGATAAAGATATCCATCTCTATATCAATTCGCCCGGCGGTTCAGTTACTGCCGGTATGTCGATCTATGACACCATGCAATTTATTAAGCCAGATGTTAGCACCATGTGTATTGGCCAGGCTGCATCTATGGGTGCGTTCTTGCTGACAGCAGGGGCAGAGGGCAAGCGATTCTGCCTGCCTAACTCTCGCACTATGATTCACCAGCCCAGCGGCGGTGCACAGGGTCAGGCGACCGATATCCATATACAGTCTCAAGAAATACTTAAGATTAAAGAGCGCCTCAATAGACTGATGGCCCAGCACACCGGGCAGAGCATTGAGAAGGTTACAGAAGATACTGAGCGCGATAATTTTATGAGTGCCGAAGAGTCTAAGGACTATGGTCTGGTTGATCAGGTGCTAGACAAAAGAGGCTAGAGTCGGTAGCCTCCTAACTAGGTTTGTTAGGTAGCGTCCCTTACTTACTGTTTTATATGGCTTTTGTTGGCTTGGCAGGAGAGAGAAATGAGTGATAGTGATACCTTGGGCGATGGCGGAAAATTACTTTTCTGTTCGTTCTGCGGTAAAAATCAAAATGAAGTTCGTCGTTTAATAGCTGGTCCATCAGTCTATATATGCGATGAGTGCGTCGATCTTTGTAACGATATTATTTCTGAAGAATCTCAAGTTGTTGAGTCTGAAAGCAGCTCGGATCGCCTGCCCGTTCCCACTGAAATCAAAAATATCCTCGACGAATATGTGATTGGCCAAGAACGCGCCAAGCGGATTCTTTCTGTCGCGGTATACAACCATTACAAGCGACTGCAAGTCAGTGCCCAATCAGGAGCCGAAAAACTGGATGTAGAGCTCGGTAAGAGCAACATCCTGCTTATTGGCCCCACAGGCAGTGGTAAGACATTGTTGGCAGAGACATTGGCGCGTCTGCTTGATGTTCCCTTTACTATCGCGGATGCCACCACATTGACCGAAGCGGGTTATGTGGGCGAAGACGTTGAAAATATTATTCAGAAGCTTCTGCAGAAGTGCGATTACGATGTCGACAAGGCCCAGCGCGGCATTGTGTATATCGATGAGATCGACAAAATCTCGCGTAAATCAGATAACCCCTCTATTACTCGTGATGTGTCTGGAGAAGGTGTGCAGCAGGCGCTATTGAAACTGATTGAGGGTACGGTCGCCTCAGTGCCGCCTCAGGGCGGACGTAAGCATCCCCAGCAAGAATTTCTGCAAGTCGATACCGCCAATATTCTGTTTGTTTGTGGTGGTGCCTTCTCAGGCTTGGAAAAGGTGATTCGAGATCGTTCAGAGAAAGGTGGCATTGGCTTTGCTGCGGAAGTTAATAGCAAAGACAGCTCTAAGTCTATCGGTGAAACGTTACTGGAT
>CAJXVK010000082.1 GCA_913060735.1 uncultured Cellvibrionales bacterium
ACAATCCATTGGGCTAGTCAGCCCTCAAAAGGTCCTGATTGAAAAGCCTCTGACACTGGCCTGCGGCACAGTGCTGCCCAATCATGAACTGGTATTTGAAACCTATGGCGCCCTTAATAGCGATAAGAGTAATGCCATTTTGATTTGCCATGCCCTAAGCGGAGATCACCATGCGGCGGGCTTTTATGAGGGCGATAGCAAACCCGGCTGGTGGGATCATTACATTGGTCCGGGCAAGGCAATGGACAGCAATAGATTCTTTATTGTGAGCGTCAATAATATTGGCAGCTGTTTTGGCAGTACTGGGCCTACCTCGATTAACCCTGAAACCGGCTCTGTATGGGGCGCAGACTTCCCCTCACTGCGGGCAAGAGACTGGGTAGAGTCGCAAAAGCTATTGATGGAACACCTCAGCATTAACTGCTGGGCTGCCGTTGTTGGTGGCAGCTTGGGCGGTATGCAGGCCATGCGCTGGTCACTGGAGCATCCGGACAAACTATTAAACGCAGTAGTGATTGCCTCATCTATGAAGTTGAGTGCACAGAACATTGCCTTTAATGAAATTGCCCGCAGGGCGATTAAATCAGATTCCGACTTCTGTGATGGTAACTATCTGCAAGAGGGTAAGACACCCCTACACGGTTTAGCACTGGCTCGTATGATTGGCCATGTGACCTATTTATCGGATGAGGCGCTGGGCAAGAAGTTTGGTCGCGAACTGGCCAGCGGTGATTTTGTGGATGGCACTGAGGATCCGATTGAGTTTCAGATTGAGAGTTATCTAAACTATCAGGGTGATAAGTTTTCCAGTAATTTTGATGCGAACTCCTATATCTTGATCACTAGAATGCTCGATTACTTTGACCTATCGAGGGAATACAATAACAGTCCGGTTGAAGCCTTTACGCGGGCCCAGTGCAAATTTTTGTTAATTTCTTTTAGCAGCGACTGGCGGTTTTCCCCCAAACGCTCACAGGAAATTACCGATGCCCTAGTTGCCGCAGGCAAAAATGTGAGCTATGCCGCCATTGATTCCAATCAGGGACATGATGCATTTCTACTGCCAAACAGCCGCTATCAAGCAGCCCTCGGCAATTACCTTAGCCGGGTTGCCGACCAGCTGGAGGCAACGCAATGAGCCAAAACTTTAGCTTTATAAGCAGCTGGATCAAGTCCGGTTCCAGGCTTCTTGATTTGGGCTGTGGCGATGGTTCTCTGTTGTCAGGCCTAACCAGTACCCATAATATTCGCGGCTATGGCTTGGAGATTGATCCTGAATCAATCGAAAACTGTATTGCCAGAGGGGTAAATGTTATTGAGCAAGACCTCAACAAAGGCCTAGATAACTTTGCCGACAATAGCTTTGATACCGTGGTCATGACTCAGGCTCTGCAAGCAATGCGCCACCCCCATCTGGTTTTAGATGAAATGCTTAGAATCGGTAGCGAATGTATTATCACATTCCCCAACTTTGGCAGCTGGCGCACGCGGGCCTATCTGGCGTTTCGCGGTCGTATGCCCGTCACCAAGCAGCTTACTTATGAATGGTACAACACACCCAATATTCACTTCTTTACGTATAGTGATTTTGAATCCCTGTGCCACGAGCGCAATATCAAGGTGCTGCATCGCAAATTTATTGCCGAACAATTTCCTGATAATCTACTCAAAAGCCTATGGCCGAATTTATTCACCGAGACGGCGGTTTACCATTTAAGTCGATAAGCGGGTAACGTAATAAATGGAAAGCTAAATTAATAATAGCTAAGAGGATAGTGTCGATGAAACGTTTACTGCTAGTAATCTGCCTACTGATAGCCCCTGTTTTAGGACAGGCCTTTGAGGAAACTCTGTACAAGCAACATGGTGAGCATAAGATATTTTACAGCGCCTTTAGCAGTTCCTTTATTGCGCCAGACATTGCCGTGGCAAACAATATTGTGCGAGGTAAGGGCAAGGGCCTAGTCAATATCGCCATGGTTAAAAAACTGGGTGTTGGCGTGCCCGGAACCGTCACTGGCACTGTGTCAAATATTCTACAACAGACTCAGACATTGGAGTTTGTTGCGGTGCGTGAACAAAACACGGTGTACTATTTGGCGCCATTCAAATTCGATAACGAAGATTTTCTGACTTTTAAGATTGATGTAAAGCCGCAGACTGATAACTTGAGTTACGGCTACAACTTTAAATTTCAGAAAAAAATGTATCACGACTAGCATTGCTGTCAGAACTACAGGAACTACCTCTTGAGCAGTCCACACGATTTGGTATTGGCCAGCGCCAATGCCGGTAAAATAACAGAACTGCAGCAAATGTTAGGCGGCTTGGGCGTTAAGATAATCCCTCAGACTGACCTCGACATTCCAGATATCGAAGAGACAGGCCTCACCTTTGTAGAAAATGCCATTCTTAAAGCGCGTAATGCCGCCGCCCTGTCTAACCTGCCTGCCATCGCCGACGATTCGGGTTTGGAAGTAGATTTTCTGCGGGGCGCGCCCGGTATTTATTCTGCGCGCTTTGCCGGAGAAAACGCTGGCGACAAAGCAAATAAAGAAAAACTCCTGCAACTCATGGCCGATGTGCCAGCAGATCAGCGCAGCGCCCGCTATCAGACGGTGATTGTTTATATGCGCCATGGCAATGATCCCACGCCAATTATTTGTCAGGGTACCTGGGAAGGTTTGATTGCTACAGAGTCTCGCGGTGATCAGGGTTTTGGTTATGACCCTATTTTTTATGTCACCGAAACCAACTGCCATGCGGCAGAGCTAGATAAGGTCACCAAAAATTGTCTGAGTCATCGTGGCAAGGCGATTGCCAACTTGCTGCAGCAATTGCAAACGCGCTAAACCCGTGCTGCAACTACCGCCACTCTCCCTCTATGTGCATATCCCCTGGTGTGTACGCAAGTGCCCTTACTGTGACTTTAACTCTCATCAGGCGGCAGAAGAAATTCCCGAGCGCGCTTATGTAGACGCGTTGATTGACGACCTTAAAGCGGATCTGTCCTGGGTGCAGGGAAGAAAACTGCATTCAATTTTTTTTGGTGGCGGTACCCCAAGCCTTTTTTCTGGCCGCGCCATTGGTGAAATCTTAACGGCTGTCGAACATCAAATTGGCTTCGAAGAGGATATTGAAATCACTCTGGAAGCCAATCCAGGCACATTTGAACAGCACAAATTTTCAAACTTTCGCAGCGCTGGGATCAATCGACTATCTATAGGCATTCAAAGCTTTAGCTCACACCATCTAGAGCGGCTCGGTAGAATTCACGATGGCAGCCAAGCATTGCAAGCCATAGCTACAGCTAGGGCGGCTGGGTTTAGCAACTTTAACATTGACCTGATGCATGGTCTGCCCGATCAGACAATTGACGAAGCTGCAGCAGACATCAAGCTCGCCATCGACAATGGCGCCCAACATATCTCTTGGTATCAGCTAACCATAGAACCCAATACTGAGTTTTATTCGCGCCCACCTCCACTGCCTAATGATGATCGCCTAGCTGATATTCAACAGGCGGGCATGAATCTACTGCATGGTAATGACTTTGCTCAGTATGAGGTCTCTGCCTTCGCACTCAGCAGCCAGACGTCAAAACACAACATTAACTACTGGCAGTTTGGCGACTATCTGGGTATTGGTGCCGGCGCTCATGGCAAGATCACATTGCCAGAGTCAGGCGTAGTTATGCGCAGCAGCAAGACCCGACAGCCCGATAAGTATTTAGCGCGTATCGACTCTTTTATGGCACAGAATAGAGCAATCGCTGCTGATGAGATGGCGCTAGAATTTATGATGAATGGGCTGAGACTAGTAGACGGTGTTCCAGTCGAGTATTTTTCTCCTCGCACAGGGCTGGCGTTATCCGGTATTGAAACACAGATTAGCGACCTTCAGCGCAAAGGTCTCATGGAGATGGATGACAGCCGTTACCGCACCACGAAACTGGGTTATCAATTCTTAAACACGGTGCTGCAACAGTTTTAACCTACAACTGCCCAGCACTTCAGGCGGCCTGATAAATTTGCTAAAATGCCATTTCAGCGATTCCAAATCTAGTCCAACAGCTAAACAAAATGACCGCATCTAGACATCTATCAACAGGCCCAGAAGAAACCGCAAGACTGCTGCGACTAGCTACTTACGCGTCTATTTCTGTGGCACTGGTGCTTATTTTGGCGAAACTGGTGGCCTGGGGGCTGTCAGATTCGGTTAGCTTGTTGGCAACATTAATTGATTCCGTGTTGGATGCATTGGCATCACTGATTAATCTAGTCGCGGTGCGTCATGCATTGACACCCGCTGATAAAGAGCACCGCTTTGGGCATGGTAAAGCCGAGGCCCTGGCGGGGCTCAGTCAATCGATGTTTATTGCTGGCTCTGCTGGATTTTTGTTGTTGGAAGCCGGGCGCAGAATTATCAGCCCTATTGCTGTTGAAGCGGTGGGCCTAGGCATGCTGGTGATGGTCTTTTCTATTGTTGCGACGCTGCTATTGCTGGCCATTCAAAATCATGTGATTCGCAAAACCAATTCAACTGCCATACGCGCCGACGCGCTGCACTACCGCACCGATCTTCTAGTCAACGGCAGTGTAATACTGGCACTATGGTTATCAGTGCAGGGTTGGGCTGGGTTTGATGCACTGTTTGCCTGCGCTATCGCCATTTATATTCTCTACAGCGCTTGGGAGATTATTAAGGTTTCCTACGACCATTTAATGGATCGTGAACTGCCCGATGAACAGCGAGAAGAGATTAAAACCCTAGTACTCGTCCATAAAAGTGTGCGCGGCATGCATGACCTCCGCTCTAGGCATTCCGGGACCGTGACCTTTATCCAGTTTCATCTTGAATTAGATGACGATCTGTCTTTGTTAGAGGCTCACAAGATTTCTGACGAAGTGGAAATGCACCTGCTGGAGGCCTATCCTGGCTCCGAGATTATTATCCATATCGACCCTCAGTCAGTCGTGGGCCACGAACCAATGGCCAATTTCAGCTAGACGAGCTGATTAGCGACCCAACTTCCAGCGATAGTATTTAGCGACCCAGTGAAGCAACCGTTCTGGCACGTGCTTGCGCTTCCATTCCCCAGCCACGTATTTGTTTGCTTCGCTAAGGGTGGGGTAGCTATGAATGGTAGCTAGAATTTTGTTCAACCCGAGATTATGTTTCATCGCTGTCACATATTCGGTGATCAACTCGCCTGCCTGAGGGCCAACAATAGCGGCGCCAAGAATGCGGTCAGTGCCAGCCGCAGTGAGTACCTTGACCATACCATAGGCATCGCCGTCGGCAATTGCTCTATCTAAATCTGATAGATCATAGACCGTGACCTCAACTTCTATCCCCTGCTCCGACGCCTCTAGCGCATTTAGCCCAACCCGAGCGAATTGCGGATCGATAAAAATGACCTGTGGCATGACTCTGTAATCCACAGCAAACTTTTTAAACTGCCCAAAGAGCGCATTGACCCCAGCAAACCAAGCCTGATGCCCTGCGGCATGGGTAAGCTGATAGGGACCAGCCACGTCACCGGCAGCAAAAATAGTTGGGCAACTGGTGCGTAAAAACTGATCGACCGCCACAGTTCCATTGTCATTGGCTGCAACCCCCAGCTCTTCCAGCCCAAAGCCAGACGTATTGGCGCGACGGCCAACGGCCACCAGAACGCGATTGAATTCAACAGTTAACTGGTTGCCATCAGAGCCTGATATAAAGGCACGGTGCTCGGGGCCCTGCGCAGTAAACGCGGTAATCTCCCCATTAGTTATTATCTGCACACCCTCATCAATCAACGTTTTGGTGACTCTTGCCACCATATCGGCATCCTCTCTGGGCAAGAGCTGAGGCATAGCATCGACCAATATGACCTGCGCACCCAATCGCTGAAACGCCTGAGCCATCTCACAACCAATGGCGCCTCCACCCATAATTAATAGTCTTTTGGGCAATGTCTGTAACTGCCATAGATTTTCGGAGGTAAGGGGGTCTGTATCCGCCAAACCGGGAATGGGTGGGATAATCGGGCTTGCTCCGGTAGCCAGAATAATCTTCTCCGCGCTCACTTGGCGGCCATCAATCTCCACCTGCCAAGGACTAATAATCCGTGCCTGTCCGGCGACACAGTCAACGCCCAAACGGGTAAATCGCTCAACCGAATCATGGGGCTCGATCTCTGATATGACATCCTTAACTCGGCCCATCACCGCGGCAAAGTCCACCTCAGGCACACCTACGTTAATGCCAAAGTTATTTGCCTTTTCAATGTCTCTAACGGACTTGGCCGCGCGAATCAATGCCTTACTGGGAACGCAGCCTGTGTTTAAGCAGTCACCACCCATGCTCGCCTTCTCAACCAACATTACCTTTGCCCTGACAGTTGCAGCGATGTAAGCGCTCACTAGCCCTGCACTTCCTGCTCCGATAACTAACAAATTTGCGTCGAATGTTTTAGGCCGTTTAAATCCGGCGAGCGCTTTACGCTGCTGTAGGCCTGCCAAAAAATATCGGGCTATAAAGGGAAATACCGCCAACAGCGCAAATGACAGCAGCACCTTGGGCGTTAGTATCCCAGCAGCGGACAGCTCATCTATCGCACCCAAACTGGCACCGGCATTAACGAACACAAAGGTGCCCGCCAACATACCCAGCTGACTCACCCAATAATAGGTACGCACCTTTATCGGCATTAGTCCCATCACCAGATTGATAATCCAAAAGGGAAATAGCGGAATAAGCCGCAGGCTAAACAGATACAGAACGCCATCTTTCTCTACACCTGCATTAACTGCTGTTAGATAATTAGAGAACTTCGCCTGCACCCAGTCGCGCAATACAAAGCGTGACATCAAAAATGCCGCCGTGGCACCCAGGGTACTGGCAAATGAAACCAGCAACACTCCCACCCAAAGACCAAAGATCATGCCACCCATAATAGTTAATAGCGCCGCTCCCGGCAGAGACAGGCTCGTGGCCAGAACATAGATAACAAAATAGATCAGCGCGAATGCCAGCGGCTGCTGTTGATAATATTGCTGAAAAAAATCAAGAGACAGATATTGCTGCCCATCTAGGACAAAATAGGCGCCGATAATAAGAGCTATCAGAACGACCAGCACAGACTTAATAATAGACATATGTCCCCCATCTTGAATTTATGTACTGTATGACCCACAACTGAGGAGCGGTTCCTCGAGCATTGCAGTGCCAGCAGTCATAGTCTAAATCTTTTATGCCAATTGAGCATATCCATTGTTGCGCTCCCGACGTCAATGCTATTATGCTTAAAAAATAATTCGATTAAACCGACCACCACTCTTTGGAGATACCCTGAAAATGAGCGACAACATTGTTCACGTCACTGACGCAAGCTTTGAAACCGATGTACTGCAATCTGACATCCCAGCACTGGTAGATTTTTGGGCGGAATGGTGTGGCCCTTGCAAAATGATTGCCCCCATTCTTAACGAAGTTGCTGATGAGTATGCTGGCAAGATCAAAATCTGCAAAGTTGATGTCGATAGTAATCCAGAATCCGCAGCTAAATTTAACGTGCGTGGTATTCCAACTCTACTGGTATTTAAAAATGGTTCGGTTGAAGCAACCAAAGTAGGCGCTCTCTCCAAAACGCAACTAGTAGAATTTGTAGACGGATTAGTATAAATATTTGCGGCTCTGGTTACAGGGCCGCAAAACTTTTCTTGCGCTTTGCGAATCCATCGCTATAATTCAACCATTACCTCTTAATCACGCCTCCTCTGACGCCCCGAACCAACGATTTTGCGCCACACGCGGCTGACAATCTACCCAATCTTTTAAAAATGGCCTTACGCCATACCTTCTTAAACCTATAGCAACCCGAAACAATCCTTCCTATGAATCTATCTGAACTCAAACAAAAACCTATCGCTGAACTCATCGAAATGACCGCCTCTATGGGTCTTGATAATTTAGCTCGCTCACGTAAACAAGACATTATCTTTGCTCTATTAAAGAAACACGCAAAAAGCGGCGAAGATATTTATGGCGACGGAGTTTTAGAAATACTCCCTGACGGATTTGGTTTTTTACGCTCAGCCGGCGCATCCTACTTGGCTGGGCCAGATGATATCTATGTTTCACCCAGCCAGATCAGGCGCTTTAACCTGCGCACTGGCGATGGTATCGCCGGAAAGATTCGACCGCCCAAAGATGGCGAGCGTTATTTCGCTATGCTCAAGGTTGATGAGATTAATCTCGACGCCCCTGAAAATGCTCGCAACAAAATTCTATTTGAAAACCTTACCCCTCTATTTCCCGATCAACGTTTATCACTGGAATCGGGAAATGGCTCTACCGAAGATATTACCGGTCGTATCATTGACTTGGTTTCACCCATCGGCAAAGGCCAACGTGGCTTGATTGTTGCCCCGCCCAAAGCGGGTAAGACCATTATGATGCAGAATATCGCACAGTCGATTATTCGCAATAACCCAGAATGCATTATTATCGTTTTGCTGATCGATGAACGTCCTGAAGAAGTAACAGAAATGCAACGCACCGTGCGCGGTGAAGTTATTGCGTCAACATTTGATGAGCCGCCGACACGTCATGTGCAGGTTGCCGAAATGGTTATTGAAAGAGCCAAGCGCCTGGTAGAACACAAGAAAGACGTCGTTATTCTGCTCGATTCTATTACGCGTTTAGCGCGTGCCTATAACACGGTTATCCCATCATCTGGCAAAGTGCTTACCGGCGGTGTTGATGCCCACGCACTAGAAAAGCCGAAGCGGTTTTTTGGCGCGGCACGTAATATCGAACATGGCGGCAGCCTAAGTATTATTGCAACTGCACTGGTTGAGACCGGCTCTAAGATGGATGAAGTTATCTATGAGGAATTTAAGGGCACAGGTAATATGGAATTAATTCTGGATCGCAAGCTTGCAGAAAA
The DNA here is from genome assembly GCA_913060735.1 of uncultured Cellvibrionales bacterium. Lineage (GTDB taxonomy): Bacteria > Pseudomonadota > Gammaproteobacteria > Pseudomonadales > Porticoccaceae > HTCC2207. The sequence goes on from CAJXVK010000082.1 coordinate 8,939, forward strand.
GCGTGTTTACCCAGCCATTAATATTCGCCGCTCGGGTACCCGCCGTGAAGATTTGTTAATGGACGAATCAGAATTGCAACGCGTTTGGATACTGCGTAAATTGCTGCATGATATGGAAGATCTCGCCGCTGCAGAATTTATGGTTGAGAAGCTAAAAGGCTTTAAGAACAATGCCGAATTCTTTGGTGCGATGAAGCGCAAGTAATTTTTCTAGAATGATTCGTTATCGATTGGCTGAAGTCAGTGAGCTGGATGATTTAAAATCCTTTCT
>CAJXVK010000083.1 GCA_913060735.1 uncultured Cellvibrionales bacterium
ATCTACACTAGATCGCTCGTCGGCAGCGTCAGATGTGTATAAGAGACAGGGCATTACGTGAGGCGACAACTCACTGGCTTAGGCATACTGGTGCCTCGCAGGATATCGCGACTAGACCGCTTAAACATATGGCCGATGATCTTGGCCATGCCAGCATGGGTACCACAGATCAGGTCTATATTCAGTCAGATATGAAAGAGCGTGCTCGGTCTGGAAAAGAAAGAGAAGTTTAATTAAATCAATTAGTTAAAATAATATATTAAAGTGAATTATAATTTTAGGCGAGCCAGTTATTCGCACTAAGGGGAAATAAATGAGTGTAGATTCACAGCTAGACGCTCTGATACGGCCATTGGCACAGGTATTGTCTGATGTGGTGTTCTACCGCATCCATATTTTTAATCAAGATTTTCCACTTATCGTACTATGGCTGGCTATCGCGTCACTGTGGTTTACCTTTTATCTACGCCTGATTAATTTCCGTGGCTTTAGTCATGCTATTGGGATTCTGCGCGGCTCTCATGCCGGCGGCAATAAGCCCGGTGAGATCTCCCATTTTAAAGCCCTATCCACCGCCATTTCTGGCACCGTTGGTGTGGGTAATATTGGTGGCGTTGCTGTTGCCATCACTATCGGTGGCCCAGGCGCGGCCTTCTGGCTATTTACGGCGGGCTTTTTAGCCATGGCCACCAAGTTTGTCGAATGTACGTTAGGTGTTAAATATCGCCGTATCAACGCCGATGGCTCTGTATCTGGCGGCCCTATGTATTACCTAGAGCGTTTTTTCCTCGACCGCAACTGGCCTAAAGTAGGCAGGCTTCTCGGTAGATTCTATGCCTTAGCGCTGGTTATAGGCTGCTTGGGTATTGGCAATATGTTCCAGTCCAACCAGGCCTATGTGCAGGTGTTGAGTATTACCGGTGGCGAAGATAGCTATCTATATGGCCGCGGCTGGTTATTTGGTCTGTTAATGGCAGGTACTGTTGGGTTGGTTATTCTCGGTGGCATTCGCTCCATTGCCACTACAGCATCACGAATAGTGCCCGCCATGGCAGTCCTTTATATGGTTTCAGCAATCATTATTATTGCCATGAGTGCAGAGCATCTCCTGAGCGCCATAGCGTTGATTGTTAATAGTGCTTTTACTTGGACCAGCGCCCAAGGCGGTATGGTCGGCGCTATTATTATTGGTTTTCAGCGTGCCCTATTCTCCAATGAAGCCGGCATTGGCTCGGCATCTATTGCCCATTCCGCCGTGATGACCGACGAGCCTGTAACCGAAGGTCTGGTATCCCTGCTCGAACCCTTTATTGATTCCATGGTTATTTGCACCCTGACTTCGCTAGTGATTGTCACTACGGCAATCCCCAATGGCCTACTAAACGAAGGTCGGGGGCTTGAGGGCATTGCTCTAACCTCTGCCGCATTTGCTCACCATATCAGTTGGGCACCCTATATTATTGCCATAGCCGCCCTACTCTTTGCATTCTCAACAACCATAGCTTGGTCCTACTATGGCCTTAAGGGCTGGACCTATTTATTTGGTGAAGGCGCGGCGACACAGCTTATATTTAAAACTGTCTTCTGTGGTTTTGTGGCGATTGGCTGCATGATTCAACTGAGCGCCGTATTAGACTTTTCAGATGCCATGGTATTCTTAATTTCAATTCCTAATATCATAGGTTTATATCTCTATGGCCCCGAAATAAAGCGCGATCTTGAAGCCTATCTGCTAAAATTTCGACAATAGATTACAGGTGAAGGCATTCAGTGGCAGAAAGTACAGTAAAACTAAAAATAGGCATACTTCAGGCAGATGATGTGGTGCCACATTTGGCGGAAAAATATGGTGAGTATCCGGCCATGTTCCAACAGCTACTGAGTTCCGTTAATGACGACCAAAAGGTGGACTTAGAATTTGCCAACTACGCGGTTAATGCAGGTGTTTATCCTGCAGAGATAGATGAGGTCGATGCCTATATTCTCACCGGCAGCAAAAGTAGCGTTTACGAGGATGTACCATGGATCGTTCAGCTGGCTGAGTTTGTTAGAACACTTCACAGTCGCAAGAAAAAGTTAGTTGGAGTTTGTTTTGGCCATCAGATGGTGGCCCATGCGCTGGGCGGTGAAACCGATCTGGCTAAGGTAGGTTGGGGACTTGGGGTTAAAAAGACTAGCCCTACAGGCTCAAACCTTCTTGGTACTGAGCCCTTTAACCTGATTTACAGCCATCAAGACCAGATCACAAAGCCGGTTGAAGGTACGGTTGTTTTGGCTTCCACAGATATCTGCCCTATTGCAGCCACTAGTTTGGGCGAGCATATATTAACCTTTCAGGGGCATCCCGAGTTCTACCCGGATTACAGCAGTGAACTGTATGAATTTCGCCGTGAGAACTATCCACCAGAAACATACCAAAAGGCGATGGACTCATTTCAAGAAAAGGTCGACCAGCCCTTGGTGGCTAAAATGATGATTGATTTTTGTTTGGATTGAGTTCCACCTGGACTGAATGACGGCAGTAAATCCTATAATGCTGGTGGATCTAAACTCTCATGATCTAATAAGGCCTATCACCGTCGATCACAATGCGCTCAAGGCTGCGATGGGCTGGGAAGTAATCATTGATCGGTTTATGCTGGGTACTGCGGTTATCCCACATGGCAATGCAGTCAACATCCCAAGAAAAACGGCAGGTATACTCCGGCGTAATGCAGTGCTGGTATAAAAACTGCAGTATTGCTCGGCTCTCATCGGCCGGCAGCCCAACAATATGGGTGGTAAACAGTGCATTCACAAAGATCACTTTTTTACCGCTTTCTGGATGGGTACGAATCACTGGATGAACCACTGGTGGGTTATCAGCAACCGCCCCAGCTAAACGTTCGCGACCGCCCTCTTCGGCTAGGCTCTCTTTAAAGCCATAAGAAAAATCATGCACCGCATCTAGACCGCTTAGAAAAGTCTGCATCTGTGGTGACAAGCCATCATAGGCAGCGGTCATACTGGCAAAACAGGTGTCGCCTCCTTTATCCGGAATAATCTTTGAACGCAGTACAGTTCCCATTGGCGGATGCAATCGAAATGTCATATCGCTGTGCCAGCACTCTATTTTACTAGGCTTATCGGCAGTACTTTCGAGAACGGTAATTGCTGGGAAGCCCGGCAGAGTTGCATAGGCCGGATGACTCTGCAGAGGGCCAAAGGATGACGCCAATGCATGCTGTTGGGCAGGTGATATATTTTGATTGCGAAAGAAAATAACCTCGTGCTCAACCAGCAGTGCTCTTATGCCGCGATAATCATCTGCTGTAACCTTCTCCGTTAGATCAATGCCGCTAATCTCAGCGCCAAGAGCGCCCGCTATAAGTTTTGTTTTCATGGTCTGCTCTCGATCAAGCTATTATTTTAAGGCGTCGCGCAACTGTAATGCAGCACCATCTTCGGGGAATGCTAACACTAGTCGTTTGGCAAAGTCCCTAGCATCTTCCAGCCTGCCTAAATCTCTATTAATCGTGGTCAGTGCAAACAGTAGATCTCTATTCTGACTATCGCCGGTCAGTGCACGTGTCATCACCTGTAGTGCTTCTTGGCCTCGACCCTGACCATTTAGCGCTATGCCATAGACATAGCTATAGCGACTTATTTCAGGGGCCAATCCTGAGGCCTTCTCCAAACTAATCAACGCCGAAGCAATCTGCTTGCCTCTAATCTGCGCCAGTCCGAGACTGAAAAGTACCGTCGCATTACTGGCATTGGCAGCCTGCGCCTGCAATAACTGCTTGAGCGCCTTGGTCTCCTGTCCCTGAACACGATAGAGATCCGCCAGATTTAATCTTGCCGGTACCGACTGTGGATCGAGCTTTAATGCGTGCTGGTAGGCCTGTTCAGCCTTTTGATAAGAACCCTGAGCTAGATAGGCCGCGGCAAGATTAAGCTGCCCATTAGGCATATCTGCATTGACCGTTAACGCTTCAATATAGCGCTCAATATGCCCTTCTAACTCAGCTTGCTGAGTCGAGTCGAGTCCAGCAATACCCATTAATAGCTTGGTAGCTTCCAATCGAACTGATCTAACTGGGTCATTTAGCAGCGGCGAAATATTCTGCCAGCGCTGCTGCAGTGGTAAAAATGCCAGTGCATTAAGAGCGCCTATGCGCAGCAGTGGCTTATCGCTTTTAAGCTGCTGCTGGGCGGTGCTATAACTGGAGATATTGGGGTAATTCTCAAGCAGCCCCAATGCCGTAGCTCGGGCCAACTCATTAATGGTGGCATTATTGGCTAGATCAATTAACTGCTGATTGGCATCTGGCGCATTGATTCTGGCCGCATAAATAGCCTGGGCGGCCAGTTCAGGCTTGCTTACCTTCTTGCCCAGCCAGCTTTCAATGGCCGACACAGACCAGTCTGTGGCCCTGTCGGTATGGCACATATTACAGGCATTGGGTGCGTCAATCTGTGCCGTAATATCTGGCCTTGGCACACGCATACTGTGGTCACGTCGTGCATCCACACCCATATAAACAGTGGCTGGCATATGGCAATTAACGCACTGTGCACCGGTGCTGTCAGCTTGCTCATGATGGTGATGCTTTGGCGTATCGTAGGTTTGCGGTGCATGACAACCAGCGCAGAGTGCATTGCCTTCAGCCTTTAATTCAAGACTGTGAGGGTTGTGACAGTTGCTGCAAGTCACACCACGCTGGTGCATTTTACTCTGCAAAAAAGAGCCATAAACGTAGACCTCATCTTCAATCTGCCCATCCGCATGGTAGAGGCCCTGTTCAAGGGTCTGCAGCTGGTAATGATCGAGAAAGGTTTTGTCTCTAGGGTAATTATTAATTGGCGCTGAGCTGATTTTACTGCGCCTAGAATGGCAGGCAGCACAGGATTCAATTTCAGTGGTTGCTCCCCTATGTGGATCGCCCTGGGGGTTTGCGATACTCATCCCCTCGGCGATCACCCAGTTAAGCTGCTTAGAGTATTGCACTTGCAGGCCATTATTATCGCCCTGATTACTGGATCTGGCCCAGTCAATATGATCAGAACCTGGCCCGTGGCAGGACTCACAGGCGACATTAACCTCTGACCAAGCCGTGGCAAAGGTATCTGTGGCCATGGAGTAATTTTTTTCCAGCCCGGTGGAATGGCACTCGGCACAGCGAGTATTCCAGTTGAAGTAGGTACCAGTCCAGTGAAAGCTATCGCCTGGGCCACCTATGTCATTGGGTATCAGCTGGTACCAGCGCTGCCCGCCCTGCTCTTTTGGACGGCTATCCCAAGCCGTCGTCAGAGCCTGCATGCGCCCATCATCAAACTTGACTAGGTATTGTTGGAGAGGCTCAACGCCAAAGGTGTAGTCAACTTTAAAGGTCTGGTACTCGCCGTCTGCACCCTGTGTATTGACATAAAATGCGCCGTCTTTGCGGGTAAATGTTGAGCGCGTGCCCTGATGAGTAAAGGTCGCGTTACTGAAGTCACCGAGCACGGTCTCAGCAGTAGCTGCTTTCATTGCCCAGTCATGATGAGAACCCTGCCACTGCGCCAGCTCTGGCTGATGACAGCCCGCACATTGCTCTGTACCCACATAGGAAGCCCCGTGGCTATTGCTTGAGAAAAGTAATAACGCCAGAGAGATAATCGATAAAGGAGTAACTATGTAATGCATAGGCGACGAGATACTCAAGTAATTAAAGGGCTATTCTAAGCGCAAATTAACCCCCTGTAACCCATCAGTAGCTACACGTTTAGTAGCAGGTGCTCACGCTCCCAAGAGGATATAACCTGATTAAACTCTTCAAACTCCACCAGCTTGATCGAGGTATAGAGCTGAATAAATTTCTCGCCAAACAGATCGATAATATCCTGGTCTTCTTGCAGCCCACGCAACGCCTCTTCCAGCGTCCTTGGTAGCACCAACTCTGCCTCGTAAGCATTGCCCTCAAAGGCGGCTGAAGGCTCAATTTTATTCTTCATACCCAGATAACCGCAGGCTAAGGTAGCGGCAATAGACAGATAGGGATTTACATCGGCACCGGGGAAACGGTTCTCAATGCGGTAATTTCTAGGGTTGGCATCAGGCACGCGCAGCCCTGTGGTGCGATTATCCCAGCCCCAGTGTAGATTAATTGGGGCAGAGACCTCGCGGGTAAAGCGTCGGTAAGAATTAACATTGGGAGCAAAGAAACTCATCATATAGGGTGTGTACTTCTGTAAGCCGCCTAAATAATGATAAAACGCCTGACTGTACTCGCCCTCGTTGGTCGCAAAGATATTGCTGCCATCGGCGCTCGAAACCACGCTCTGGTGTATATGCTTGGCCGAGCCCGGCTCAGTGGCCATAGGTTTGGCCATAAAGGTGGCATAGATATCGTGCTTAAGCGCAACCTCACGAACCATGCGCTTAAAAGTAAATACCTGATCGGCCAGATCTAGGGCATCACCGTGAATGAAGTTAACTTCTAGCTGGGCGGCCCCCGACTCGTGAATCAGGGTATCAATATCCAGCCCCATGGCTTCACCATAGGAATACATATCTTCGACAAAGGGCTCAAACTCATTGGCCGCATCAATACTGTAGGACTGGCGGGCGGTTTCAGGTCGGCCAGAACGCCCGATTGGTGGCTTAAGCGACATATCTGGGTTGGTATTGCGCTCAACCAGATAAAACTCCATCTCAGGGGCAATCACCGGGGTTAAGCCCTCTTTCTCATAAAGTGCCAGTACCCGCTTAAGCACAGCTCTGGTGCTAAAAGGGTGGGGTGTGCCATCTTTGGCGAAGCAGTCGTGAATAATCTGGCCTGTGGTCTCATTGGCCCAGGGTACCAAACGCGCAGTGCTGGCATCGGGCTCGAGAAGCATATCGCCATCAATGGTATCCAGCAGCTCCCAATAATCGTCTGAGTACTCACCGGTAACCGTCTGCGCCAAAATACCCTCGGGCAAGCGGCTGTCCTCTTTGAGAAATTTCTTAGCTGGAATAAATTTGCCCCGCGCATTACCGGTCATATCGGGTACTAGGCATTCTACCTCGGTGATTCGATTCTCTTTAAGCCAGTTTTCTATCTCAGTCTGCGACTGCATACAGCACCTGTTTGCATTGGTTATCTAAAAATTGTTGAATAATTGTTCAAATATTATTGAATTATTGTTCGAAAACATCATAATGTCAATCTGAGAATGACCTAATGAGTAATGATGTGAGCTCTTACTACAGCGCCAGTACCAATAAATCCCTGGCTTTTGAATCGCTTGAGGGGCAGCACGCAGCGGATATCTGCGTGGTTGGCGCAGGCTATACAGGCCTCTCCTCCGCCCTTCATTTGGCAGAACACGGCTATAGGGTGATCGTTATCGAAGCTGAGACGGTTGGCTTTGGCGCCTCCGGCCGTAACGGCGGTCATGTGGGTATTGGCCAGCGTCAGGACCAACAATATCTTGAAGCCAAATTTGGCCGCGAGGTTGCAAGTACCTTGTGGGATATGAGCCTCGAGGCCGTGGATACGGTTAAAGACCTTATTCAAAAACACAGAATCAAATGTGACCTTAAACATGGCAATATTCACTTTGCCCATCGTGCCAAATACCAGCAGGAACTAGAGGAGGAAGTCGACTTTCTGCATAACCGCTATGGCTTCGACCAACTGGATTATTTGCCCAAAGAGCGCCTGTCAGAGGTCATCGACAGTCAGGCCTATCATGGTGCCCTGGTAGATCGCGCCTCAAAACATCTTCACCCGCTTAACTTTCTGTTAGGTATGGCCGAAGCCGCTACCCGCGCAGGAGTGGTGATCTATGAAAACTCCCGTGTCACGAGCTATTCAGGCACGCCCGTAGTGGTCAAAACCGATCAGGGCCAGGTCACTGCCAGCGAAATGATACTGGCCTGCAATGGCTATATTGAGAAGCTAGAGCCAAAAATAAATGGCTATATCATGCCGATCAATAACTTTGTATTAGCCACAGCGCCGCTCTCGGATGAGCTGGCCCAGCAGGTTGCACCGCTGGACACATCCATGGCCGACAGTCGCTTTGTAATTAACTACTGGAAGCTCTCGGGCGATAATCGCCTAATATTCGGCGGTGGCGAGAACTATCGTCGTGGCTTTCCATCAGATATCAAAGGCTTTGTGCGCAAGTACATGCTGCAAGTCTATCCGCAGCTGGCTGACATCAGAATTGACTATGGCTGGGGCGGCACGCTAGCTATAACACTCAATCGCCTCCCCCATTTTGGCCGCGTGGACGACAATATCTGGTATATGCAAGGCTACTCAGGGCATGGCGTACCAACGGCCACCTTTGCCGGCAAGCTAATTGCTGAAGCTATTTCGGGTAAACTCGAACGCTTTGATTTAATGGCTAGCCTGCCGACCCATAAGTTTCCCGGTGGCACATTGTTGCGCTGGCCTGGTATGGTTGCCGGCATGCTCTATTACGCACTGAAGGATCGCCTCTAATGACAAGCCTACGCAAGACAGAATCTAGAGCTCAACCTGTGCAAAAGCGCGCGCAAGAGCGTCGCAATCTGATACTGGGAGTTACCGCCGAACTACTTGAAGAAGTGGGTCAAGATGACCTCACCACCATCCTCGTCGCCAAACGTGCTGGGGTGTCTGTGGGTACGCTGTACCATTACTTCCCCAATAAATACGCCATCATGTACGCACTCGCCGAGCAATGGGTGGGTGAAATGGATGTGGCCCTGCAAGCGCTTGAGGTCGAGCCGGTCGAGAGCTATAGCGTTAAACGATTTGTCGAGGGCAGTGTCGAGCGCATGCTAGCGGTGTATACCAATCAGCAGGGCCTACTGCCGCTGGTACAGGCTATGTATGGGGTGCCTGAGTTAAAGGAGCTTGATCTGGTCCATGACGAGCTGATTATCACCTCAATGGCGCGCATGTTTAAGCGTATGGATATAAGCAGCAAAGCCAATGAGCTGGAGCGCTTGGGGCGCACCTACCTTGAGTTGAGTCATGCGTTGATTATAGTGGCGGTGAATCAGAATCAGACCGATGCAGAAAAAACGCTGAGTGAGCTGAAGTTTCTGAATCTTTCGCTACTGGAGCGGGCTAAGAGTCAGTTTTAAGCGCCAAAAAACGATGTTCCATATCGATAAATTACATTAAATTATCAATATAACCTGTCTCTTATACACATCTCCGAGCCCACGAGACCAGAGAGGATCTC
>CAJXVK010000084.1 GCA_913060735.1 uncultured Cellvibrionales bacterium
GAGATCCTCTCTGGTCTCGTGGGCTCGGAGATGTGTATAAGAGACAGCCATTGATCGTGGCGAGATAGACAGCCTCGACGATCCGGTTGCAAAATATCTGGACTATTTCAATGATGAACGCAGAGATATTACCCTGCGTGATCTATTAAATATGACCAGCGGCTTGGAGTTTCCCGAGCACGAACATGAGAATATGTTTTTTTCCTCCGACCATCTAGATTACGCACGTAATGTGGGCGTGGAGAAAGAGGCTGGTCTGTTGTTCGAATATAATAACGTCAACTCAATGTTGCTGGCAGATATTTTGTTGCAGGTCACAGGTACCGCTGCAGATACCTTACTGCGAGAACGTATCTTTAATAAAATCGGACTTGATGATGTGACCCTCTGGCAAGATGCAGCTGGTACGCCGTTAACCTATTGTTGTGTGGATACCACTGCACGACAGTATTCACGTTTTGGATTGTTATTTTCCCGCAGTGGAAACTGGAATGGTGAGCAAATTATTTCCAAGCAATTTATCGACGAAACCTTTAGCAAAGTTTGGGATAGTCTCAATAGTTCAACCATTGCGCAGGACCGGGGTTATTCTTTGCACTGGTGGATTTCTAGTCATGATGACAGGGCCGTTATCTTTAATGCCTCTGGTAAATTTGGCCAATATATTTTTATTGATCGTGCCAATGATATTGTTTTTACCCGTATTACCAAATATTACCCAACTAAGGGTTCGAAGCAGGATTGGGGCAAGCTTAAGTATATTAATTGGCTGGGCTCGATCGATTTTCGTATTGCTCTGGCAGCGTTTCTAGATTCTTTAGGAATTATTAGTATAGAGGGTGATGTGTCGACACCAGTGACCTTCGAGTCTGGTACGTCAAACGAATTTTATGAGAATTACAGTACCATCATCGACGCGCTTATTGATATCAGTCAGCCCTAGTGGTGATATCAATAATCGACTTAGATTAGGGCTGCAAAACCCCTAATCTGAGGTTATACTCTCAAAGCTTAAATGCCTGAGAATAACAATAATGAAACAAAATTTTCGAATCGGATTACTGGCAAGCATCCTAATATTAGCTGGCTGCGCTGCGGCACCAAGTAAGGTTGCAGATCCTGCAACTGAGGGAGATGACACAATATTTGTGCCCAACTCCTTTGCTGACATCCCTATTGCGGCAAATGATGCGGTCGATATAGAAAACTCTCTGCTGCTCAATACGGGCGCTAACTGGATAGGCCGCGCTGTACTTAAGTCAGTTCAGGATGTGGACACTGCTTTTGCCTATTATCAGTCAAATATGGCCACCTCGGGTTGGGTCAGCGTCACCAGCGTGCAATCAAAGGTGTCGGTTCTGACCTTTGAGAAGGGCGCACGGGTAGCAACGGTCCAGATCAAAGAGAGCGGTAGGCGTGCAAGCTATATCACGGTAACTGTCTCTCCTCGAGATGTAGCTTACTAAGCATAGCCCTGAAGATAGTTTAGAGGAGAGCAGCTCCTTTTCTAAAGTTGCTCGATATTTTCCAGGCAAAATTTAGCGCGCGTCAGTAGCGCTGCCTTCACTTGGCTGTCCATCTTATCCCAGCTACGGTAAGCCAATGCCGTGCGTGGGTTCTTCGAGAACTTTTCGCTGTGACGCTGCATAAAGTGCCAGTACAGACTGTTAAATGGGCAGGCTTGCTCGGTGTAGCGTTCTTTGACGCTGTAGTGGCAATCCTTGCAATAATCACTCATCTTATTGATATAGCTACCGCTGGCGGCATAGGGTTTGGTGGCGATTAGCCCGCCGTCGGCAAACTGGCTCATACCGCGAGTATTTGGCATCTCGACCCATTCAACCGCATCAATATAAATACCCAGATACCAATTATCGACCTGTGCTGGGTCAATACCTGCCAGCATGGCAAAGTTACCGGTAACCATTAATCGCTGAATATGATGAGCGTAGGCATAATCCAAAGATTGCTCAATGGCCTGCTTCATACAGGACATCTTAGTCCTGCCAGTCCAGAAATAATCTGGCAGGTCGCGCTCTGCATCCAACGCATTGCGCTCTGCATAGTTAGGCATATTGGCCCAGTAAACGGCACGGACATATTCGCGCCAGCCTAGAATTTGACGAATAAAACCTTCAATTTGCGCTAAATCCACCGGGCTATCAGGTTCATCGAAACGGCGCAGTGCGGCCTCAATAACTTGCAGCGGGTGCAAGATTTTACTATTCAGCGCGAAGGAAATCCTCGAATGGTAGAGGCTCCAGCGATTCTCGCCCTTGCCCGTCATGGCATCTTGGAAGCGACCAAAATTGGGCAGGCAGTGCTGGCAGAAAAATTCCAGTAATTGCAGACTTTGCTGCTCATTCACTGGCCAGAGCAGCTGCTCGGTCATAGAGCCCAATGATGCGATCTGATGTTTCTCAATCCGCTGCAAAATGCTATCCACTGGATTGGCAAATAAGAGGGGCTGAGGTACCAGCTCAAGATCAGCCGGTTTAAGTTTCTGCCGGTTCTCGCCATCGAAATTCCAGCGCTCCCCCTGAGGTTGCTTACCGTCCATTAGCACATCAAAGCGCAGGCGCATTTTGCGATAAAACGATTCCATGCGGTTGTGTTTACCGGCATTGATATAGTTCGAGATTTCAGCCTGAGGCAGTAAAAAATGTTCAGTGTCACAGCAGACAACCTGCGCGTCGATATCCAGCGATTGCAGCTGTTGCGCTAGGCGGTATTCGTCTGGCTGCTGATACTCGAAGTGCTGTACTCCATGCTCTTGGCACAGCGCTTCAAGCAGTTGGGGCAGGCTCGCATATTGAGCGCTGTCATCCAGCGTTAGATAGCTAACCTGATGTTGATCGCTGCGCAATGAGGAGGCAAATGCTTCCATGGCAGCAAAAAAAGCACTCAGCTTCTGGATATGGTGGGTTACGTAATGAGCTTCCTGATGTAATTCTGCGATCAGATACAGAATCCCGTCATCCTGCTGCTGATACCAGGAGTGCTGGCGATTTAATTGATCACCTAGAATAAGTCTCAGGGTATGAAACTGGGTCATTGCACGGACTCTTGCGCTTTATGTATTGGCCAATCGGCAGCATCAACAGAGTCGAGTGAGCCATCATGGCTATCCCCACCCCAGCGTTCAATAAATGCTCGCTCAGGATCATAGATATTAGTTTGTTTGGCCAGATCAAAGCGGCGATGACCGCGAGGGTCTGCACCAACACCGGCGAGGTACTGCCAATTGCCCCAGTTGGAGGCGGGGTCGTAATCAACGAGCTGTTGTTCCATATAGGCAGCGCCGTAGCGCCAGTCGAGCCCCAACTCATGAACAAAACAGCTGGCCACCAGTTGGCGTCCGCGATTACTTATATAACCCGTACTATTGAGCTGTTTCATGCAGGCATTCACTATGGGGTAAGGGGTATTACCGCTACACCATTTTTGGAATCGTTCAGGGTAAAAGCTGGTTTTCGGTTTGCTGGTTTTAATACCGCTAAAATCAAACAAACGCTTGCCATGCCGGTGGGCATACCATTGATAGTATTCGCGCCACAGAAGCTCAAAGTATATCCAGAAGGTCGAATCGTTGGCCTCTACGTCGCGCTCATAGCTGCGTAATCTGCCCAGAATACGCCGCGCAGAGAGGCTGCCATTGGCCAGCCATGGCGAAAACTTGGTTGAGTAGTCCATGCCATCAAGACCATTGCGGGTTTGTTTATAACTACTGGCCAGATTGCGTTCAAAGTAGTTCTCTAAATGAGCAAAGCCCTCACGCTCACCGCCATTAAACAGCATGCTATGGCTCAAAATAACTGGGATCTCAGGCCAATATCCCGAAAGCTCTGGGCTGGGAGGCAGCTGCTTAAGAGGGGGTATAGGGGGTTTGATGTCGAGCCGCTCAACCCGTTTACGGAACTTGGAGAAACTATCGGGCAACTCGGCGAGAGGGAAGGGAAAATCAGCTTGCTCAAACAAAGTATGGCTGGCGATGCGAGTAAAGCTGATCATGGGATAACGTTTTAGCAAACGCTGCCAGATCTGATTTTCGTAGTGTCCGGTATTTTCACTGCAGTAAATTTGGCTAATATCATGTTGGGTGATTAGCTGAGGAATAATATCGAGCGGAGACGCTGTACTGAAAGCAAGCCGCTGACCAAGCTTTCTAAGGCTGTTGTGCAAGTCGGCTAGAGATTGGAATAGAAAGGTCTGGCGTTGCGGCGACAAATAACCGGGTGCGTGCAAGCTTGATGGGGGCTGTCTTGATTCAAGGCAATACAGGCAGATTAGTTGGTCAACCTCAGCAGCAGCCCTAGCTAACGTTGGGTTATCGTCAACACGTAAATCGTTGTTAAACAGAAACAGGCCGACGTGATGGGGCATTAATACTCACCGATATAATGGATTTTTGCGTTTTCGCACGAGATTGTCGTAGTTACGCCAAAATATCTGATTTAGATCCATCTCCAAAGGCATGTTATGCATCCAAACTGGCATACAGTTCGTACCTTTTAGACTCTACAAATAGTGAATAACCATGCCACAGCAAGACTCTCAGCCTTCATCGGCACCTTACAATTTAACCGCGTTTTTGGGTGATCTTGGCTCCCTGCCATTTCTCTTCCTGGCGCTGTTAATGTTGCAGGGATTTATATCAGGCGCTGGGTTACAGAGCACAGCGGTTTTTGGGCTCTATGCACCCTATGTGTTTATTGCCTATAGCGCAGTGATACTCAGTTTTTTATGCGGTATCCTCTGGGCTACTGCCCGAGCTGGCGAAGCGAGCCGGCTGACCAATGCCGCAATTATACTGAGTAATCTACTGGCACTGAGTGCCTGGGCTAGCTTACTGCTGATCTATATTGCGCCTGTAATGACCATTTTTGCGGTGACCCTGCTACTAGCGGGGTTTTTGGCTGTAATCTGGGCCGAACGGATAGTGAATGGGCTGTCTGCCGAGAGCAATAGAGCCTACTGGCTGATGCGCCAAAGAGTCACTGTCGTGGTCGCTCTATGGCATATTTTGGTTATATTTATGATGATTCAGGAACTGTAAACATGACAGATTTAACCATTTTTTATGATGGCGGTTGCCCTCTCTGTGCTGCAGAGATGCGCCATCTCAATAGTTTAGATAGCGCAGGCAAGATTGCCTTTGAAGATATTTATGCAGCTGATTTTGGCGTGCGCTTTCCACATATAGATCAACGCGAGGCAGATCGTATATTACATGGCCAGTTGGCCGATGGTGCGCTTATCTTTGGATTGGATGTGACCTATCAGGCATGGGCGCTAGTGGGCAAGCGCAAGTGGGTTGCAATACTGCGCTGGCCGATAATTAAGCCGATCGCCGATTTCGGCTATCTGTTCTTCGCTAAACATCGCTACCGGATTTCCCGCTTGCTGACAGGCCAGGAGCGCTGTGAGGCCTGTGCTATTGGAGCTGACAAAGTATGACTCGGGAGCAGTCTCGCAATGCCCTGGTATTAGGTGCCGGTGGTGGTTTGGGTCAAGCAATTGTTGCCCGGCTACTCACCGACCCTTCCATCGATAAGGTTATTGCGGTCAGCCGTAATGGACGGACTGAAGACTTGTCGGGCCACTGGACTTCCAGTAGTCGATTAGTCTGGATTCAAAGCGACTATACCGAGCAGGCAATGGCCGATGTTGTGACACAGCTGGCACCTTACGCTGGCACGTTGAGTCGAGTTTGTATCTGTCATGGAGTGCTACACAGCGATACTATTTGGCCAGAAAAGCGCCTTGAAGATATTAGTGCCGATGCCCTGCATGAAATTTTTCATGCCAACACGGTTATACCCTCGCTGTGGCTCAAACTCCTACATAAGATTCTGGCGGGTAAACAGCGCTGTGTCGTGGCCGCGCTCAGTGCCAGAGTAGGCAGTATCGGTGATAATAGAATGGGCGGCTGGTATGCCTACCGGACATCAAAATCTGCGCTTAATATGATGCTTAAGACGCTGGCTGTGGAATATGCGCGGCGGGCCAAAAACGTTAAGTTAATTTCTTTTCATCCGGGCACTACCGACACGCCTTTATCCAAACCATTTCAGGGGTCAGTTAAAAAGGAAAATCTATTTTCGACCGCCTTTGTTGCCGATAGATTGGTCGGTATCATGGATCAGGCTGATGTGGATGGACAGCTTTCTTATTTGGATTGGGACGGCAAGTCGATTGCCTGGTAATCAGTTCGCGTATAGGTAATCCACAACATAAAAATCTTCAAACATGGTCTAGATCATTAGGCATTTAAATATTCGCGCCTTTAATTAGCATCCTGCGCAATATGCACTTTAGAAGCGCCTGTCAGGCTGCTGTAAATACAAGAGATGGAGCTGTTTAGAAAAGAATTGTTTTTTGTTAATGGCCGTATTCTTTCCTCGATATTCAGCACTTAAATAGCCAGCTTTGTGGCGATAATGGAATAGCTTAGGTCAAGCCTATCCTCTACTTTTATCAAACCATTCATAATAGAAAAGGGCTCGATACCAAAGTCAGTCTGCAGAATAGAAAAACCGCCTTTTAGCCTTATTGGCTGCTCTTTAGAAAGCTCGATACTGATTTCCAACTGGAGTTCCCGAGTTACGCCATGAAGGCTGAGTGTTACGCCTGTTGTCTCAGCGGATAGTGCTGGAGAGCAGTCACTACTGTGCAGTTGGGCAAACGGAAATTGCGCCTGTTCCAGACTTTTTAGCATATTTTTTTTAGTGCCGATAATATCTGCTTGCGACGGTGTAGTATCTAGATTTTCTGCCGCTCTAAATATTTCATTGTCCACATCGAGACTTTCCAGTGGTGCATAAAAATCAGCGCGACATTCTCCAGTTGTTTTATGAATACGGATATATCCCTGCATATTCTGGCTGGCAATAATATGGTCGTGCCCTAGTTTTGCCATCAGGCCGCCGCGATAAACACGGATCAGAATTCTTGATAAATCGCTGTCGACTTTATACACCTCAAAGTCTGCGTCTGATTGCAGATAGAGGCTGTTAGGAAAGTCAGAAGGATGATCTGGACTGGCTGTATAGTCTTGCTGAACCGCACAGCTAGATAAAAAAATAAGACTCGTTAGTAGCGTGGTTAAGTTTTTCATAGGTGAGTTTTACTGGCTGTAAAAACCACGTCAAACCAAACTTTGACCGCCAGACCTATCTGTTCGCCGCTTGCCCACTCACCGGTGCCGATGGAAAAATCATTGCGGCTCAATATTAGTTCCCCGGTCATTGATGCGCTGTCTTCAGAAAGAGCTTGCCAGCGAAAGGGAACAGTAATAGTTTTTTTAAATCCTTTAAGCTGAAGAGTTCCCTTAGCCAAAAATGCCCCGTCGCCGCTGTGGCTAAATTCCTCGCTGATAAATTGCGCCTGAGGAAAGTCAGAAATATTAAACCAGTCTATTGCGCCAATCGCTTCATTGAGGTCACTGTTACCCAAGTCAGCACTGGTGATTGCAATATTCACTCTCAAGCTGTCTGGCTGACCCTGTGAGTCAGTTTGATAGGTCGTTGAAAATTGTTTAAAGGCGCCGTTAATGGCCATGCCTTCGTAGCTGGGTGCAAAGTATAAATGGCTATTGGCTGAGTCTGACTGCCAGTCTGTTGCCGAGACTGCAGGGAAGCTCAATAAGAAAAATAAGCCCGCCAAAAATCTAATTATTTTCATCCGTAAATTCCTCGTTGGATGCACCATTAAAACCACATTCTTTTAAGTGTATTGTCGCGCAGTAACAGATGATGATGGAGAGCTGCACCTATATGCAAGATTAGAACAGCCAAAAGCACAAACACACTGATTTCATGGACTTCAGCGGCCAGAGATTTAAGTGCATTATCTGGACCAACTAGGGCTGGCAGTGGAATTAGCCAGAATAATTTAATCGGTATATTTGCCGCTGAGGAGGTTATCCAGCCAGAGATTGGCAGTAAAACCATCAGGCCATAGAGCAGACAATGGGCTGCTTGGGCAAGATACTGTTGTATTAGGCTGGCGCCAACTGTTTTGGGAATAGTGCCCTTAATCCGCCACAGTAAGCGCAGTATCAGCAATAAAAAAACCAGTATGCCGAGAGACTTGTGCCAGACAAAGATATCCATTTTTAAAGGCGATAGTTTTAAGCTCTCGGCATAAAAGCCCAGCGGTATCTGAACAAATATAAGTACAGCGGTTAGCCAGTGCAATGTTTTACTTAGCCAGCCCCATTGTTGTGAGGTGTTTCCTATGCCCATATCATTTCTCCTTTTGTGGGTGGTTCTTTTAGCTGATGACCCTACGCTCTATTTACCTGTCTAGTTGTGCTTAGAATTGACCAGAGCTGTAATTCATATGTCGGGTTGGTTGTGTTGTTCTGCTACCATCGCGGCCAATACACAGGGAACCTGTATTTAATAACCATCCAATCAGTGCCCAATAAAAAAACAAGGTAAGACCATGACCGACAAGCAAACCCTCAACTGCGAGATTATCGACCTCAGTTATGACGGTCGAGGTATTGGGCGTATTAATGGCAAAACCTGTTTTATTGATGGCGCGCTGCCCACTGAAAAAGTGGTGTTTCGGCGCAACAATCAAAAGCGTAACTATGATGAAGGCCGCATCACCGAGATTATCGCCGCCTCTGAGCACCGGGTGGAACCCAGCTGTAAACATTTCTCCCGATGTGGTGGTTGTAGTTTGCAACATCTTGATCATCGGCAACAACTTGAATTTAAACAACAGCAGCTATTATCTAATTTGCAACGTGGCGGTCTGACGCCACAGCGAGTGCTGCCCGCTTTAAGTGCCCCTCAGTGGGGTTACAGGCGCAGAGCTAGGTTGGCGGTACAGAGAGCTAAAGATGGTCGTTTTTTAATTGGTTTTCGCAATGCCGGCAGTCGGCGCATAGAGCCCTGTCTCTTATACACATCTGACGCTGCCGACGAGCGATCTAGTG
>CAJXVK010000085.1 GCA_913060735.1 uncultured Cellvibrionales bacterium
AGCGTTCAGGATGAACATTCGACAGCTGGCACTGCTTAGCGCGCTTAAAAAAGGCGCGGTGGATATGTTACCCCTGAGTTTGGCGGTGCTGCCCTGGGGGATTCTATTTGGCTCTCTGGCGGTTCAGCGAGGCTTTAGCTGGCTGGAAGCACAGATGTTCTCTGCTATTATTTTTGGCGGCGCCGTGCAAATTGTGACTGTCGAATTAATTGCCGACAACGCTTCGCTGTTCACGGTTCTTTTCAGTGCATTTATTATTAGCTCCAGACATTTTCTCTATGGCTTGACCCTCAGGGATAGGCTGAGCCCAAAGCCATTGTGCTGGCGATTGAGTCTTGGGTTTTTGTTGACCGATGAGCTATTTGCGCTCTCAGGTGATCGCCGTGCCTACAGAAATCGCTTTCGTCTCTATTATGCGCTGGGCGCTGGGGGCAGCTTCTATTTAGCATGGAATCTGTGGACCTTTATCGGCATAGTGGCAGGCGCATCGCTGCCTGACCTCACCGAACTGGGCCTTGATTTTGCCATTGCCGCCACCTTTATTGCGCTGATCATTCCTGAAATTAAAACCCTGGCCACATTGGTTGCGGTACTGGTGGCTGGTGTGTCTTCGGTTATCTTCACCCTGTGGGGGTTTGAGCTAGGATTAGTCTGCGCTGCGCTTATGGCCATGTGCTCAGGCTTTTGCGTACAGAAATTGAGAGGCCAAGCATGGTCCTGATAACGATTCTATTGCTGGCCTGTGTTACCTTTGGCACGCGCTATTTATTTCTCGAGGGCAAGTTACCGGTGCGTTTAGGTCCCAATATTAAGCAGTTACTTAGCTTTAGTGGGCCGGCCGTGCTTATGGCTATCTGTATGCCGATCCTTTTTGTGCATAATGATCAGTTCGATACTAGCCTTAGCAACCCTTATCTATGGGGCGCTATTGCTGCCACGGCAGCCGCTTATAAAACTTCTAATATTTATTGGACTGTGGGCCTAGGAATCATTGTTTTTGTGATTACTGGCTATCAATTTTAAGCATGCGGCGGAGTATCTGCGAGAATGTGGTAGTCACTAAAAGCCCAGCCAGTACTCTTCAAAGGTTACTGCCTTTACGGAGCCTCCTTGCTAATATGTAAAATCGAAATGAGAGAATTTGATTATGATTCCAAGAACCCTTTATGACTCCGAACACGATATGTTTCGTGATTCCTTGCGCAAATTTATCCAAGCCGAAGGCATGCCCAACCATGAACAGTGGGAAAAAGACGGCATGGTCAGCGATGAGATTTGGCTAAAAGCGGGAGAGCAGGGCTTTTTATGTCCGATGGTACCGGAGGAATACGGTGGCGTGGGGACAGACTTTCTCTATAACTGCATAGTCAACGAAGAGATCGGCCGATCTGGTTGCACGGGGTTGGGCTGGACACTCCACAATGATATTACTGTGCCCTACATTGTTCGCTACGGCAGTGAGGAACAGAAGAAAAAGTACCTTCCTCGCTGTATTACTGGTGAATTGATCACTGCGATCGCGATGACTGAGCCAGGTGCAGGCTCAGATTTGCAAGGCACCAAAACCACGGCAGTACTGGACGGGGATCATTATATTCTCAATGGTTCCAAAACCTTTATTACCAATGGCCAAAAAGCAGGACTGGTGATTGTGGTCGCTAAAACCGACACCAGTGCAGGCTCTAAAGGTATCAGCCTATTTCTAGTCGAAGCGGACTTGCCTGGATTTAGCAAAGGTAAAAACCTGAATAAGTTGGGCTTAAAAGCACAAGACACCTCAGAGCTATTCTTCCAAGACGTAAAAGTCCCCAAAGAGAACTTGCTAGGTGAGGAAGGCCGAGGCTTTATTTATCTGATGCAAGACCTACCTCAGGAGCGGCTGTCTATTGCTGTGGGTGCGGTTGCCAATGCGCGGGCAATACTTGAAGCCACAGTCGAGTACACCAAAGAGCGTAAAGCCTTTGGGACCACCGTTGCGTCGTTTCAAAATACCCAGTTTAAGCTGGCAGAACTTGTTGCCGAGGTGGACTGTGCGGAGGTGTATACCGACCGTTGTACCGAGTTGCTGCTTGAAGATAAGTTGGACACGGTAACTGCATCTAAGGCTAAACTACTGACTACCGACCTCCAGTGCAAGGTGGCCGACGAATGTCTGCAGCTATTTGGCGGCTGGGGTTATATGTGGGAGTATCCGGTGTGTCGCGCCTTTGCCGACTCGAGGATCCAGCGTATTTACGGCGGTACCAATGAGATTATGAAACTGATTATTTCACGGGATTTGATGGCGTAACCTGAGCACAGTGAAGGCTCCTGTAAAAATTCTAAATAGGCCATAAAAAACGCCCCTTAAAAGGGGCGTTTTTTATTTTCGCAGCTATACTAGGGATACAACCGATCTAACACCTGCTGCAACTGCGTCGCACTGGGTCGTGTCTTATAGTCTTCACCAATATAGAACCACTTTACCAGCCCTTGACCATCAAGCAATATCATTGCCGGGTGGGGCAGTTCTTCGTCCCTCCGAATGCCATATAGGTCAGTGACTTTAAGACCTGCATCCGACAAAAATTGATAGGGCCGGTCCATGCGGTCGGCCATCTTTTGCATATCGGTGGCATCGTCCGGGCTGATGGCGAGTACCTGATAGCCTCGTTGCTCAAGTTCTGGCAGCATGGTCTGAATATCCTGTAAATGACCGACGCAGAATGGACACCAGTGGCCGCGATAGAAAATCATTAAAATCTTGGCGCCGCGCAGCTCAGACAGTGCTACCCAGTCGCCATTGAGGGATTGCAGGTCAAAGTCTGGTGCCGCAGTACCTATTGCCAGCTTGACGCCGGTTACATCGGTATAACCGGTCTCAGAGGTAATGGCGTCTTCTGGCACTGGTGTATTGTCGCAACTGGTTAGCAGTAACAGGGCACAGGCAATAAGTAGGTACGGTTTTATCTTCATCATCTTCATTCTTGGTTGTATCAATTAAGTATTAGTCCTTGTATGAAGGGTCGATTTTTTCAATCAATCGCGTAAAGGCTTTAAATTCCAGTTCGCCCGCTGGGCCGCCCATGGCTTGCATGGCCATCAGCTGTTCGGATTTGGCCAAGATATCATCGCTAACGGGAATACTGGGTCGTCCGGTGGAATCTGCTGCTACTTGCACTTCACAGGCGCGCTCCATGGCCCATAGATTTATAAAGGCTTCTGGGATACTGCGGCCACCGGCCAATAGCCCATGATTGCGCAGAATCATCAGACTTTTGTCGCCCAAATTAGCGATCAGGCGCGGTTTTTCGTCATCCATTACAGTGATGCCTTCAAAGTCATGATAGGCAATTCGGTTATGCAATAGTGCGGAATAAAAGTTATCGGTACGCAAACCTTCCTGAGAGCAGGCCACTGCCATACCAGCATTGGTGTGGGTGTGGGCAATACACGGCACATCCGGGCGCGCAGCGTGGATAGCGGTGTGAATAATAATGCCTGCCGGGTTTACGGCGTAATCGGTGTCTTCAACAATATTGCCATCGATATCAACCTTGACCAGGTTGGAGGCTTTGACTTCGCTGTAGTGCAGGCCGTAGGGGTTGATCAGAAAATGGTGGTCGGGCCCTGGAACCTTAGCGGTAATATGGTTAAAGATCATTTCGCTCCAACCTATATGGTCGAAGATTCTGTAGCAGGCCGCCAGCTGGACTCGCAGTTCTTGTTCTGTCTGTGTCATGAGTTTACCCTCTTTACAAATTTGGTCAGTATTACAATCTGTGTGCCGTTTACTCGGCCTTCTATATGTTCTTCATTGCTTGCTACCAATGAAATATTGCGTACTGCTGTGCCTCGTTTAGCGGTAAAACTGGTGCCTTTAACATCCAAATCTTTGATCAATGTGACGGTATCACCCGCGGCCAGCACTGCGCCATTACTGTCTTTATGAGTGACAGTATCTTCATCATCGCTACTGTCTGATTGCGCCCATGCCAGTGTCTCTTCATCCAGATACAGCATATCTAGCAGGTCTTGCGGCCAGCCTTCGGCGCTGAGTCTGGAGAGCATGCGCCAGGCCATCACCTGAACTGCTGGGACCTGCGACCACATGCTGTCATTGAGGCAGCGCCAGTGATTCACGTCAACCTTGTCAGGATTATTGATTTGGTCGTTACAAATGTCACAGGCTAATAATGACTGCTCAGTGCTGCCATCACTGTTTGGTGGAATGGCATAGGCGGACAGATTGTCGGTGCTGGTGCAGAGTTCGCAGGTAGAGCCACTGCGGGTATAGAGATCGGTCATTGGCTGTGCTGCTTATTCATTGAGTCAGCAGCCATTATAGCGGTGTTTTATTTGCTGGTATTCATTAGAGCTTTGGCGGCGGCCCAGCCTGACTGCACAGCGCCTTCGAATCTGGGGCCGGCAAAAGCATCGCCAGCAACAGCCAGTGGCGGCAAGTCGGTCGCTTCGCTCAGCAGTATGCAGGGTGCATCGTCGACAATGGTGGGTTTGCTATAGCGCCAGCCATGTACCTGATACTCTGTCACCTTAGCATCGCCAAGGTAAACGCCTGCAGCATCAATGAGTCGCTGGCCAATCTCCATTCGATCATGGCTTAAATGCTCGGCACTAAATTCACCGCTCGCATGAATAGTGACCGCCGGTATTTTAGATACGCCCTTTTGCAGATTGTCAGTAATCCAGGCAATCGGTCCATCTTCCAGTGCGATCGCGCCGGGACTTTCGATAGCCGTAGGCCCATCGAGAATAGCCATAACGGCGATACAGCTTTCGTACTGGATACGATTTAGGCGAGCCTGTTTATCTGTGGGTACAGTAATATTACCTGTGGCGAGTAGATCAATGGTTTGAGGTACGGGTGAGGTGATCAGCATTGCCTTGGCATTGACTGTTTCGCCATTATCCAACTCAGCTAGCCAGCCATTCCCTTGCTGACCAATGCTATCTACTCTGGTGGTGCGCATAACATGGATATCTGTAGCCAGAAATTTTGCGACAGCAGTCATGGTGGGTACCCCGCGATATCTTGGGTGACCATTGGGTTGGCCGGGGTAGCTGCTGTACCATTCTTCCGCTACCCCTGCTTTAATCCAGCCTTCAACAGCAGCTTTAAACCTAGATTCTCTGGCAGTAAAAAATTGCGCGCCATGATCAAAGGTGGCATCGCCAATTCGCCGACCCGCTAAGCGCCCGCCTAAGCCTCGACCCTTGTCGATCACCAAGACTTTGCGGCCTGCTTGCCGAAGATCATTAGCTGCGCTGAGACCGGCAAGGCCAGCGCCAATAATTAAAACATCAGTGTTATGGGAGATTGGCATAGTGTTGGGGACTTATTGTTTTTTAGCGTTAGATTTACAGCGAACTGAGCAATAGCGCACTTCGTCCCAGACCTTCTCCCATTTTTTGCGCCAGGTAAATGGGCGTTCACAGATGGGGCAGATCTTGCTGGGCAGGTCTGATTTTTTACGCATTGCAGGCATGGGCGGATTATTGCAGATTTTGCCGCCGTAGTGGCAATCTATTAAGCGGCATCTAGGGCTGAACCGGCTAAGGTAATACGGTGCATTAATCGCGCCTGGCCCTGATAATCATTATTGGCTTGATGCCAGGTGCAGCGATTATCCCAAAATGTGACTGAGCCTGGCAGCCAGTTAAAGCTACAGGTGAACTGAGGCTGTGTCACATGGGCATAGAGCTCGTCTAATAGAGCGCGACTCTCGGCAAAATCCCAGCCTTCAAACTGAATAGTATGCCCAGGATTTACATACAGCACTTTTCGGCCACTTTCTGGGTGCTTGATCACCACAGGGTGTGTGGCATCGCCCACGCGATCCATACCGCCCAGCTGCTCGTTGAGATCTGTGAGCCGATAGAGACCGTTCTCCCCATACAGGTGGGTATTTGAATGGATGGCACGCAGGCCCTCAATCTTGGTCTTTAAATCACTGGGAAGCGCATCATAGGCCGCAGCTAAATTGGCGAACTGTGTATCACCGCCAGTCTTGGGTAGAGTGCGAGCTACCAAAATAGAGCCCATGGCGGGAATATCGTCGTAGGAATGATCTGTATGCCAGCCTCCACCAATATTGGTCTGCTGGTTTTTCTCTTTGCGCACCTCAGCAATTTGGGGTGAGTCGGCACTAGTCTTAAAGAATTTGTTGACCACTATGCTGCCAAATCGATTGGCAAAACGCAGATGCTCCTGTGGTGGTAAATCCTGATCGCGGAAAAACAGTAAGCCATATTCGGTAAACGCGTTGCGGAGTTCGACCAGCTCGGTATCGGTCATGGTGGCTAATTGCAGGTTGCTTACAACGGCACCGCAGTTTTTGAAAGGGGATACTTGCATGGCTATCTCTTGTTGTTTTTTTATGAGGCTATTGGAGCACTTTATGGAGTGGGTGTCATCCTGAGATGCTAGGGATCTCTTGCTGCGGGGCAGGCAATGCCTCGAAGACACTGGCGATCGACTCCATGATTTTATAGTTTTCAGCACTCATACAACTCGCTGCGCTCAAACAGGTATTCGCTTTATCTGAAAATCATAAAACCATAAGCGGAGTCTGACTGATCGCCAGTGTCTTCGCAGCATTGCTTTGATTTATTTAGCGAAATTTAATATTGAGGGTTTTCTCGCTCTGGATATTAACCATGAACCATGCTGACGCCAAACGCCTGTCATCCTGAACGCAGCGAAGGATCTTAGCAATCTTAAGCCGCATCCAATTTCACGCTATGAACTTTGTCCAGTTCAACCGTCTGTTTTGCTTGCCAGAGGTCGTAGGCATTTTGCATGACGAGCCAACTTTCGGGGCTGCGGCCAAGAGCTTTGGATAGGCGCAACGCCATTTCAGGGCTGATCCCGCTTTGCGATTTCAATATGCGGTTTAAAGTAGATGGTGCCACTCTGCCAGAAATCGACAGCTCAGGCCTCTCGGGGGCATCTTAAGTAGAGCGAATAAATTCGTCTGGATGGGGTGGGTTGTGCATAGTCATCAGTAGAGTGCTAATGTGCTTTCGGATTTCTGGAAGAATCTCTGCCGCAAACCATGGATTCTTGCGCAGCCAGATATTATTTCTTGGGCTGGGGTGAGGCAGAGGAATTTTAGTTGGCCAGTACTGGTGTCAGTCTCTAACAAGTTCAGTGACGGTCTGGTTTTTGTTACCAAAGTGATAATCATGGGCATATTTCCCAATCACCAATGTGGTTTGAATATTAGGTAGCTGCGCCAATAACTTGGCTCGCCATGTGATCGCGCACTCAGGTCGCGGTGGTAGGTCACCTGATTTACCCCTACCCGGATAACAAAACCCCATAGGCACAATGGCAAACAATTCAGGGTTGTAAAACTGCTGAGAGGTTACCCCCAGCCATGACCTTAAGCGGTCACCGCTGGGATCATCAAAAGGTATCCCTGAGGCATGCACCCGCCGCCCCGGTGCTTGGCCAGCGATAAGGAATTTGGCCTGGTGGTTAACTTGTAATACTGGCCGCACTCCATTGGGAAGCTTGGGCAGACACAGTTGGCAGTGTCTAATTTCCTCAGATAATAGTGGCAACGACAGCATTGGTCTTTGAACGTTTCTTCACGCTCACGCATATATTCATCGTAGGTTTTGTGTGTGCTCTAAACATTTCTGATCTGCTGGCGGCGGCTGTTTTCTGCACTCTATGTGTTCGCTAGATTGCCGAGAGTTATAAGCCCCTTTAGCACTGCATCCGCACAGTGCCATCAGGGGAATTGCTGACGCTATTGAGTAAATGTTCATTGGCTTTCCTTAGTCATTACAAAATATGTATGGCGTCCTTGCCTCGGAGGTATTTACTTATCAAGGCTCCAGATACCTGAGCCCCGCACTGCAATAAATAAAAATGCAAAGCAGTACAGTGCAGCAAGTTCACCACCATTTAACATGGGGTGAATATTATTTAAGCCGTGAACCATCCAGTACGCTACCGCCATGGTACCACTGCAAATAAAGGCCGCTGGTCTGGTGAATAAACCAATCATAACCAATATGCCGCCCACTACTTCGATAGTGCCGGCTGAATACATTAATGGGTTTAGCGGATAGGGAAACTCTTTTGGAAAATCAAACAGCTTTTGTGCACCGTGCCAGATAAATAAAAACCCGGTAACAATTCTGAGCAGTGCATAGGCCTGATCTTCACGCCCATTTAATAGGTTGTCTAGAAACTTCATTTTGTACCTCTTATTTTAGTTTTATCGAAACTGCCGACTAATGTATAACAGAATTTGGGGGCTTATGTCATTACTTAATAAATTGCGCCCATACGCCCAGTGGTTGCCAGATTTTGTCCAGATCCAGTTTGGCAGTGGTGGCGTCCTCTTTAAGAATATCCCGGCGGTAGCGAAATAGGAAAGCAGATGCGCGCATGTTGGCGGCACAGTGAAGCCAGATTTTCTTATTTTTTGACTGCACCATCGCATCAATAAAAAGTCCAAATTTACTTTCCGAGGGCTTGGAAAAATTAACTGGTATATGGATATAGTTCATAGCTAACTGGTCCACCACGGCGGCCTCATCTCGCAGGGAGTTCTCGGTATCATGCGGGGCTAGATTAATCACTACATCAAACCCAGCGGCCTTGATGCTCGCGAACTGCTCTTCGGTGGGTTGCCCAGAGGTAGACAGCTGGCCGTTAATGGGCAGGTAGTTAAAAATGCTGGATAGAGATTTGCGGGTAAAGCGATGGGGACTGTATTTGTCAGTCAGGGTAAACAGATACCCCAGCATGGTTTTTACTGTTTTGGTCTTGGCGCTCAGCTCTGAGCCCCGGCCGTTTTTAGGGCAGCCACATAGTCGCCGCCATGGCCGTGCTG
>CAJXVK010000086.1 GCA_913060735.1 uncultured Cellvibrionales bacterium
AGCGTCAGATGTGTATAAGAGACAGGTTCAACATCTAAACCGCGGGCAGCAACATCAGTGGCCACAACTATATCAATCTGGCCTTTCTTTAAGCGGTTGATGGTGCGCTCACGCAGTGCCTGGCTTAGGTCGCCATTTAATGGAGAAGAGCTAAAGCCGCGAGCTTCCAAGCGCTCAGCAATATCCACGGTAGACGACTTGGTGCGCACAAAAATAATCATGCCATCAAAGGTTTCAACTTCGAGGAAACGGGTAAGGGCATCCATCTTCTGGTGACTCTTAACCGTGACATACTGCTGTTCAATACGCTCGACCGTTTTGGTTTTAGCTTCAATGCTAACCGTCTCAGCATCACCGAGATACTTGGTCGTAACGCGTCGAATGGCGGGCGGCATAGTGGCACTGAACAGTGCACGCTGACAGTCACTAGGCGTTTGCGCCAGAATAGTTTCAACATCATCAATAAAGCCCATGCGCAACATTTCGTCGGCTTCATCAAGAATAAGCCCGCGCACCTGGCTAAGATCGAGGCTGCGACGACGCAAATGGTCAAGCATACGACCAGGTGTACCCACAACAACCTGAGCACCGCGCTTTAAACCACGCAGCTGGCCAGCAATATCGGCGCCACCGTAAATAGGCAGAACATGGAACCCTTTAATGTGTTTTGCATAGCTCTGGAATGCCTCAGCTACCTGAATCGCTAGCTCGCGAGTCGGCGTAAGCACCAAAATTTGCGGTGTTTTTTGTTTCTCATCCAGCTGGCTCAAAAACGGCAGCGCAAAGGCTGCAGTCTTACCAGTACCAGTCTGGGCGGTACCTAGCAGGTTTTTCCCCGCCAAGAGAATAGGGATACTCTGCGCCTGAACAGGGGAGGGTTGCTCGTA
This sequence comes from uncultured Cellvibrionales bacterium, assembly GCA_913060735.1. GTDB lineage: Bacteria > Pseudomonadota > Gammaproteobacteria > Pseudomonadales > Porticoccaceae > HTCC2207. The sequence continues at coordinate 888 of CAJXVK010000086.1, forward strand.
GCCGAGTTGCTTAACAGCTTTGAGAACGGGGGCGGAAAGACCCAGTGATTCGAAGTCAACGGATGACATTAATTTACCTGTGGCTTGGGGAGTTTAGGCCCCGGATTGAGAGGCGGCGGAGTATACGCCTAAGTGACTAATTTTTATAGGGGTTTTGGGTTTATTTTTACGCTTGGGGGGCAGCGTTTAATTGATTAAAAATGGCCGTTCAGCATACCGAACAATCTATATCGCGAAGTTTCGTCAGTCAGTCTGCGTAACTGCATTCCTTAATCAAAACGACCAATGACGTCGATCGCAAGGTCATTGATCTTTAGATCTAAATCAATATGAATATTGGCTAATAGCTCAATTCAGTGAGTGATGCCCGTGACAATTTCCGTTTTAACTGAATTGGCGATAAAGCACTGCTGATGAGATTGATGATGCATCTTCCCAAGCTGTTCAAAGTTTGGCTGCTGCTCATTATAAAATACCACCTTGGGACGCAGAGTCACCTTAGTCAGTGATAGTTTGCCCTCGGTATCTTTCGCCATAATTCCGATTGGGTTATCAATAAAGGCTTCGCTTTCGGGGCGATTCTAAATAACGCTCGCTTGATACTCGGACATTGCTAACTTCTTTTTATTGTATTTGGTAAAAATAGCAGCGTAATAATACTTTTTGTCAGAAAATAACAGCAGGCATTATCAGCTAGATAAATTTCCCATATACCCTGTCCCAACTATCCATCACCCCAAAACTCAGGTTAAATAACCGCATAAAAATCAACAAACACCCCGCAGGAAGACCCCATGAGTGAGTTACACCTTGTTCGTCACGCCCAAGCCTCATTTGGTGCTGCCAATTACGATCAGCTCTCAGAGCTAGGCCACAAGCAGTCGCGCTGGTTAGGCGACTATATGGGTATGCGTGGCATGAAGTTTGATGCCTTAGTGGTGGGCGATATGGTGCGCCATCACGAAACAATGAATGGTATCTGTGCAGGTATGGGCATCGATGGGAGCAGCCGTTTGGTATTGCCGGGGCTTAATGAATATAACTTCCAAGCCATGATAGCGTCCTACAGTAATACCAATGGCGATGACCCTATTTTTCAAGCCATTGCTGATAATCCAAACGATAACCGATATCATTTTCGCTTGCTGCGCAAGGTACTGACCCTATGGGCGCAAGATAAAATCGAAAATGTACCTGAAACCTGGGGCGAATTTAAAGGCAGGGTATTAGATGCCCAGCAGCAAATTCAAGCTATGGCTAGCACGAGTAATAGTATTTTAGCCATTGGCTCTGGTGGGTCTATTAGTGCATTTGTGGGATTAGTATTGGGTATTCCCGATGAGAATATTTTTGATTTAAATCTGCAGTATAAGAACACCGCGATTAGCCATTTCTTTTTTAATACCAAAAAGATGAATATGACTGGGTTTAATAGTATTCCGCATTTGGATACTAATGAGATGAAGGAGTATGTGACCTATGGCTGATAGGATTTTGTCGAGGGCAGTAAAAATTTACTTGCCTTTATAGACATTAGATCTATGGCCAACTTTGACTACTTGGACCACAAGATCGGCGTGTTGTATCTCATAGATGATGCGATAAAGCCCAACTCGGACTCTATATTGTTGTTGGCTAGAAAGTTTTACACAACCTTCAGCTCTAGGATCCTTTGCTAGCAGGTCAATCTGCGCAAGAATTCGCTGAATATCTTTTTTGGGTATATTCCTTAAATCTTTAGCGACTGACTTTTTGAACCTGAGCTTATAGCTTGCCATTTTTCTTCAAATCATTGAGTAGAGTTTCATAGCTAATCTCTGGCTCATTTACTCTATCGGAGATAGCCTGAAGGTCTTCTTGGTCTTCTATCAGATGCAGTCTGACGGCTTCATTTACCAGGTCTGATACTGAAAGTTGCGTTGAAGCGGCTTTAAGCCGCAGTGCCTGATGGATCGAGGGATCAAAGTAAACCGTAGATCTCTTGGATAAATTACTCATAACTTAAACTCCTTATGAAAGGAAGCATTATAACGTTATAACATCAAAACGTCATGGAGCCCGACTACAAGATCGCGAGCTCCCACTACCTCTAGACTATTGGGTCTGCACAAACGCGATAAAGTCCTCAATATCAGCATGGCTAATACACAAACAGCCTGCCATACCATCAAATATAGCTTTCCTATATAACTCATCACTGTGTTGGAGTGCACACACAAACGTAGATTGCCTAAGCGCCCAATCCCGCTCAATCTGGCCGGCGCATTGATTTACATCCGTTTAAATCTGGGTTAGCTATTTCTGTTAGATGTCTGTGGGATAGCACTTCCGATAGTGGTTTGAATCGATAGAGGTGGTCTCTTTAAGCGATGAGAATCCTAGCGATGAGAATGGCGCACTGCAGAGAGTTTTATGGCTGATTTGTTCTGGTTTAAGCTTGCGGCAGCCATGATCAATCCTTATGCGATTGGTCTTGGTTAGCTCTCAGTTGGTACTGGTTACAATTGCTGGGAACGAATTTTTAGATTAGACAACCTGTAAGAAACCTTTCAAAAAGAAGATAACTTAACTTAATCTGATTAGATAAAACTTGAGCCTTAAGGTGATAGCTTAACCATAATCGAAAACAAAAAAGTAAGAGCCAAGATATAACCCTATCTGTAGTTCATAGGTTATCAAAATGACCAATGCGTCGCCATTTTGGTAGGTACCGAACGCCCAGTGCGGTAGACTGCTCGACTACCAGAGCGGCAAGTGAGCTTTGGCCAAAAACCAATAAACATTGAGTGGAAGATGAATACAGAATTCGATATGACTGGCAAAATCGCCATGGTAACCGGTGCATCAAGCGGCTTTGGCGTGCATTTTGCAAAAATCCTCTCGGCACGCGGTGCCAAGGTGGTCGTGGCGGCGCGCCGTGTTGACCGTCTTGCGTCGCTGGTCGCTGAGATTAAGGCCTCTGGTGGAGAAGCTATGGCTGTGCCAATGGATGTAACCAGTGCAGCCTCAATTACTGAGGCCTTCGATCTGGCGGAAGCGGGCATGGGTACTGTCACTGTAGTAGCTAATAATGCTGGTATTGCCGATGTTAAAAGCGCGCTTAAGATTGATGAGGCGAGCTGGGATCAGATGATTGATACCAATCTCAAGGGCGTATTTATTGTGGCTCAGGAGGCGGCTAAGCGCATGATTGCGGCGGGTGTTGGCGGTGCTATCGTTAATACGGCGTCTATTTTGGGTCTGCGAGTGTCCTTTGGTCAGTCTAGTTACTCTGCGTCTAAGGCGGCTGTGGTTCAGCTGACTAAGTCTCTTGCGCTGGAATGGGCGGGTAAAGGGATTCGGGTTAATGCGCTGTGCCCTGGCTTCTTTTTAACGGAGATGACGGAGGCTACGTTTGCCTCACCCGAGGGTCAGGCGTACCTAACGTCTTCGCCTGCTCGTCGTGCGGGCAATATGGACGAGATGACTGGTCCGTTTTTGCTATTGGCCAGTGATGCGGGCTCTTATTTGCACGGTGTTGCACTTCCGGTAGACGGCGGCCAATGTATTGGTACTATGTAAACCGTGTTTCAGGGTCACGGATGGAGAGGATATGAGCCTACAAGATAATCGTCGCGAATATGACTACGGGAAGCTGTCCCGTGAGTCATTGCTGGATAACCCATTTGAGCAATTTAAGCTGTGGATGGCACAGGCGATTGAGGCTGATATTCAAGACCCCACTGCCATGAGTGTTGCGACGGTGAATGCCGAGGGCAAACCTTGGCAGCGTATGGTGTTGCTTAAAGACTTCGATGAACGCGGGTTTGTGTTCTATACCAATCTTGGCAGCCGCAAAGCTGCCGAGATTGAGGGCAATGCTCAGGTTAGTTTGCATTTTCCCTGGTTGCAGTTAGACCGGCAGGTGATTGTGGGTGGCTGTGCGGAGCGGCTGTCGACCGTGGATGTGCTGAAGTATTTTTTGAGTCGCCCTAAGGGCAGCCAGTTGGCGGCTTGGGCGTCCAAGCAGAGCAGTCGGGTCAATTCTCGTCAGGCGCTGGAAACTCAGTTTGAGCAGGTGAAAGAAAAGTTCTCTAAGGGTGAGATTCCACTGCCGGATTTTTGGGGTGGTTATCTAGTGGTACCCCAGGAGATTGAGTTTTGGCAGGGCGGTGAAAATCGCCTGCATGATCGCTTTTGTTTTAAGCGTGAAAACGATCAGTGGGACATTGCGCGGTTATCACCCTGATTTATTAAGGCACAGTCTTTAAGATATCGAACGCCGAGTTTTGTAACCCGATTACTTAGACCATAAACTGGAACGTGGCTAGTAGAGCAGATAATGTGGCCTTTAGCTAAGGTCAATAACGAGATACCAGCCTCTATTTTCTCTGGAAGCTGCACATTTATACTACCGTATTTATCGAATAAATTGTCCATTTTATTTCACCTTGTGAGCGTACTACTCACTTTTAGATTTACTCCTGTCTTTAAGCCTCAATGTCTTAATCTTTGTTATTCTGCGGGATAAGCGAACTAGCGAATTGCAGGTGGATTTAACATCCCCGCGCGTGGAGGTGAAGTGGTATTTTTAAATCGCCTTAGGGGGCTAGTACTCAATGGCGGTAATAATAAAGCACCGGTCTCCGGCGGGTGTATTTACATTGGCATCGTCGTCAATGGATTTACCAATCAGTGCCTGGGCCATAGGTGAGTCAATACTGATCCAGTTTTGTGCTGGGTCTATTTCATCCGATCCTACCAGTCTAAAAGTTTGCTCTTCGCCACTGTCTTCATCCTCTACGGTGACCCAGGCGGCAAAATATACTTTGGAGGGGTCTCTGGGTTTGTCTTCGACAATGGTGGCGTCTTCCAGACGTTTGGTTAGATAGCGCACGCGGCTATCAATTTCCCGCAGGCGGCGTTTGCCGTAGATATAGTCGCCGTTTTCTGATCGGTCGCCATTCTTGGCGGCTTCGTGCACCACTTGGGTGACCTGAGGCCGTTCGACTTTCCACAGTTCACGCAGTTCGGCGCGCATTTTTACAGCCCCTTCGCCGGTGATATAGGGAGAGCTTTTGGGCCTGGGTGGACGATAGCGGCCCATGGCTAGGCGTCGTCCACTAGGTTAAATACATCCTGATAGAAGGCTAATTCCGATTCCATGGCGCGAATAATATTATTGGCTTTTCTAAAACCATGGCCTTCGTCTGGGAACGCCACATAGGCAACCTGAATACCTTTGTCTTCGAGTAGTTTCACCATCATCTCGGCTTGATTGGGCGGCACGACTTTGTCCTCTAACCCCTGTAAGAATATCACTGGGCAGTTAAGGCCCTCGGCATGATGTATGGGTGAGCGCTCTAAATAAATATCTCTGCGCTCAGGGTAGGGGCCGATTAGGCTATCCAGATAGCGTGACTCAAATTTATGGGTGTCGGTGGCCAATGTTTCTAGGTCACCTATGCCATAGAGACTGGCACCGGCTTTAAAGGTATCGGTAAAGGTGAGTGCGGAGAGCACGGTGTAGCCACCGGCGCTGCCGCCACGAATTAGGCAGCGCTCGGGGTCTATTTTCTGTTGCTCGGCTAAATAGCGAATTGCGCTCTGGGTGTCTTCAACATCGGCAATACCCCAGGCGCCCGCCAGTGCTTGGCGATAGGTGCGGCCAAAGCCAACGCTACCGCGGTAGTTAATATCGACGACGGCAAAGCCTCTATTGGTCCAGTATTGAATCTTTAGGTTTAGGCCGCTGCTAGCGGCGCCTGTGGGGCCGCCATGGCACATGGCTATCACCAGTGGCAACTCATTATCTTGACCGCGATACTTTGCGCTGGTGGGTGGGTAAAAAAATGCATGCACCTGCTGGTTATTGCCGCTTGGAAATAAAATAGACTGTGGTTGCGCTAGGTCGGCCTGGTCTACCTCTAGGGTAGAGGGCGCATAAACTGAGGCTATATTAGCCTGCGAGTTTATACCGACAATTTGATTAACCAAGGCTGCAGCGCCCGCGACTAAATACAGCGAACCCTGATGGCAGGCAACGGACTGCATAGCGGTGTATTGGTGCTTGGCTGTGGTCAGTGTGCCGGTAGCAATATCGATAAAGCCACTGTGCGTTAGGCCATTGTTGGCCCAAACACAGGCAATGGTATTGGCATCAATAAAGTCAAAGGTGGTCATGCCCAGTTGCCATAATGGAGTGGCAAATTCTGCCTCCATTTCTAATACTGGGATGCTTTTTCCATTTTCCAGGCGGTAAATATTCCACCAGTTATTTTTATCAGATACATAGTAAAGCCTATTGTCTGGTGACCAATGGGGCTGAAAAATAGCTTGGTTATTGTCGGCACCAGCGACCAGCGTTTTATCTGTAAGATCGCCATCGGTAATAGTAGCCTGCCAAAGTTGGGTGGCGTCCCAAGGCATATTGGGATGTTTCCACTCTATCCAGCAAAGTTGATTCTGATCTGGGCTCAGTCGCGGGTAGGCATAAAAGTCAGCGCCACAAACGAGTTTTTCAATGGTTGAGTTTTCACTGTTAAGTGAAATGGCCGCTAAATAATTTTCAGGTTCTTGCCTGCCGCAAGGCTCTTCATTATGCTCGTCGCTATGTTCTTCACACACAGCAATTAGGCGCTGATTTTGGCGGTCCACCACTAGGTCGGCAAAGCGCCATGAACCTTCGTCTGTTATCGCTTGAGGTGTGCTTTTACTCTTTAGTGATAGTTTGTAAATGCGCTGATCAGCGGCATTTACAAAGTATAGGTGGTCATCATCTAGGGCATAGGCCATGCCGCCGTATTCATGCACCTTGCTGTAATGGCTAAAGGGCGCAGGCAGTAAATCTGAGATATTACCGCTGCTGTCGCGGCGCATAATTACGCTGCGACCCGCTTCCCAGGGACGGCCTTCTACCCAGTACAGGGCATCGCCATAGGACTGTACAAAGTTAAGACTGGGTGCTGCGCGGGTTATCAGTTCGGCGCTAATGGTCGACGGCCAGCTGCCATAGGGTTTTTTACTGCGTACCATATTAGCCGCCTGCCAGTTTTACAGTATGGCCGAGTTTTTCTAACTCGGTTTTGAGTTTTTCGCGATGGTCACCCTGAATTTCAATCACGCCATCTTTAACGGTGCCACCGGTTGAGCATTTTTGTTTGAGCTGTTTGGCCAATGTTTTAAGATCTGCCTCTGCCAGACCAATGCCAGACACCGTAGTGACCCCTTTGCCTTTACGACCCTTGGTTTCACGGCGAATACGCACAGTACTATCGGTCTCTATGGCTTGGGGTGACTGGGTTTCTATAATACGCCCGGCATCGGTTGAGTAAACCAGCCGCGATTCTTTATTGGCCATGGGGGGGTCTCGGTTAATTAACTAAAGCAATCTTACCAATATGCTGGCCAGATTCCATTAATGCATGTTCTTCACTTGCCTGCGCTAGTTAAGAGCAGCAGATTAAGCATTAGGGTCAGCAAACCAACCTGCATATTGGAGCTCTGTATAAAACGCGATACTAACAATTCTGGCTTACAGTATGACTCATTGAAAATTGACCTAAATTCATCTGGCCCCCTGTGCCCAAAAACACCTTAGAGACGAGCATAGCATACCGAACAATCTCACCGAATTTATTAAACTTTCCTTTAGATATATTTTGCTCAGCTAGTATCAAGTATGAAATAAACCCACCTGAGTATTAGCCTATTGGTGGCCTCTAGTTGTGCGCTATAGCAAGGTCACACTCACCAAAAAGGACTTTTGGTTTCGCGTGATAGCGCACCACTCTTCTTCCTTATCCATCTATCCATTTTAGCGCTAGACCAATAAGCAGCTACATGGCTATCAGTAATAGCTGTGTATCAGAGGACTCAGGGTCTACTTTTTCATTCACCGCATAGATGATGTTGTGTATACCTGTCTCTTATACACATCTCCGAGCCCACGAGACCAGAGAGGATCT
>CAJXVK010000087.1 GCA_913060735.1 uncultured Cellvibrionales bacterium
TCTGGTCTCGTGGGCTCGGAGATGTGTATAAGAGACAGGCTCAAAGGTAGCGGCATGATGAAAAAAGCAGATAAAGAAGAGAAAGTAGTAAATCTCAAACCGGCAGCGGCAGGGGAAGCGCCCGCGCGTCGCAAAGGTATCTATTTATTGCCCAACCTACTCACTACTGGTGCCCTATTCGGTGGTTTTTATGCGGTGCTATCTGGTTTTAGCGGCCAATATGAATGGGCCGCTATGGCTATTTTTGCGGCGATGATTTTTGATGGCCTCGACGGTCGAGTGGCGCGCATGACCAATACCCAGAGTGATTTTGGCGTCCAGTACGACAGCCTGTCCGATATGGTGTCTTTTGGTGTTGCCCCAGCAGTGGTTGCCTATGGCTGGGGGCTTAGCAGTTTGGGTAAGCTGGGTTTGGCCGCTGCCTTTGTCTATGCATCCTGTGCGGCACTGCGTCTGGCTCGCTTTAATGTTCAAGCCGAGCTGTCTGATAATAAAAGCTTTACTGGGTTACCCAGTCCAGCGGCCGCAGCTATTGTTGCGGGTTTGGTATGGTCCACCTACCACATAGAGATGTCGCCCAGCCTGGCTATTACCGGCGCTCTGATTACCGCGGTCTCAGGTTTGTTAATGGTCTCTAACTTTAAGTATCCTAGCTTTAAAGAGGTAGACTTGCGAGGCAAGGTCCCCTTTATTGTTATTCTCTCTGTGGTGATGGGCTTTGTGGTGATCACTATAGATCCGCCACGCATCCTTTTTACTTTGGCGATTGTTTTTGGTTTTTCTGCGCCGCTGATCTGGGCATGGAAACAGTTAAACCCGCTGTCGGTCAAAAAGACTAAGTAATTTAGTCTTGGCATCTGTGAAGAAAACTGTTTGAATACTATCTATGAGTAACTCCACACAAAGTTTTGCTGCGAATACCAGTCTTGCGACTGCTGCTTCTGCGCGTGGACTACTTCTCCTCCTGCCCTGAGGGGCATCTAAAGTTATACCTCATCCAAAATTTCGTTTATTGCCATAGTTGCAATAAAATTGTAGCCCCACAGGGGGTGAAACCGTTTTACAATGTAGCCATTAGAGAAAGCGCTTAAAAAGCGCCTGGCTCCAATCAGGAAGAGAAAAAACATGAAGAGCACAGAGCAGTCGAAAGAAAAATTAGTCATTTTTGACACCACATTACGCGATGGTGAGCAGAGCCCCGGCGCATCCATGACTAAAGATGAAAAAGTGCGCATTGCCAAAGCCCTTGAAAAAATGCGTGTCGATGTCATTGAAGCAGGCTTCGCCATCTCTAGTCAGGGCGACTTTGAGGCCGTGCAAGCCATAGCCAATACTGTGACTGAGAGTCGCATTTGCAGCCTGTCACGGGCGATGATCGGTGATATTGAGCGTGCCGCAGAAGCTCTTAAAGGCGCCAATGCTGGCCGTATTCACACATTTATCGCCACCTCGCCGATTCATATGAAGCACAAGTTGCAGATGGAACCAGATCAGGTTCTTGAACAGGCAGTGGGTGCAGTAAAGATAGCGCGCAGTTTAATTGATGATGTTGAGTTTTCCTTGGAAGATGCCAGTCGTACCGAGTTTGAGTTTATGTGCCGTATCACTGAGGCAGTTATTAATGCCGGTGCACGAACTATTAATCTGCCCGATACCGTCGGTTATTCCGCCCCGGGTGAATATGGCGCAATGATTGAGCGCCTGTTAAATACAGTACCCAATGCTGACAAGGCAATTTTTTCGGTGCATTGCCACAATGATTTGGGTCTGGCGGTGGCCAATAGCCTATCAGCGGTGCAGGCCGGAGCTCGACAGGTTGAATGTACGATCAATGGTTTAGGCGAGCGCGCAGGCAATGCCTCATTGGAAGAGTTAGTGATGGCTATTCGCACGCGCAAGGATCTTTTTCCTGTGCAAACGGATATAGATGCTGTGCATATAGTGCCAACCTCGCGTCTGGTCTCCAGTATTACGGGTTTTCCGGTGCAGCCTAATAAAGCTATTGTCGGCGCTAATGCCTTTGCCCATGAATCAGGTATTCACCAGGATGGTATTTTGAAATTCCGTGAAACCTACGAAATTATGAAAGCTGAGGATGTGGGCTGGAGCACCAATAAATTATCCTTGGGCAAGTTATCTGGCCGTGCAGCCTTTGCCGCTCGCCTTGAGGAGCTGGGCATTATTTTTGATGGCAAAGAAGATTTTAATCAGGCTTTTGTGCGCTTCAAAGAGTTGGCTGACAAAAAGCGTGAGATCTTTGATGAAGATTTACAGGCGTTGGTCTCTGATGTGCAGATGGGCACGGAAGATGATGCGTTGACAGTTATCGATCTTGAGGTGTTGTCAAAATCCGGCCGGTCGCCCCATGCCAAAATAGGGGTGCGTTATAAGAATAAGGAGCACAGCTCTGAAGCTAGTGGCGATGGCGCCGTTGATGCAATTTTTAATGCGATTGAAAAGTTGGTTAATAGCGAGACAAATCTGCAGCTTTACTCGGTTAATGCGGTGACTCAGGGAACTGATTCGCAGGGTGAGGTGACAGTTCGGTTAGAAAAAGATGGCCGTATTATCAATGGTCAGGGTGCGGATACAGATATCTTATTGGCCAGTGCTAAGGCCTACTTGAATGCGCTGACTTTGATGCGTAATCCTGGCCGTCTGCATCCACAGCTCGGCGGTGTCTAGTGACTAGCGCGCTTCACAATCAATACTTGCAAGCTCTGGGTATCGTTCAGTACGTACCCAGAGAATTGCCATTGGTATCCATTGTTGTGCAGCCAGCAGTAGAAACGTTTAACAGTAGCCCGCCCGCTAGTGAGATTGATGTTAAAAGCGAGTCTGTAAAAAAGCCTATTAGCACCTCAGCAGAAAGCCGCGAAGCCATGACCAAGAGTATGGCGGAGCTGGGTAATATTGGCGCCGAGGATAAGTCAAAAGCATCCCGCGTGAAGTTGGCAGATATAACCTCAGCATCAGAGTCCCAGGCACCCGGCGATATCGCGGTGAAATTTGCCCTATGGCAGCCCACCGATGAGGTGCTGGTCTGTAGTTCAGTAGAAGACAGCTTGCCCGATCCAGAGCAAATTCTACTATTGGGTAATATCTTACAGGCGATGGGTCAGGGCAGTGGTCAGTTGCCGCAAATGGATATTGTCGAATGGCCTCCCTATCCCAATGCCAGTGGTGATACTGATGAGGTGCGCGAGTTTTTAGCTACCTTGATTAGGGCACGCATCAACAGTAAATCAGCTAAGACCATTCTGCTAATGGGTGATGCCGCCAGTCAGTGGCTACTGACCACCGATGAAAAAGCGGCCGTCGCCAATGGTCAGGTCAGTGTCTTTAGCCAGGTGACAGCACTGCTGGTGCCATCGCTTAAAGAGATGATTGAACAGCCATCCAGCAAGCGTAAAACCTGGCAGACCATCCGCTTTTTGTCGCCACAGCGGCATGTGCATAAAGCGCAACCTTGAACCCCGCAGACCATCAGCAATATTCTATTCGCGGTATGGAGATTGCCGATCTCAATCAGGTGGTTGCCATAGAGCAACGCTGTTCGCAATCGCCCTGGAGTCTTAAACAATTCCAACAGAGCCTTGATGATTCAGAGGTATTAGTGGGCGCGGGCAAAATTATTGGTTTTTCGGTGGTTGCCTCTATTCTCAACGAAGCGGAAATACATAATGTGGCAGTCCATTCTGATCATCAGGGGCTAGGGCTGGGGTCTCTGATGCTGGAACATGTTATTACCCATTTACCCGCCGCTACAACTCAGTTGCATCTTGAAGTCCGAGCATCTAATTTTCGGGCTATCAGGTTGTATCTGCAGAATGGTTTTATACAGGTTGGTGAGCGCAGAGACTATTATAAAACAGAGTATGGGCGTGAGGATGCGCTGCTGATGTCGCGATCTGTTGGTACTGATAGCGAGTAAATTTTGTTACTCTAGGGTAACTTTTAACAACGAGAGATAGTAAATGGATATTCAAATGTTGTATTGGCACTGGCTAGTACTGGGTGTGCTACTGATTATCGGTGAGATTTTTATTCCAAGTTTTACTATCCTGTGGTTTGGTCTGGGTGCTCTGTCGGTGGGGGCATTGGCGCTGCTGGTCGATATGCCTTTTAGCATTCAGGTATTGCTGTGGACCATCTCATCGGTGGTGTTTACCGTACTCTGGTTTAGAGTGATCAAGCCTAAGATGGAGATGCGTAATAACGATGGTTTGGCACGTGAGTCGGCTATCGGCGAATCTGGTCAAGTGATTAAATTGCCGGCAGGGCAGAACAACGGTAAGTTACGTTTTAGTACACCAGTACTGGGTGAAGATGAATGGGAGTTTAGCTGCGACACAGAAATTGGACTCGGCGACCGCCTTCATATCAAAGAAATTTCTGGCAATGTATTAGTGGTTGCTAAACTTAGTTAATTATTCTTAGGAGAATGTCTAATGGAAGGTAGTATCGTTGTAATTGCACTGTTTGTTCTGGTTTTAGTCACATTATTCAAAGGCGTTCGTTTGGTGCCTCAGGGTTCGAAATGGGTTGTGCAACGGCTGGGTAAGTATCACAAATCGCTTCTTCCTGGGCTGAATCTGATTATTCCCTATATCGATGTTGTAGCGTTTAAAGCGACCACCAAAGATATAGTGCTGGATATTCCCTCTCAAGAAGTGATCACCCTAGATAACGTGGTCATTATTGCCAATGCTGTGGCTTATATTAATATTATTAGCCCAGAAAAAGCCGTCTATGGCGTTGAAGACTATGAGCTGGCAATTCGCACCCTAGTGCAGACTTCATTGCGCTCAATCGTCGGTGAAATGGCGTTAGATGATGCGCTCTCTTCTCGCGACCAGATTAAAGCCAAGCTTAAAACGTCGATCTCAGATGATATTGCGGACTGGGGTATCACCTTAAAGACTGTAGAAATTCAGGATATTAATCCCTCGGGGACCATGCAGCAGGCAATGGAAGAGCAGGCAGCAGCTGAGCGTCAACGCCGTGCCACGGTAACCCGTGCCGATGGTGAAAAGACTGCGGCTATCTTGGAAGCTGATGGCCGCTTAGAAGCATCGCGTCGCGATGCAGAGGCCCAGGTGGTGCTGGCGGAGGCGACCAAGTCTGCGTTGACCAAGGTTAACGAAGCGATTCAAGATAAAGAGTTGCCGGCTATGTACCTGCTGGGAGAGCAATACATCGATGCTATGAAGGCTATGTCTAACTCGCCGAATGCTAAAGTCGTTGTGCTGCCTGCAGATTTGCCTGCCGCAGTGCGTGGCATCATGAATAATACCAAGTAATTCGGGCTGACAATCATTGGTTCAAAGGCAGCGTCAACCAAACAAATTGGTTGGCGTTTTGGTTAAAGGAATAAATAATGGCCAAGGAAAATACCATGATTAGATTATCTCTCGCAGCCACGGCTGTCTTATTTTTTTCTGGCTGCACCAATGGTTATAGCTACGGTGCTCCAGATAAAATTATCATCGATACTCTCGGTGTTGATCCCTATGAATATCAAGTCGATCTGGCTGACTGTGAAGAGTACGCTCATCAAGTCAGTGTTGGTGAAGAGACGGCAGAAGGTGCTGTAGAAGGCGCTGTTGTGGGTGGTGTTCTCGGTGCAGTGTTGGGCGATAGCGGCACTGCGAAACGCAGCGCTGGTGCTGGCGCTGTATTAGGTGGTGTGAAGGGTAATAAGCGGGCTCGTCATGAGCAAGACCGTATTGTTAAACGCTGTTTGAAAGGGCGAGGTTATAGAGTTTTAAACTAGTAAGATAAGCGGTTTACTGAACAAAATACCTAGTGACAGAAACAATCTATGCCTGATAAAAAATACAGTTGCTAGCTTTTGGCTGGTCGTTTTTGAAGTTTTCTTTGCAGCGTTCTGCGGTGCATCCCCAAGCTTCTGGCGGTGGCTGAAATATTGCCAGCGTTTTCATTAAGCACGCGCTGAATATGTTCCCATTCCATTCTATTCACCGAGGGTGGTGACTGTTCAAGTGCAACTTCACCAGCGCTATTTTCAAAGGCGGCTATAATTTCATCGACACTAGCCGGTTTGCACAGATAGTTAAAAGCGCCCAATTTTATTGCCTCGACGGCTGTCGAAATACTCGAATAACCAGTGAGTATCACCACTTGAATATCAGGCTGAATAGCACGCAGCTGCTGTAATATTGATAGGCCAGATTCCTGTTCAAGCTTCAAATCAAGAACCACACGATCAATAGATTCATCGCAATGAGCTGCGGCCTCTTCACCATTGCTTGCGGTTATTGCCTGATCGCCGCGGCGTGCAAGCATTCTGGCCAGTACCGAACTAAAAATAGCATCGTCATCGACCAACAGATAATTCATTCAGCACCTTGCGCTAAGGGTAAAAGAATATGAGTCAATGTGCCGGGATCTGAATTGGCAGCATTTTGCAGGCTCACAGAACCGCCAAATCTGGATAACGTCGCCTGTGATAAAAACAGGCCGAGGCCAAGGCCGTCAGCTTTATCAGTAACAAATGCCTGTCCTAGGCGATCAACTTCACCCAGATCCAAGCCAGTGCCGTAGTCGCGTATTTCAATATTGGCCGTAGCCGGATTCCAGCTTAGGCACACATCGACGTTTTGACTGGCATCCGCAGCATTATTTAATAAGTTAAGTATGGATTGCGCAATGGTGGGCTCAAACACAGCGCTGCTGTCAGGGCTGTCTATAAAGTTTATATTTGCCTTTAGACGCGGACGCATAAGCTGCCAGCGCTCGAGTATCTCAGTAAAATAAGACTGCACTGATTGCGGCTCCAGCTGAATCGATTGAGACTGTTCGGCTGTTGTCAGCAGCTGCTTTAAAGTGGTTTTACACTGTTCTATTTGCTGGTTGAGAAGGATTGTATCCTTATTGTCTGGTGCACTAGACACCATGTCATCAACCAGTAATTTCATGGTGTTTAGGGGTGTGCCAAGTTCATGGGCTGTGCCCGCTGCCAACGTGCCCACTGCCAGTAGTTGCTCATTGCGAAGCTGAGTCTCACGCTGCAGAGCTAGCGCTTGCTGCTGGATTTTTAAGGCGGATGCCATGCGGCTGATAAAGTAAATAATAATACCGGCACTAACAGCAAAGTTGGCCCACATACCCAGAACATGCAGGCTACCGTTGCTGGCACCATGATGGCTACTGGGCGCAATAGCGGCAATTGGCACATAGTATTTTAGTAACAGGCTATAGGCGCCCAGCGCAGTGACAGCGATTAAAATACTGTACTGTCTTGAGACTGTAATCGCAGCAATACTGATAGGGATCAGATAATAGGAGATAAATGGGTTGGAGGCGCCGCCGCTAAAGTACAGCAGCACAGAAAAGAACAGAATATCGGCAAGCAGGTGAATGAAAAATTCATTATCCGCAATGGGCACCTGCATGCGGCTGCGCTGCCAGGTGGCAACAGTAACTGAAGCATAGATAGCCAGCACCAATGCAATGGCGTTAGCCGGCAGGCCAATCGGGTTGATGGCGGAAAAATAGATGAGTGCCAGTACCTGACCAATCAGTGCGACACCGCGAATTAAACTGAGTCGGAAGAGGTTTTGTCGTGCGGCTGAATAGGTCTGCTGGCTGTTGTTTGTCGTCATCCCCAAATGGTATCAGAAATGCCGAGCAGGCTGTGTGGCAAATTGTCGCAACTGACCGCCTCGCAGCAGTGGTGGTAGAGCAGCAAAGGAGTTACCATGGCGCCAAATTGGCATACAGAGTGTTACACCATGCATCCACTGTCTGATGATGTACAAGAAAACCTCGATCGACTGGTTGTTGAGAGTCTCGAAAACGGCTGTATTTGGGGTTTAAAAGATAGCGACGATAATTGGGCACTGGTTGGCTCCACCGACAACGATAGCATAGATGTTATACCATTCTGGTCCGCCCAGGAATTAGCGCAGGCACTGTGCAATGGTGACTGGGATGTTTATCAGCCTGTGGCCATAGAGATGGAAGAGTTTCTCGATGACTGGCTCCCTGGTATGCATGCCGATGTGTTGATGGTTGGTATTAATTGGAATGAAGATCTCGAAGGTCAAGAGATGGAGCCGCTGGATGTTCTTGAAGAGTTTGACGCCGAACTGGACTAATGCTTGAAAAAGTAGCTTAAAAATAGCAATAACAAATTAGAGCGAATAATGTTTTTAGATCCATTCCATAGCAGTAATCAAAATACGATCAGTATCAGCGCAGAGCAGGCCAGTAGTTTCGCCAAATCGGTAAGCAATGATTTTAATCCCATTCACGATGTTGACAGCAAACGTTTTTGTGTCCCGGGAGATTTACTTTTCGCACTGGTATTACAGCGTTATGGGTTAAGCCAAGAAATGTCATTTAATTTCTCCGGCATGGTGTCAGCAGATACCGAGCTGTTGTTTCCGGAAACTCCGGGCGATGACTTTGAAATTCTTGATGGTCGTGGCAAATGCTATTTGCAGGTGAGCCGCAGTGGCGAATTGATTGATGATCTGGCTATCATTGAGCGGTTGGTAAGAAACTATGTATTTTTCTCGGGTCAGAACTTTCCCTATATTTTGCAGCCCCTGATGGAACAGAAAAATGTCATGATTAATCCGCAGCGGCCGCTGGCTATTTACCATGCCATGTCATTAAAGTTCGACACGTTGGACCTAAATGAACCTGGCGTTGAGTTGGCTGCGACCAGTCTTGAGG
>CAJXVK010000088.1 GCA_913060735.1 uncultured Cellvibrionales bacterium
AGATCCTCTCTGGTCTCGTGGGCTCGGAGATGTGTATAAGAGACAGTTATAATCCTGCGACCAGATCGGTATTTGCACAGGTGCCTGACGCATCCAAAGCACAGCTTGATGAGACTGTTAGCACAGCACGCCAGGCTTTTAATCAGTGGAGTAAGACCTCAGCTGATGAGCGCCAAGCAGCCTTAGAGGCGTATGCTGATCTTATTGAAGCAAATGCCGAAGATATTATGAGCCTTTTGACAAGAGAGCAGGGCAAGCCGAGAGCTGGAGCAGAGTGGGAAGTGTTTGGTTCTGCTGCATGGTTGCGCGCGATAGCAACTCAACGGTTGCCAGACGAGCAGATTGAAGATACCGATGAACGACGGGTTGTGACACGCATGACCCCGGTGGGAGTGGTTGGTGCTATTGTGCCTTGGAATTTCCCTATTCTATTGGCGATATGGAAGATTGCACCAGCGCTGATGGCCGGTTGCACCATTATTGTAAAGCCTTCGCCCTACACGCCACTCTGTGATCTCAAAATCGTTGAGTTGGCGCAACAAGCTTTTCCAGCGGGCGTGCTAAGTGCAGTCAGTGGTGGTGATGATTTAGGTAAATGGATGACTGCGCACCCTGATATCAATAAAATTGCCTTTACAGGGTCAACGGAAACTGGACGACATGTAATGCGTTCAGCGGCAGGTACCATCAAGCGCGTTACCCTGGAGTTGGGTGGTAACGATCCGGCAATTGTTATGGCAGATGTCGACGCCAAAGCTATTGCACCGCAATTATTCTGGGCTGCGTTCCAGAATAATGCGCAATTCTGTAATGTGACCAAACGTTTGTATATCCATGAGGATGTCTACGACGAAGTGCGTGACGCACTGGCCGATTTTATTGCGACCAATATTAAAGTAGGCGATGGCACTGAAGCTGATACTGATCTGGGGCCAATTCAGAATTCTATGCAGTATGGCAAGGTTAAAGATTACTTTGCGGATTGCCATACTAATGGCTATGAATTTGCCATAGGTGGCGAGATAGATGAATCTGCGCCAGGTTGGTTTGTACCAGTATCACTGGTAGATAATCCACCAGAGGACTCTCGCATTGTAAGGGAAGAACCTTTTGGGCCAATTTTACCTCTAATGAAATGGTCAGATGAAGCCGATGTTATTGCCCGTGCCAATGACACTATTTACGGGCTTGGTGCCTCAGTCTGGGGCAATGATCTTGAAGCTATCCAGCGGATTGGTAGCCAACTTGAAGCCGGCACTGTTTGGCTAAATGAAATTCATCAATACTCGCCTTTCCAGGCTTTTGGTGGCCATAAGCAGTCTGGACTGGGTTGCGAAAACTCGCTGCATGGGCTTATGGAATACACTAACTGGCAAACAACAACGCTTAATAAAAAATAGGGATAGGTGCTCAGCTTCTCGCTGGCCTGATCAAAGGTCGGCGAGTTGATCTGTATCTCAAGCGCTGATGGCAGTAATATTTTTGCCACCAAAGAAGGCGATTTATAGTAAGGCATTCTTTCATTATGTAGGTGATCAATGAAAGTACACACCTAATGTAATTAGTTTCTTTGAGCCTAATGTTAATTCTTACCGACGGTTTTCTCGAGGAGTATCATTATCGCCAGTTAACTTGCAATGGGGCTATGATAATCGTACTACCAGACTAAGAGTTTCTGATACCAACCCTAAAAACTATCGTATCGAAAATCGATTGCTGGGAGCGGATGTGGACCCATATCTATCCATTGTAGTGGCTCTGACCTGTGGTTATCTCGGCATTAAAAATTAAATCAAACCTTCTGCACCCTAAATAGGTAATGCTAATCACAGTGATTACCTGTTAATTTTTTTAATACTTCTAGATCAATAGTTTTAAATTATGATAGGGTTCAACATGTCAACCGACATACTGTTGCAGGGATTGCTCTGACATATAGAAAAAAATAATGTCAGGACTAGTATTTTGTTTAGCCTATTTTAAGCCAATGCTTAGCACCAAATACTGTAAGTGAAAAATCAAACCTATGATGAGTTTGTACAAGTTTTAGAGGATTGTTTGCTACGGGCACCAAATAGTGGCGTGGCGATGGTATTTAAACTGGATGAATCTCTCGTAGTTCCTCAAGGCTACAATAACGACGATGATTTAGGAGAATTGATTATGGATCTAGATAAGGTACATCCAGAGTTGCGCGGTTATGCTCGGTGGATACCAGCGTTATCTTATGAAAAACCAACAACCAGAATGGTTGTGAGCTGTCTGTTGAAATTGATACCCAAATTTAAGGGTGATCAGAATATTAAGGTAAGCTGGATTGATCATGATCAATCGCGAAGTAAAATTTACCAGCCTTTAGTACCGAAAAGTAATGGGGCATTGTTGTGGATTCACGGTGGTGGTTACCTCCTTGGTGATGCCAACGCGGATGACTTTTCCATACGCAGAATAATAGAGGCGTTGGGCATCACCGTGGTCTCAGTTGACTATAGACTGGCACCAGAAAAACCTTTTCCTGCGGCTTTGGATGACATAGTCGTAAGTTGGCAATGGTTGCAGGATCATGCCAGTGACTTGGGTGTTGATCCACGACTGGTGGTAATTGGTGGTCAGAGTGCAGGTGGGGGGCTGGCAGCAACGCTGGCTCAGCGGCTCTATGATGAGGGTGGTCAGCAACCGGTGGCACAGCTCCTTTTGTGCCCGATGCTAGATGATCGCACGGCGACTCGAATGGATTTAACCAAGGAAAAACATTTTCTTTGGAATAACGCTAATAACTGGGGTGGTTGGGCCTGTTACTTAGGTCAGTCGCCAGACTTGCCTGAGGCCCCGGCTTATGCTGTGGCCGCTCGCCGTCAATCGTTGCATGGGCTTCCTCACGCATGGTTAGGCATAGGTGATATAGATTTATTTTATGAAGAGAGTATTGCTTATGCTCAACGTCTCAATGACAGCGATGTGGATTGTGAGCTTTTGGTCACTGAAGGCGGCCCCCATGCTTTTGAGGACGCGATGCCAAAATCTTCTCCATCAATAGCGCATTGGGATTCTGTATTCACTTTTATGCGCCGAGTGCTGCAGCAAGATTGACAGCGATGGTTGGTTTTTTAATGGCTTGTTTCTTTGCTACCAAGCCTTAGATGATTTAGCGTTCAATCTGGCCTAAATAAGGTGAATGCCAGCAGTATTAAGCAGGGTATTATTGGCGCATAAAGCGATCGTTATCGATCAGATATGATGAGATTATGAACATATTTGCAAAAAAACTATTGGGAGACCAATGTGAGAATTAGATTACAAACAGGGCTGATACTTGTAACAGCCTATATATTGATGGTGATGGCTATGCCTATAAATGCAACAGAAGCTGAAGATCAAACGTTATATATAGAGCGGTTGAAATATGAATATGATAATCGCACATTTGCTTACTTAAGCATGCAAAAAGCCGCACATGTACTGAAAAGTAAGCCGGCAGGGGTTTTTTATCAGGCATATTATGACCTTGAAGTGGTTAATCAGCTGATCTACAAGCGCAATGCCGCTGCACTCAACTTCAATTACAAAGCCAATTGGTTTACCCGTTTTAGGGGCCATGCCGCAGGGTTTGCCACACATTTTATTACCTTTAGTCCCGAGTCATTGATTAAGGTAATTGTTCCTTATATTCCTAAACTTAAGCAGTTAAGAGATCTTGCAGACCCTAGGTATCAATCATTTTTTGCTTATGTCGTGGCTCAGGAGCAGGCTCAGTTGGAAGCCAGTCAGATTGCCAAGGCAGAAGGGTGGGAGCAAGGTGCCAAGGTTCTGCGAGCATTTGTCGATAGCATTGATATGGATAGGGTGGCGGCCAGCCCTGATGAAAAATAAATCTGCGGTTCAGTCAGTGAAGACCCCATAGCGCAGAAAGCATCTTGATCAAGGAACTCTATTTCACTGATTCAAAGCCTTTTAGTACTTCCACTACATTGATGCCTACTTCATCAATATCATAGCCGCCTTCCATAACAAACAGAGTCGGTATCTGCAGTTCAGCAATCATGGCGCCTGTGGTGAAATAATCTGCTGTGGTCAGTTTAAAAAAGCTGATTGGATCATTTTCAAATGTGTCTACGCCCAGAGACAGGATTAAATACTCAGGTGCAAATGCGTCGATTTTTGCCAGTGCAGCGGTCAATGATTGTTGCCACTGGATAAAGGAGGTGTCTCGTGGCATCGGGTAATTCAGGTTGTAGCCCAATCCTTGCCCTGACCCAGTCTCATCGGCATAGCCGAGAAAATAAGGGAAGGCCTGTTGCGGCTCGCCATGGAGGGAGCAAAACAACACATCATCGCGGTCATAAAAAATATCCTGCGTGCCATTACCATGATGAAAATCTATGTCCAGTATGGCGGCGCGCTGTGCACCTTGGTCACGTAGATACTGTGCGGCAATAGCGGCATTATTTAAAAAGCAGTAACCACCAAACATATCACTGGCAGCATGATGTCCTGGAGGACGGCAAAGGGAAAATACGCCTCGTCCACCACGATGCAAAGCCTGTGCGCCGGTTAATGCCACATCTTTAGAGGCCAAAGCAGCGGCCCAAGTCCCTTCAGTAATTGAGGTCTCGGCCGCCAGGGCGTAGTAACCAAGTTTGCCATCAATAAAATCGGGTACCCGAGACTGCATGCGCCTTGCTGGCCAAGAGCAGGCGATTGCTTCACCGGTAAATCCGGCATCCTGCCACTCTTGCCACGCAGACTCTAGAAAGGCAATAAAATCGTCGCTATGGACTGCTCTAACCGGATCCATAGTAAAGGTCTCGGGTTCTAAAATTTCGCCGAGATTCGATTGAGCGATTGCTTTGATAACTGTGTCAGCCCTTGATGGTCGCTCAAAAGGCGTGACTAACTCGCCGCCATAGAGTTCTGTTTTAGCATCTCGCAAACGATGTTTGTCACTGTAGATGGTTTTAATAGTCGATGTCCTCTAACTGACTAGTTGATCGAGCAGCACAGGGTTACAGCCTTTCTTTTAGTATAGGCGGCTGATTGAGGTAAGAAGTGGCCGCTTCGTAGGCCATAGCAAATTCAAGTACCTGCTGGTCTTGACCCATAGGGCCGATAATTTGCATACCCATCGGTCTGCCGAGCTGGTCGAAGCCTGCAGGCACATTGGCCACAGGTAGCCCTGCCAGGGTGCCACCAATAACGACTTCCATCCAGCGATGATAGGTATCCATAGTCTTACCATTGATGGATTTCGGCCAGTGAATATCCGCTGGGAAGGGAAAAACCTGCGCCGTTGGTAGGGCGAGAAAGTCAAAATTTTCAAACAAACGGTGTAACGCTCGATACCAGGCTGCTCTGTCAATCGCGGCTTTATTGATCCTTGCTGCAGGCATATCAAAGCCACCTTCCATCTCCCATATTGTTTCGGGCTTTAATTGTTTTCTTATCTCTGCATTATCATATAGCGCCTTTTCAGCACCTATGGACCAGTGGCGCAGGGTGAGCCATGTCTGCCAAAGTTGATCCATGTTGTAGTCCGGCATACAGTTTTCAACAATCGCGCCTCGGTAAGATATTTTCGTCAGGGCACTTTGGCATAGGTCTAATACACCGGATTCCATAGGGAGATAACCCTCATAATCACCCATCCAGCCGATGCGTAGACCTTTTAAGGCAGGTTGTTGAAATGCCTCGTAGGGAGGGATTTTATCTTTTAGAGACAGGGGTGCCCGAGAATCATATCCGGCCATTGTATGTAGTAGACGAATGGTATCTTCGGCATTTCTGCCCATAGGGCCGTCGGATGATAGTTGATCATAATAGAGGTCACCGGTTGCTGTGGGGCTGGGCACTCGTCCCTGACTAGGCCGAAAACCGATAATATTATTGTATGCAGCGGGGTTACGCAGTGATCCCATCATATCGCTGCCATCAGCGATGGGCAGCATCTGTGTCGCAATACCAACCGCGGCACCGCCACTGCTACCACCGGCAGTTAAGTTGGGATTGTAGGCATTTCTGGTTATGCCGAACTCTGAGTTGTAGGTATGGGAGCCCAATCCGAATTCTGGTGTATTAGTCTTGCCGATAAATATTGCGCCCTGTTGACGAATACGAGCGATATGCAGGCTATCTTTAGTTGGCATCATGCCGGCAAAGGCAGTAGAGCCATAGCTAGATTCTAAACCTTCAGCGTCAGCCAGATCTTTCACCGCGTGGGGCATGCCATGCATCCAGCCCCAGTACTCGCCTCTGTCGAGTGCCTTGTCAGCCCGTTGTGCCTGTTGCATCAGTTGATCATCATCAAGCATGCTGACAATCGCATTGTAGACCGGGTTGTAGCGGTGAATTCTCTCTAAGTAGGCCTGCATCACCTCAACGCAACGCACCTGCTTGCCCGCAATCGCTGCGGATAATTGAGTAGCGCTCATCTGGGTGATATCAGAGGGCAACTGTTTGGCCGATAGCGTATCGGATGCCGGCATGGCTAGCGCGAGACTCAGCCCCGAGGTCTTGGTTAAAAATTGACGGCGATTAAGTCCTCTATTGGCCCCACTCATTATTAACTACCTGTAAATATTGATTTGATCTGGTTAAAACGCTGCTAATACTGTTAATCCAACACAGGATATCGCAGCGGCAATCAGTGCGTAGGGTATTTGAGTCAGTGCATGGTCCATTACATCACAACCACTTCCTTGAGCCGCTAGTATAGTGGCATCAGAGTAAAAGCAGGCATGACTGCCAAAGGCGCTTGCAGATACAAGGGCGCCGATCGCTAATGGGATGCTGACACCAACGCTTTCTGCCAGAGGCAAGATGATTGGAATGGCGATGGCAAAAACGCCCCAGCTGGACCCTGTTGCAAAAGAAATAAGCGCCATAGTGAGAAAGGTGATCGCGGGAAACATAAGTGGTGTCATTAATGGCGCAACATTATTGATCACAAAAGTGGCTAGCCCCAATTTCTCATTGATGTCCTTAAAGACAAAGGCCATCACAACTATGGTTAATGCCGGTAGCATGATCTTGATACCATCAAGAACAGCATCGAACATCTGCGTCCAGGCCATCAGTCGCTGTACTCCGAATAAAATAATGGTGACGGCAACCGACATAATCACGCCGATCTGCACATCCAGGTCATACCAGATACTAAAACCCAGCAAAGCCACAATGGGTAACACAAAGTGGTAGATTTGAACCCTATCCTCTGTATCGATCAGGCTCTCTTCTTCGCCCTCATCAATGGGCAGTGGCGCAGTACCCTCAGCTGCTCTCTGCTGTGCAGACTTCATCAGCCCCAGTGCAGGAACAATACCTGTTGCCACTAAGGGTACTAAAAGCATGGCTGCTATGGGGTAAACCATATAGGGAATAGCACTGATATAAAGGGCCATGCCCTGTCCTGATTCCGCATAGCCAGCGTCCATAAATAAGCCGGCGTAGAACACGGCCCAGGTAGACACTGGCACCAGCACGCAGATAGGCGCTGCGGTAGAGTCGACCACATAGGCAAGCATTTCCCGTGAGACTTTAAATTTATCTGTCACCTTGCGCATCGATGAGCCGACGGCAAGAGCATTGAGGTAGTCGTCAATAAATACAATCAGTCCCAATAACCAGGTGTAGAGCAGGGCGCTTTTTGAACTTTTGGCCTTTGAGGAGAGTGCTCGGCTAAAGGCATTAGCTGCCCCCACTCGCATCAACAGAGTAATCAGGCTGCCCATCAGCCCGCAAACAATAATGATCCAGGCGATGGTTTCATCCATCATCACGTCGAGCAGTATGGAGGAGAAGTTACTCAGGGCGGCAGCCGGTTCGAGCAATAATAATCCAACAAACACGCCTGCCAGTAATGATTCTATGGGCCGACGGCTCAATATGGCGGTAACAACTGTGACAAGTGCTGGAAGTAGCACTAGTAAACTAGTTTCGGTAGTCAAAAGAAATCTCCTGGTTGGATTGCGGGTTTGTTATATGCGTTTAAAATTATCATTTTTGACAACCAAAATATTTATAATCTGATGAAGCTATTCATACCCAAACAAGTCATTCGACATGCTATATTATGTCTTGATGTTGTGCAATATTTCGCCCCAAGCTTTGGCAGTAAATGCTATTTAATAATAAAGTTTTCAATCCAGGTTTGCTGTCGCCTAGTATCATTCTGGCAGTAACGTTTAAATTAGAAAAGCAGAGTAATAACATTCGATGAATACTGAGCATAAAGTAGATAACGATGCCCTTGAAGGCCCCATATTTCCAACCTTTATAAAGTACATGCTGCCCTCTTTACTGGGGTTGATTGCCATGACATCTGGCTCATTGGTGGATGGTATGTTTATCGGCAACTATGAGGGAGTGACTGCGCTGGCAGCAGTCAATCTTATTATTCCCATTACCACGCTGCTATTCGGCGTTAGCATGATGATATCGATTGGCGGCTCTGTGCGTGGCGGCAAGTATCTAGGTGAGGAAAATACCCCTGCAGCATCGGCAATTTTTAGCA
>CAJXVK010000089.1 GCA_913060735.1 uncultured Cellvibrionales bacterium
TCGGCAGCGTCAGATGTGTATAAGAGACAGGAATGATGTGGTACGCAATAATCAGTGAAGATATCGAAAACAGCCTAGAAAAACGTGGGCTGGCCCGTCCCGCGCATCTCGATCGTCTAAATAAGCTTAAAGAAGCAGGCCGGCTGCTCATTGCTGGCCCACATCCGGCTATTGATAATAATGAGCCGGGTGAAGCTGGCTTTACCGGTAGCTTGGTCGTTGCTGAGTTTAAGTCTTTAGTCGATGCACAGTCTTGGGCCGATGCTGACCCCTATGTGGCAGCTGGAGTTTATGCAGCGGTAACAGTTAAACCATTTAAGAAGGTACTGCCCTAAAATCTGGTATCACACCGTAAAATAAGGGCGTAACACCAGATGGCTTAGCCTCAGCAGTTATCATTTATGTCCGATCAAGGTATGATCGCTCCATCAATCACGATCTAAGTCTTACTATGAATTACAGAACATTAGCACTGACCCTCTTACTACTGCCATTGATGTCAAATATCTTGGCTCAAGAGTCTCAAACTGACCAGGCGATTAACCCCGCAGAGGTTATCAACGAGGTGCAACAAACACAGCCTGGCGCCGCTGAGTCTACTGCTATTAAACCTATCACCATGAAGCCACAGACAAGATACGTGGCAGATGAATTTTACGTCCCACTCCGCGAAACACCCTGCGGACGGTGCAAAATTGTACATCGCGGTTTAAAAACCGGCACTAAGCTTATGCTGCTCGACCTGCAAGATGGCTGGGGGCAGGTGAAGACTGAAAAAGGTTTGGAAGGCTGGATGGAAGAGCAGTTTCTCTCTGACAGTCAAATTGCACGAGTACAGGTGGTCAAAGACAAGGCATTGATAAAGAAACTAAAGCGCCGCAATAATGATCTAGAACAGGTAATGAGCGAGCTTCGCCAGCAGTCAAAGTCTTTGCGCGGAAAACTAGACAGCACCACTGGCAGCAAAGAAAACCTCGCCCTCGAACTGGCCAATATTAAAGAGATTTCGTCTGATGCGATTGCTTTAAATAAGCAAAATCAAGAGCTGGTAAAACAAAGCCATATGCTGCAGCGAGAAAACGACGTACTGAAGGCTAACTTTGATGACCTGCAAAAAGATAGACGCAATGAGTCTTTTCTCTATGGCGGCCTAACCGTATTTCTTGGCGCTATTTTAGTGGTACTGATTCCCAAGCTACGCGGTAGAAAACGTTTTTCAGAGTGGCAATAAATCATAGCTATAGATAGCTGTGGTGACCAAAGACTTATATCTACCCTATATAAGGAGGTATTTCGGTGAGCAAACCAATTTACAGCCTGATACTCGGCTTCGCAGCGCTCGTTGCCGCGACCCTTGTTCAGGCAGAGCAAGCCAATCCTCAGGTTTTGTTTAAAACAGAGAAAGGCGACATTCTCGTTGTGCTGTATCCACAAGCGGCACCTGTCAGCGTCGATAACTTTGTTAAGCATGTTAATGGCTACCATTATGACGGTCTTATTTTTCACCGCGTTATCAATAACTTTATGATTCAAACTGGTGGCTTCACCTGGGATCTAACTAGTCGCCCCTCCAGTCGGCCCATGATTGTGAACGAGGGCAGTAATGGCCTCAAAAACAAACGCGGCTCTCTGGCTATGGCGCGTATGAGTGACCCCGGCAGTGCCCAGGCGCAGTTTTTTATCAATCATAAGTACAATAAGTTTTTGGACACTAAGGCCAACAAGCCTGGATATGCTGTGTTTGGCAAGGTTATATCTGGCATGAACGTGGTAGACGCCATTGCCGGAGTGGAGACGACCAATAGAAAGGGTTATCAAAATGTCCCTGTTGAGCCGATTCGTATTCTCAGCGCCAGGCTGATAAATCCGGAAGCCTGGACGCCCCTGGCTGAAGTGAAGCCTCAAGCAAAGGAGCTCTCGTTTGAGAGACCTGTCCCAATCAGATAATGTAAGAATTCTATGACTGCACTGAGCATTAACTTAAATAAGATTGCCCTGATCAGAAACTCTCGTGAAGGCAATTATCCCAATATAGTCGATCATGCGCAGCTGTGTATCGATAATGGAGCAGATGGCATCACTGTCCATCCGCGTCCCGACCAACGCCATATTCGTCCTAGCGATGTACGTCAGCTTGCTGAACTTGTAAGGCCTATCAGCAGCGTCGAGTTTAACGTTGAGGGTAATCCGTTTGCTCCAGCTGTCGCCGACTATCCCGGTTTTATTGAGCTAGTTGAAGAAACCCAACCAGACCAGTGCACTCTGGTTCCCGATGGCGATGACCAGCTCACCTCTGACCATGGCTTTGATCTCACCACCTCTGGCAAACAGCTAGCGCCTATTATTAGCCGCCTCAAAGCGCAGGGTATGAGAGTCAGTTTATTTATGGATCCTGATCTCGCACAGATTGAGTTGGCCGCCAAGGTCGGTGCTGATCGCATAGAGCTGTACACCGGACCCTATGCTGCGGCCTGGGGAAGCGCTAGCCTGGAAGGTATTTTTCAGCAGCATTTAGCCGCCGCTGAACTCGCCAACTCCCTGGGCATGGGCGTCAATGCAGGCCATGATCTCAATCTGGATAACCTAGCTAAATTCGCCAGCATACCCAGTTTGCTTGAGGTCTCTATAGGCCATGCCTTTACCGTCGACTCTATCGCGATGGGTATGGCAAACACAGTGCGTGCATATAAAACATTACTCGGCTAGGCTTACCCATGCCTAGTCAATTTTCAACATTAACGCTGTCCTGTATTGGCGCCGGTCGCCTAGGCAAGACACTGTGCCATCTGTTTTCCAAGCACCTCCAAATTGGTCAGATTATCAATCGCAATCAGGTCTCTGCGCAGCTGGCGGTAGACTTTATTGGTTCTGGTCAGGCGTATACAGGTTACTCTGATCTCAAGCCTGCCGATCTCTGGTTGATTGCTACACCAGATAACAGTATTCAACAGACCAGTAAAGCCCTCAAAAATTCTGGTGTTCTGCGCAATGGCGATATTGTCTTTCATTGCAGTGGGTCATTAGGTGCCGATAGTTTAGCGCTAGACAACTGCCCTACGGCATCCGTACATCCAATCCATAGTTTTGCCAATCCGCAGAATTCACTGACTCACTTTGCTGGCACTGCCTGTGGTATTGAAGGTCAGCCTGAAGCAGTCGAAGTATTAAAACCATTGTTTGCCAATATTGGCGCTGCACCCTTTGCCATAGCGAGCGAGCACAAGTCGCTATATCACGCAGCCACGGTAATGACCTGTAATTATTTGGTTAGTCTAATGGCCCTAGGTGAGCAGATGTTGGCTGCATCAGGTGTTGATAGCGCAGTCGGTAACCACAGTCCACTTGAGCCACTTATTCGCCAGACCCTCGACAACTATCTGAGCACAGATGCAGTAAGCGCCCTGACCGGCCCTATAGCTCGGGGCGATAGCGCTACTATTGAGGCGCATCTGCAGGCATTGCAAGGTCAGCCAGAGCTGTGGCAAAAGGTGTACTGCGCGTTGGGTAATGCAACGATCGAACTCTCGGCGCAACAGGGGCAGGCCAGCGCCGACAGCCTTGCTTCTATTTCCACCTTATTAAATTTAGACAATCGATAATATGAGTAAATCTAAGGCACTACCACGGACTGACAGCGCTGAATATCTTCAGCGAAAATCATTTTTTGATCAGCTGATAACAGTTTACGGACGTAAACCTGTGGTGGAGATACTTCAGGATCAGAGCCTAAAAATATTCCGAGTTCATCTGGCTGACTCCAATCGCGGCGGCGGTATTATTGATGAAATCAAACAGCTCGCGGCCAAACGTAATATTGAAGTCTGTTTCCACAGTCGCGCTCAGCTATCAAGGATTTCACGTAACAGCAAACAGGATCAAGGGGCTGCCTGTGATATCCACTGCCCTGGCTACTTACCCTATAAACAGGCACTACAAGCCAACCTGTCTGAAACTCTTATCGCGCTAGATGGGGTGACCAACCCTCAAAATTTGGGCATGATTATCCGCAGCGTTACCGCCAGCCCTGCCTATGGCTTATTACTGCCAAGCAAGGGCACTGCCGATATCTCGCCACTGGTAATCAAAGCCAGTGCCGGAACGCTATTTAAAGGTAATATATTACGCTGTGACTCATTGCTCGGCGCACTTAAAGACTTTAAACAGCAGGGCTATGAGATATGTACGCTGTCTTCTCATAAGTCCACGGCTATCGCCGACTTTGTGCCCACAGCGCCAGTTATTTTCGTCTTGGGTAACGAAACTGAAGGGGTTAGCCAAGAGATCGCTGCGCTTAGTGACCATCGCATTGGAATTCCCATGGCCAATGGTGTTGAGTCTTTAAATGTAGCAGTGACGGCGGCGTTAATTGCCTTTAGACTCTAGTCATAGGCGAGCATACTAAGCCTTGGCAGTATCACCGCGGACATGCCACAGCGGCGAGAAGAGTGCTGTTAGTAACGCCACCGTGAAGGAGCTAGCAGCCACCGCCATAAAGGCAGCGCTCAAACCGAGGCTCTCAACCGCAATGCCACACACCCAGGCGCCCAGTGGCGCACCGCCAAACAGGCATAGTTGATAGACAGATGCTGCCCTAGAGCGCACCAGGTGCGGCACCTGATTATGTAATATGGTGCGCCCCAATGTCATTGATAGACCAGAGAAGAATCCCCACACATAGACCACCAAGATTAGCACCCACATGCTCGGCACTGTGGCAACAATACCTACCAGACTACCGCGCATTAAAAAACTGATAACCATTAGTCTACCAGGGCGATTAAACATTTTACTGCGTTTCATTACACCGAAGTTTGCGCTAACGATACCCACCGAAAACACAATCTGCAGGGTAGCATAGAACCCTGCCCCACCGTTGTATAGCTCACGAGCGATTAACGGCATGCCCACCAGATAAACACCAAAGGCCAAAAAACCTGTAGCAAAAACAATCATCAACAGATGCAGCAGACCTTTATCATCGCGAAATATTTGCAGACCTTCACGCAGCTCCTGCCAACTATGTTTGACCGTTTTTGTTTCAGTAGCGGGCTTTTCGATCATTAAGGGAGCTGGGTGACTGCGCTTTATAAGCACCGAACTGATGATAAATATCAGTATCTGAAAACCTAATAACTGGGGAAGACTAACAATATCGAGCTGCCCAGCAATCCAAAAGCCAACGCCCTGAGCGATAAACTGGGTCATCATGACCTTGGCCACGGTCTGATGCATAATCTCTGGCGCCGCATAGCCGAGCAGGCTTTCACGAGCAGGTTGCACGAACGCCGAAATGGTGCCGAATGCCACTCCAAACAGCAGCAGCAAGCTAAAGGTCAGATCACCAGTCATTACTGATGCCAGAATAATACCTAGAGGCAATAGATAAAGCAGATACAGAAAGGACAGCCAAGTACCGCGATGGCGGCGGTCTGATGCTACACCGCCGGGCAGTAGAAAAATTAGATTGGGTAATAACACCGCCATCTGGGCCAGACCCAAACGACTGGGGGATTCCATCAGAACACCGACAACCAACCAGGGATACAGCACCTTTTGCAATCCCATCGCCAGATTACTGGCTCCTATGGTGGCTAGGAAATAACCAAATGAAAAACGCTGTAATGACACCTAGCGCAATCGCTTACGCAGATAGGCAATGATCCAGCCCAGCATTGCTGCTGCACCAATAATCAGTATTAAACCGCCCAGCATAAACATTAAATTGGCGGTCATGGTGGAAACTGGAACGTCGTAGACTTTGACGGCCATCAGCAGAAATGCAAAACAGGCGAGCATGGAGGCTATCCATGTCGATCGCTGTTTAATTTCTTTTTTTAAGTTGGCCATCTCTTAACCTTTCTATTATTTTTTATTTAACCGAATTTTTTTAGCCACTCACAGCGGATATTAATATCCGACTGATTGGGCATATGGGCGGCAATACCAGTTTTAAATACAAATAAATGTGACACCTGCTGGCGGCGCAAACATCTCTCGGTTGACCAGCGTCTAGGATTCAGCCAAGGGTGATTCGAGCATGGCTTCGCGATTACTCCGCCTGTCCTTGCCAATATATCCCAGTGCGACATCTTTGATACAACCATAGACCACCCGCTCAGATTGAATATCCATATTCGATTTCCTGTTATCCTAAGGTTTCTAAAAACGCCATAAATCCAGCTTCATCCAGCACTGGAATATCTAAAGACTGAGCCCTGGTCAGTTTGGAGCCGGCACCCGGCCCGGCCACTACCTGTGAGGTCTTGGCCGACACACTACCCGCAACTTTGGCACCTAATGCCTGAAGCCGATCTTTAGCTTCGGC
Organism: uncultured Cellvibrionales bacterium; assembly: GCA_913060735.1. Classification (GTDB taxonomy): domain Bacteria; phylum Pseudomonadota; class Gammaproteobacteria; order Pseudomonadales; family Porticoccaceae; genus HTCC2207. Next base: position 6,326 of record CAJXVK010000089.1, read on the forward strand.
GCGGCTCATGATTTCCATTCCACCCGTAAGCACCCAAGTCTGACCCTTTAATGGTTGAGACGCCTGGGCGTTCTGATCTATATCGGCCCAGCGCACACCTGCCTCGCGCAGCGCCTGAATAATAGATAGATTATCCGGATTGTGGAAAAAATTAACAATGTGTTTGGCCACTACAGGACCAATATCATCGACCTCTAGCAGCTGTTCTCCATCGGCTGCAATAACGGCCTCCAGTGAGCCAAAATTATTCGCCAGCGTTTGCGCGGTAGCCTCTCCCACTTCACGAATGCCCAGTGAATACAAAAACTTGGCCAGCGTGGTTTCTCTGCTGGCGTCAATGGCCGCGGTTAAGTTACTGGCAGATTTATCTGCCATTCGTTCAAGACCGGTTAACTGCTCAACCTTTAATTCATAGAGATCGGCAACCGAATAAATCGAACCCGCATCAACTAAAAGCTCCACTAGCTTGTCACCGAGACCATCTATATCCATGGCTTTGCGTGAGGCAAAATGTTTTATCGCCTCTTTAATCTGTGCACCACAAAATAGTCCGCCGGTGCAGCGCGCAACGGCTTCACCGCCGGCGCGTTTGACCGAAGACTGACAGACTGGGCAACGCTCGGGAAAGACTATGGCCTGAGCTTCAGCTGGCCGTTTTTCTAATATCACTTGGGCAATCTGCGGAATCACATCACCAGCACGACGAATAATGACTGTATCACCAATACAGATACCCAGACGTTTAATCTCGTCGCCATTATGTAATGTGGCATTACTAACGGTCACGCCGCCAACAAACACTGGCTCCAGTCGCGCTACGGGGGTAATCGCTCCGGTGCGGCCGACCTGAAATTCTACATCCAGCAGCTGGGTCATTTCTTCCTGTGCCGGAAACTTGCGCGCTATCGCCCAGCGCGGTGCCTTGGCCACAAAACCCAAACGCTGCTGCAGGGCCAAATTATTGACTTTATAGACAATGCCATCGATATCGTAGGTCAGTTGGTCACGGCGCTCGGCCATGGTGCGATAATAGTCTTCACAGGCGGCGATACCAATCACAGCCTGTACATGCTCATTAATTTTAAAACCCCAGTGGCCCAGCGCTTCGAGCATATGAGTATGGCTGTCTGGTGTAACCTCAGCCTCAAACTGGCCCACTGAGTATGCACACATCTCTAATGGTCGGCTGGCAGTTATCTTAGAGTCCAGCTGACGCAGGCTTCCCGCCGCGGCATTGCGAGGATTAACAAAGGGTTTCTCACCTGCTGCAATAGCTTTGGCATTCAACGCATCAAAGCCGGGACGCGGCAAATAAATCTCACCACGCACTTCCAATAACTCGGGTATATTTTTGCCGTTAAGCTTGAGCGGAATACTATTAATAGTGCGCACATTGGCAGTAATATCTTCACCCACAGAGCCATCACCGCGAGTGGCGCCACGCACCAAAAGTCCATTTTCATAGAGTAGACTGACTGCAACGCCATCGAGTTTGGGCTCACAGGCAAACTCTATTTCCGTCGGATTTTTAAGTGCAGCATAATTTAGACGGTCTTTGATTCTGCGATCAAAATCTTCGAGTTCGGCATCAGTAAAGGCGTTGTCCAGAGACAGCATAGCCACTGTATGGCGCACCTGAGTAAAACCATCCAACGCCTGACCACCCACTCTCTGGCTGGGCGAGTCATCACGCAATAGGGTCGGGTACTTTTGTTCAAGCGCCTGTAGCTGACGCATTTGACGATCGTACTCGCTGTCGGGAACCGAGGGGTCGTCCAAAACGTAGTAGCGGTGATTATGCTGGTTTAACTCATCTTTGACACGTTCATACTCCCTTAGAACGTGCTCTGGAATGTTTTCCATATTGTCGCCGTGGTAATTCAGCTACTCTGGTCGCGTCGAAATGACACATCCCGCGCGCGCTGACGGTAGTGATCAATGGTTTGTCGCGTCATTGAGCTGCGCGATTCGTCCATTACATTTAGTTGCAAGCTGGCAACTATACTGTCTATAGCCTCAATCATAATATTGAAGGCAGAGACTGGATCTTCTATATCATCCAACGCCATAAATAATGTCACGCCAGGCACCTCAAGATCTGTCTCTTATACACATCTGACGCTGC
>CAJXVK010000090.1 GCA_913060735.1 uncultured Cellvibrionales bacterium
CGTATGGACGCCAGCATTAAAAGTGCATTGGCAGGCCAGACACTGGATGAAATTGATAAAGGATAGAAGCATGCCCAAAATAGTATTTTTACCCCATCACGAGATTTGCCCTGAGGGCGCCGTGGTTGAAGCCAAAAAAGGCGAAAGCATCTGTGATGCCGCCTTGCGCAATGGCTTAGATATTGAGCATGCCTGCGAAATGTCCTGTGCCTGCACTACCTGTCATGTGCATATTCGTGAAGGCTTTGCCGAACTGCCCGAAGCCGATGAGCTGGAAGAAGATTTTCTCGACAAAGCCTGGGGTGTAGACCCAGATTCGCGTCTAAGCTGTCAGGTGATCATGGAGGAGCAGGACCTAGTCGTCGAGATACCCAAATACACCATTAATATGGTGTCCGAACGTCATTAAATACCTGCCCAAACGAGAGGGCAGCGATTGGAGTAATGGACAGTGATTAAGTGGACTGATATCAACGAAATAGCGATAGAACTGACGGACAACCATCCGGATGTAGATCCGCAGTACGTTAACTTTGTAGACCTGCGCAAATGGGTCCTTGAAATCGAGGATTTCTCTGACGATCCAGATCGCTGTGGCGAGAAGATTCTAGAGGCCATTCAGATGGCTTGGATAGAAGAGCAGGACTAGCCCAATCTCTTAAGAGGTAAAACGGTTTTAGTCGGCAGTGGATGCGCGAAAAAACCACCTTTATAAAAAAGTACTGGATTCGGTGCCTTTTGGACGTTTCCTTGTTGCCACCAGCATGATTGTCGATGTCGATATCTGGCTAATTCGTACATCATGCGAATGCCGGTGCAATAGGCTCGATAATGGTATCTGGACCCCAGGTTGCGACAAATATCAGGGCGCCCATTTTAGTATGCCAGTCTGTCCGGATAAATTTCAGCAGCTCTTAGTAGCCTAGACAATAAAAGCATTGTTACCGCCTTCTTGTGCAGGTAAAATCCGCGCCAATGCCCGCGAGGGCTATTTTTTTAACCCTACTATTAACTAGTCTAATCCCCATTTTGGAGAACTCTTCATGGCGACTGAACGCACTCTATCTATTATCAAGCCCGATGCCGTTGCAAAAAACGTTGTTGGTCAAATTCTAAGCCGCTTTGAATCTGCAGGCCTAAAAATTGTAGCCTGCAAAATGCAGCAGCTGAGCCAAGAACAGGCGGAAGGTTTTTACGCTGAGCACAGCGAACGTCCTTTCTTTAAAGACCTGGTTGCATTTATGACCTCAGGCCCAGTATCAGTGCAGGTACTTGAAGGCGAAAATGCCATTATGACCAACCGCGACCTGATGGGTGCGACTAACCCTAAAGAAGCTGCAGCTGGTACTATTCGTGCAGACTTTGCAGAATCAATTGATGCCAACGCCGCACACGGCTCTGACTCAGCTGAATCTGCAGCCCGTGAAGTTGCATACTTTTTTGCAGATAACGAGATTTGCGCTCGTTAAACAGAGATATTAGGGCAATATTGTCCTAGGAACCTATGCCAAAAGAAGTTGAAGTAACAGCAATAGACGTCGAACCCCAGCAAGCTAAAACTAACTTGCTGGGGTTTTCTGCGTCCAAACTCGGTGACTTTTTCGAAGAAATCGGCGAAAAACGCTTCCGTGCGACTCAGATCATCAAGTGGATTCATCAGATGGGCGAATGTGATCTCGACCAGATGACCAATATCTCCAAAGATCTGCGCGAAAGACTTAAAAGCATCGCCGAGATCAAGCTCCCAGAAGTTGTGAGCTGCCAGGATTCAGTCGATGGCACCAGAAAATGGCTGATTAAAGTCGACGGTGGCAGCTGTATTGAGATGGTGTATATCCCCGAGCGTGAGCGCGGCACTCTCTGTGTCTCCTCGCAAATCGGCTGTGCGCTGGACTGCAGTTTCTGCGCCACCGGCAAGCAGGGCTTTAATCGTGATCTCACCGCCGCTGAAATTATTGGCCAGCTGTGGATAGCCGCAGACTCCTTTAAACAGTTTGAGCACAAGGCACCGCGCCGAGTCACCAATGTGGTGATGATGGGCATGGGCGAGCCGCTGATGAACTTTGATAATGTGGTCGACGCAATGAATATCATGCTCGAAGACAATGCCTATGGCCTGTCAAAGCGCCGCGTGACATTGAGCACCGCTGGAGTAGTGCCCGCCCTAGATAAGCTAGCCGAAGTCAGCGATGTGTCACTGGCCATCTCATTGCATGCGCCAAACGATAAACTGCGCAATGAGCTAGTGCCCATCAACCGCAAATATAACCTCGAACAATTTATTCAGAGCGCAGCTAATTATATTGACAAGATGCCGGATAATCGGCGCAAAGCCACTGTCGAATATACCTTGATGGATCAGGTCAATGATCGTACCGTGCATGCGCGCGAACTGGCAGCGTTATTAAAAGATTTACCCTGCAAAATAAACCTGATCCCGTTTAACCCGTTTCCCGGATCAGAGTACAAAAGAGTCACTAATACAGCGCTAAATCGGTTTAGGGACATTCTGGCAGGGGAGGGTTACACTGTTACGGTGCGCACCACGCGCGGCGACGACATCGCTGCTGCCTGTGGCCAGTTGGCCGGCGAAGTTAACGATAAAACTCGCCGTCAGGAGCGCTACAAAAAACGCTTAGAAGAGGTACAGCCGGTAAGAATTATCGACTGATCAATGGACAGGGAATAGCCAAATAGTTAGAGAGGGACATGGAATGGCCACAAAAACTCTAAACAGAATGTTACTAGCAGTAATATTGACCTCGGCAGCACTGGTATCTGGATGTTTTTCGACAATATCAAAACCCAGACAGGCACCAGACCCAGAGGCAGCGTACCAACAGCATATTAAGCTGGCCATGCAGTATATAGGCACAAAAAATCGTGATTTGGCCAGAGTGCATTTAGAGAAGGCAGCAAGGTTTGACTCCAGGTCGACCAGAGCTCAGATGTCACAATTGCACAATGGCTACGCATTGCTCTACCAGATGGAGCAGGAGACAGAATTAGCGGAAATCCATTTCCGCAAAGCGCTCGCCAGCAATAAAAGCGACAGTATGGCGCGTTACAATTTTGGGGCATTTTTGTTTAATCAGGGTCGTTTTGCAGATGCCCGCAAACAGATGAAAGTGGCCAGTGATGATTTAAGTTATGAGCGGCGCCCACAGGCTTTTTACATACTGGGACTGTGTCAGCACAGGCTGGAACAACAGCGGCAAGCGTTGGGCTCATTTGAAAAAGCAACGCAGTTAATGCCGCGCTTTGCAGCGCCTTATTTGGATGCTGCAGAAATATACTTTGCGCAGCAGAGTTATCCCGAAGCCAAGCGCGCACTGGACCAATATGCTTTTTTAGCGCAGTCCACCGCCAGAAGCTTATGGTTAGCGGTGCGACTAGAAGAGCGTTTTGGTAATAAAGATGCAGCCTCTAGCCGAGGCTTACAATTAAAGAATTTATTTCCGTACTCCAAAGAAAATTTAGAGTACCAAAAATGGTTAAAGCGGTAAGTGATTAAATGTTTAGCGAAACGCCAATAGTAAGACGTAAGTCGCGACAGATTATGGTCGGCAATATCCCCGTCGGTGGAGATGCACCTATTTCTGTGCAGAGCATGACCAACACCAGTACTGCCGATGTGGCGGCTACCGTTGAACAGATCAAACGAATTCAGTTGGCGGGCGCCGATATAGTGCGCGTCTCCGTACCCTCTCTTGAAGAAGCCGAGGCCTTCGGCCAAATCCGTAAACTGGTGGATGTGCCGCTGGTGGCCGATATTCATTTTGATCACCATATCGCGCTGCGAGTAGCCGATTTAGGCGTTGACTGCCTGCGCATTAATCCCGGGAATATCACCCGAGAAGATCGGCTTCGCGAAGTGATAGCCAAAGCGCGTGATCTCAATATCCCCATCCGTATCGGTGTTAATGCCGGCTCGCTGGGCAAAGATTTACTGCGCAAATACAGTGAACCCACGGCCGAGGCCATGGTTGAATCAGCGATGCGCAATGTCGACCTACTCGACAAATATGATTTTCAAGATTTTAAAGTCAGTGTAAAAGCCTCAGATGTTTTTATGGCAGTCGCCGCCTACCGCGATCTGGCTACTCGTATTGAGCAGCCGCTGCATCTTGGCATTACCGAAGCCGGTGGTCTGCGTTCGGGTACGGTTAAATCTGCTATTGGACTGGGGGCGCTACTATTAGACGGCATTGGCGACACAGTGCGTATCTCATTGGCCGCAGACCCTGCCGAAGAGGCCAAGGTTGCCTGGGATATGCTGCGCAGTTTAAGACTACGCAGTAAAGGTATTAACTTTATCGCCTGTCCCAGCTGTTCACGACAGAACTTTGATGTCATCAAAACCGTCAATGAACTAGAAAACCGCCTGGAAGATATTACCGTGCCCATGGACGTATCCATTATTGGCTGCATTGTTAATGGCCCGGGCGAAGCCAAAGAGTCTGATTTTGGTTTAACCGGAGGCTCGCCCGCTAATCTGGTGTATGTCGACGGTGTGCCCGATCATAAGCTGAGTAACGACAACTTAGTGGACGAATTAGAGTCACAAATTCGTGCCAAAGCCGCTGCCAAAGAAATACAGCTGGCCAAAGATGCAGCCAACTTAATTGCAAAAGCATAATAGAGTATTAACAGCGTTATGAAACTTCAATCCATCCGCGGTATGAACGATCTGCTCCCAGAGCAGTCAACGACGTGGCAGTATCTTGAGCGAACTGTTGCCGAGGTGCTGGGCCGTTATAGCTATCGCGAAATTCGTTTTCCAATACTCGAACAGACCGAACTGTTTAAACGCGCGGTTGGCGAAGTGACCGATATAGTCGAAAAAGAGATGTACAGCTTCGACGATCGCAATGGCGACAGCCTAAGCCTGCGCCCCGAGGGTACAGCAGGCTGCGTTCGCGCCTGTACTCAAAATGGTTTATTGCACAACCAGACTCAGCGTCTTTGGTATGCCGGACCCATGTTTCGCCATGAGCGCCCGCAGAAAGGTCGCTTGCGCCAGTTTCATCAGATTGGTGTCGAGGCCTTTGGTCTAAATGGCCCTGATATAGATGCCGAATTATTGCTGATCACCGCGCGTCTGTGGAAGACCTTAAAAATTGATCATGCCGTCAGCCTGCAGATTAATAGCCTAGGTACCTCAGCTGATCGCAAGACCTATCGCGCAGCACTGGTCGACTATCTGATGGCGCGCCAAGAGCAGCTCGATGAAGACAGTCAGCGCCGTTTGCAGACCAATCCCATGCGAATTTTGGATAGCAAAAATCAGGACACTCAGGAACTGTTAAATGATGCTCCGAAACTGGCTGACTTTATTGATCAGGAATCTCGCGATCATTTTGAGCAGCTATGCGCGGTACTAGATGCCGCCAATATCAATTATGAAATCAATCCGCGCCTAGTGCGTGGCCTCGACTACTATTCCAAAACCGTCTTCGAGTGGGTGACCACCAATCTGGGTGCGCAGGGTACAGTCTGTGCCGGCGGCCGCTACGATGGTCTCGTGGAACAGCTCGGCGGTAAACCTTGCCCAGGCGTGGGTTTTGCCATGGGTGTAGAAAGACTGGTGCTGCTGCTTGACGAGTTGGGCGTAGTCCCCGATAGTATCGGCCAGACTGTCGACCTGTATATTGTGGTAGTCGGAAATGTTGAGCTAGAGGCCTTGGTTTTAGCGGAAGATTTGCGCAGCCAGTGCCCCAATATTCGTATCGAAAGCCATTGCGGTGGCGGCAGTTTTAAATCGCAAATAAAGAAAGCAGATAAGAGTGGAGCCGCAGTCGCCCTGATACTGGGTGAAGACGAAGTAGCCTCCGCAACAGCAGGGGTAAAATTTCTCCGCGAAGAAAAATCCCAGCAAAGCGTTGCCCAGACAGAATTGGCCAACGTATTAACCAACTATTTTACTGATTGAGGAACACCTGTGGCAGACCATCTTTCTGAAGAAGAACAAATTGAAGCTGTAAAACGTTGGTGGGCAGCAAACGGCATGCAAACTATTCTTGCCGCGGTTCTGGTTGTTGGCGGTTACTTTGGCTGGCAGTACTGGGAGCAGGAGCAGCAGCTGCAAACAGACCAAGCATCTAATGCCTACTTAGAAATGATCGAAGTGGTATCTGAGAATGCACCGGGAGAACTGCTCAGTGCCGATCAGCAGACTCAGGTCAATACAGTGGCTGACCAGTTGAAAGATAACCACAGCAACTCTGCCTATGCACAGTTTGCCGCTATGCTAAAAGCCAAGCTGGCCGTTGATAACAATGACTTGGATACAGCCGCCAGCGAACTCCAATGGGCTCTTGATAATGACCCAGCACCTGCGACCGAGCGTTTAGCCCGCCTGCGCTTGGCACGTGTAGAAGCGGCGCGTGGCAATGTCGATAGCGCACTGCAAATGGTTCAGGGCATTGATGCCGAAGAGATGAAATCCTCTTATGAAGAAGCCAAAGGCGACTTTTATTTACTCCAAGGCAATAGTGGAGCTGCCTTTACTGCCTATGAATCAGCAATAGCATCTAATGAATCTCAGGATCCGATGATCACAAATATACTGCAGCTTAAAATCAGTCAGGTACTTCCGCCTGAGGTGGTGACAGTCGAGACGGCTGAAGGCAGTGAAGGAGCGGCAGAATGAAACATTCGTCACTTGTCACAGCGCTTTTATCCTCGCTGCTTATTACCGGCTGTAGCTGGTTTGGTGGCGATGATGACGATGCTGCCATTACTCCGGCAGAGTTGGTCAAGTTTAAGCAAGAAGTCGCAATAAAGCGTCAATGGTCTACCAGCATTGGATCCGCTAACCAAGACTATCGCAAAAGCCTGCGCCCAACGGTTAATGGGGATAGCATTTTTACCGGAGATCATAAAGGAACAGTCACGGCATTAAATATCAGCAATGGTAAAAAAGCTTGGCAAGTCAATCTGGATGTCTCTGTATCTGGCGGTGTTGGTTATGGCGCTGGCATGGTTATGGTCGGTACCATTGAAGGTGAGGTATATGCCCTAGATGCCAATGACGGCTCAGCACTCTGGACCAGCCAAGTAAGCTCCGAAGTTGTATCAAGCCCTAAGTCCAATGGCGAAATTGTTGCAGTACAGACCATCGATGACAGACTATTTGCGCTGGATGCAAAAACTGGCGAAGAGATATGGCAGCACGATGGCGATGCGCCAATTTTAAGTGTACGCGGTACCAGTGAATCTGTAGTCACCGGTAATATGGTGTTATCTGGTTTTGATACCGGCAAGCTAGTTGCCTTTAATCCAGACAATGGCTCATTGATCTGGGAGTCTCGTTTGGCATTGCCTAAGGGCCGAACTGAGCTAGAGCGAATGGTCGATATAGATGGCGAACCCCTACTGGTTGGCGATGTTATCTACGCTGTTACCTATCAGGGCCGTCTTGGCGCGCTGTCTCGCGGCACTGGCAGAAGTCTGTGGTTCCAAGATAGCTCATCACACCATGCCCCAGCCTATAGTCAGGAGCAGGTGTATGTCACCGAAGATGAAGATGCTGTACGCGCATTTAAAGCGGGCAGTGGCCAGCCAGTATGGACCAATGAGCAGTTGTTTTTACGCCGGCTAACGGGCCCAGCGAGACTGGCAGGCACCATTGCGGTGGCTGATGCCGAAGGCTATTTGCATCTACTGGATCCGGTCGATGGTCATTTTGTGGGCCGCGTTAAAGTTGATGGTAGTGGTGTCAGCGCGCCTATGTTGACTGTTGGTGAAAGCTTAATCGTGCAAGCTAATGATGGTTCAGTAACAGCCTATAGACTTAAATAATCAAATGGCCGCAAGGCCATTTGAGCGTCTAAAAGATTGTTTAGCTATGCATATAAGCCTAACAATCCCTAGTGTTAACTCAGTCAAACTAACGTAGAATGCCGCTTTTAAAACCTGCGGCATTTTTTTGTTCCTATGATTCCTGTTATCGCCCTTGTGGGGCGCCCCAATGTTGGTAAATCTACGCTGTTTAATCGACTCACCAAGAGTCGAGACGCGCTGGTGGCTAACTATTCTGGCTTAACCCGCGATCGCAAGTACGGTGATGGTGAGATGTATGATCGTCGATTTATGGTCATCGACACCGGCGGTATCAGTGGAGAGGAAGAGGGTATTGATGTGGGTATGGCAGAGCAGTCGCTGCTGGCCATGGATGAAGCGGATGTCGTACTGTTTATTGTTGATTGCCGATCTGGGTTGCTTCCTGCTGACTATATGATTGCTGAAAAGCTGCGGCAGAAGAACCGCAAGGTCTACCTAGTAGCCAATAAGATTGATGGGCTTGATCCCGCTGCTGCTTTAGCAGATTTCTATCAGCTGGGTTTTTCTGGCATGTTTCCTACGACTGCGACCCATGGCCGCGGCGTGCGCTCGATGATGGAAGAGTTACTT
>CAJXVK010000091.1 GCA_913060735.1 uncultured Cellvibrionales bacterium
GGCTCGGAGATGTGTATAAGAGACAGGCTTAGATAGGATGCTACCGAGTCGATCGCGCATCTGGTGGCGAGAAATAATCATATCGATATGACCTTTCTCCAGCAAAAACTCACTGCGCTGGAAACCTTTAGGCAGCTTTTGACGGATGGTCTGTTCAATAATATTGGGACCCGCGAAACCTGCTCGGGCGCCAGGTTCTGCAATATTTAAATCACCCAGCATCGCCAGACTGGCGGAGACACCGCCGTAAACGGGATCGGTCATGACCGAAATGTAAGGCACGCCAGCAGCACTTAAGCGCTCTAGTACGGCACTGGTTTTGGCCATTTGCATCAATGAGATTAGGGCTTCTTGCATACGCGCTCCGCCGGTAGCTGAGAAGCAGATAAACGGGCGCTTTTCAGCCAGCGCCAAGTTCGCAGCACGGGTAAATTTCTCGCCGACCGCATAGCCCATAGAGCCGCCGTGAAAGGCAAACTCAAAGGCGACTGCCACTACAGGGAGCCCCTTAACACTGCCGCTCATGGCAATCAGAGCATCTTTCTCACCGGTTTTTTTCTGTGCTTCGGTGAGACGATCTTTGTACTTTTTAATATCGCGAAATTTGAGCCGATCAATGGCTTCTACATCTTCTGCCACTTCTGTGCGACCCTGCTCATCGAGGAATACATCCAGACGACGGCGGGCACCGATACGCATATGGTGCTCACATTTTGGGCACACATCGAGATTGCGCTCTAATTCGGGGCGGTAGAGAGGAGAGGCACATTTGGGGCATTTTTTCCATAGCCCTTCGGGCACGGAATTTGAGCGCTCTGCACTGCTTGAGGGCCCTTTGGGTCTAATTTTGTTCAGCCAGTTCATCTATTTCCCTTAAGCTAACCAATGGCTACAGTTGGTACTCGAAAACGCTATAGTACCGAAGACGGGCATTCTAACATGACAATTTCATGATGGATAAGGCCTGCGCAATTTATTTATTAACCACAGTCGCTTCTTTCGCATGCCGAACAAAAGCCGCCACCTTAGCTCGGTCTTTGATACCAGGAGATGACTCGACACCACCACTGACATCGACCATATCAGGCCTCACCAAACGCACCGCCTCGGCAACATTGTCAGGGTTTAAACCTCCGGCCAAGATAAGCGGATAATCTGTTGATGTGGGCAGTCGACTCCAGTCAAATTGATGCCCTGTACCACCGTATTGACCTTCACTCCAGGCATCGAATAAGAAGCCGCCCTCGGCATGGTACGCGCTTACCTCCGCATCAATATCCAGACCCTCGCGCATGCGAATGGCACGAATATAGGGAAAGTTAAACTGTTGACAAAATACGGGGCTTTCATCGCCATGAAACTGCAGCAGATCCGGTTTTACCTGCTTAATAACCTCATGCACCAACGCTTCGTCCGCATTGACCAACAACACCACGCACTGGGTCTTGGGGCCAATAACCTGACGAATTTGCACGGCGCGCTGTACATCGACATATCTTGAACTTTTGGGGTAGATCACCAGACCCAATAGATCGGCGCCAGCATCTTGCGCCATAAGCGCCTGCTCTGGTGAGGTAATACCACAAATTTTTACACGTACTGACATACTGACAAGTCTACTCTAACTATTATGAGAAAGTTGGTCTGGCAAAAATAGAGGGCCACGGGGCAAATTTGGAATACCCAGTTTATCTGGATAACGCACATCGACAAGATATAAACCATTGGGCGCTGCTGTTGCTGCACTTTTACAGCGATCGCCCTCCGCGAGTAATTTTTTTATCCAGCCTGGCTCTTGACGACCAAAACCAACTTCCATCAATGACCCAATCATATTGCGCACCATATGCAAGACAAAGGCATTGGCAGTCACCTCAAACACCAGCAACTGCCCATGCTGGTAAATATTAGCACTGGTAACATTGCGAAATGGCGATAGTGACTGGCAGCCAGCACCACGGAAAGCAGAGAAATCCTGCTCACCCAATAAATGCGTACAGGCTAGCTGCATGGCTGCGGCATTTAAAGGGTATTTAACCCAGGTCACAGCCTGAGAGAAAATGCCCGGACGTGCTTCACTGGCAGCTATCACATAGCGATAGGTGCGCGCCGTGGCACTAAAACGGGCATGGAAGACAGCCGCAACTTGGTCGGCCCACACCAATGAAATACTGTCTGGCAGCTGACTATTAGCACCCTTTATCCAGTTGCGGCCGGTTCGATCTGCTTCGCTATCAAAGTGCACCACCTGATGGCTGGCATGCACAGCACTGTCGGTGCGCCCAGCACAGCTGAGTACTAACGGGCTATTGGCAACATAGCTCAGAGCTCGCTCTAACTCGGCCTGAACCGATGGGCTGTGCTTTTGTTTTTGAAAGCCACAAAAAGCACTGCCGTCGTATTGAACAACGGCAGCGTAGCGTTTGATTCCATCGGGAAGACTCTGGTCTTCGGGAATCTTGCAGTTAGGGGTATAAACCCATTTAGACACGTCTATAGACTCTCTAATACTGCCCGGGCCTTGGCCTGACCCTGTGCATCAGATTCACCAATAATCTCCTCAAGAATTTCCCGCGCACCTTCCGGGTCACCCATTTCAATATAGGCGTTGGCCAAATCCAGCTTCACATCAGCCGCATTGATATCTTCTGCGCTACCGTAGTCTTCAAAGTTATCGAGATCAGTCGAGACACTTTCACTAACAGTCTGTTGAAGCTCTGCCGCACCTGGCAGCTGAATACCGGCATCTACCTCTGCTTCAGAACTCATCTCATCTGAGAATATACCGCCATCCATAAAGTTAGCATCGAAATCACCGGCCAGCACTGACTCATCTAAGGCGTCGGTTTCAATGTCGCCACCCGACTCCAATACATCTTCCAGCAGATCCGAAATATCAACTTCTGCAACGACTTCCGGCTCGGCAGGCTGAGCTTCCTGGGACACTTCTGTTTCTGCAGGCTCTTCAGTTGCTAAAGTCTCGTCAACCTCTAGAGGTGGTTCACTTTTCAGCGGTTCTTCAAGCTCCGCGGGGTCCTCTAACTCTTGCCGCTGTTCATCAGGCTGAGGAATACCTTCAACAATATTGGCAACCACTTCCTGTTCAGGGCCGAGAATAACCGAGGCCATCGCTGTGGCCATTTCATCGCCAGTCTGCTCAATCTCGGCATAGATACCTTTTAGCTCGTCTCTGCGATCTTCTCTAAAGAATATTTCCATCAGCTTTAGACGCGATGCAGTATCTGCAGCATCAGCGGCACGGGCTTCTTCGAGAACCTCCACCGCCTGCTCTAAATTACCCAGCGATAAATACACCTCAGCTTCGGCAACAGCCTCAACCATAGAATCAAAAAGCTCAGAACTGACTTCTCCATCTGCTTCAGGGAAGATCTCTGTGTCGGTCTCATCAAATAGATTATCTTCCGGATTTAGTTCCAAACCATCGAGATCGTCGACCAATAAATTAGCGCCAGTGTTAACTGCAGGCTCTTTATCATAGTCCTGATAGCCCTGCTCACTGTCCCTAGCCAGCGTTTCCTCGCCAAGCGGTTGATCAAGGTCAGGCTCTTTATTGGTTTTTGAGCGGCGCAATAACAGCACCAGCAATAGGACAATCAGTGCAACTAATGCCCAAATATACCGAGGCTGATTCTCTAACTGCTCAGCTAAACTCGCTGGCTTATTTGGCTTGGCCGTCTTAGCTGGAACTGGAGCAGCTGTTGCCACCTCAGATTCAGTATCACCCGCGACCGCGGCTTGGGTTTCAGTCACTGCGGCCAAATCGCTCATCAGGTCGATCTGCGCTTCCAATAAGGCCATACGCTCGCGCAGCTCAATGTTTTCTAGCTCTGCTCTATTTTGCTCCTCTTGAGCAATGGCAAGGTCAGTGGCCAGCTGCTCAACATCATCACCGCCGCTGGCAGCCGCATCCGTCGAGTCAGCTTCTTCATTGGCAGTGCCACGGGCCTCAGCAGAATTTGCAGACTCATCTAGGGCAGAGGCAAGTTCTAAGCGCCCGGCACTGACGCCATCCTCAACGCTATTTGCAAAAATATCGTTATCTAGAGCGCTATCATCAAACCCATCATTCGCAAGCTCAGGTGCCAGTGTCGGCCGCTCCTCAGTCAGACCGATTTGCGCCGCGACTATATCGCCTGCTTCTTCTTTAATTTCATTATAGGAAGGCAAACGAAGAACCGCCCCTTCCTTCATTTTATTTGCATCACCATCGACGAAAGCGCTGGGGTTTTGGCTGTACAGGGCATCCATGGTTTGTAAGATAGTTGAGCCGCGAGGTCGCAGGCGCTTGGAAACATTCCACAAGGTGTCGCCTATTACCACTCGATGGGCACCGTCTGCCAGCTTTTGCTTAGCCACCCTGATGGTTGTGTTAGACGATACCGCGGCAACGTCCGTTGATTCCGCGAGCGTTTCTTCGCCGCTATAAATAGGTAAATCTAGCAGCAGTGTATATTCTCGCACTAGTCGCCCGGCGGGCCATTCCAACTGCACCAGAAAATCCAGATAGGGCTCAAGAATTGGCCCTTCGCTGGTTACTTTGACAACCGTTTCATCCGCCGCATTGGTGTCGATAGAAAGCGTTAACTGGGTAAGATAATAATCGCGGGTAACGCCTGCCTGAGCAAAAGCTGCTGCAGGTGCCAGTTGAACCGAGAGCAAATCTTCGTCAATGCTCTCTATATTAGTCAGCGCTATCTCTGCATCCAAAGGTTCATTGAGCGCCGACTTAAGCGCAATATCCCCAAGCCCGACTGCAATTGCTGAGGTTGCATATAACAGCGTCGCCAGCCCTGATGCTATTGCCAGTTTGATCGACCATTGCTTGGTTATCATAGTTTTCTGCCCGTTAAGCACGATTAGTAAGCTCAGAATCTGCAGCCCTGAATTCCTTTCGATTAGCCTTTGGTTAAATTCTAGAGATTGCAGAGAAATATTCTAGTCAAAGTAACATTATTTTTGCGAATAACCCCGAAAACCCATAAAAAAGGGCTTATCACTGAATTTCCTCAGTAAAAAGCCCTTAGCGATTGATCAAAAGCCCTTGGCGGCTTATACAAAACTCATATGAAATTAGTCGATAAGAATTCTCAGCATACGACGCAAGGGTTCAGCAGCGCCCCACAGCAACTGATCACCTACGGTAAATGCAGACAGATACTGATCGCCCATATTCATCTTACGCAAGCGCCCGACAGGCACATCTAAGTCGCCGGTTACTGCGGCAGGTGTTAGATGGGCGACAGAAGATTCCTTATCGTTAGGAATAACCTTGGCCCATTGATTGGCCTCAGCCAGCATGGACTCAATCTCATCCATAGGCACATCCCTAGCCAGCTTAATGGTCAACGCCTGACTATGGCAGCGCATAGAGCCAATACGCACACACAGGCCATCCAGCGGTATTGGGTTACCTTCACGGTTAAGAATTTTGTTCGTCTCCGCCTGATTCTTCCACTCTTCACGACTCTGACCGTTTTCAAGCTGAGAGTCTATATAAGGTAGCAGACTGCCCGCTAATGGGTAACCCCAGTTATCAACGGGAAAACCATCGCTGCGCAGGGTTTCAGTGACCTGACGATCAATATCGAGAATCGCCGATGAGGGATTAGCCAACGCATCAGATACCGACCCCTTAATCACACCCATCTGATTAATAAGCTCGCGCATATTCTGGGCACCAGCACCAGATGCCGCTTGATAGGTCATAGACGAAGCCCATTCCACCAGGTTGGCATTAAATAGGCCGCCTAGACTCATTAGCATTAAACTGACGGTGCAATTGCCGCCAATAAAGTCTTTTACGCCATTTGCCAAGCCATCTTTAATCACATTCGTATTGACGGGATCGAGAACAATAATTGAGCTGTCTTCCATACGCAGCGCCGAGGCGGCATCAATCCAGTAGCCATCCCAACCTGCTTTTCGTAGCTGTGGGTACACCTCTTTGGTGTAATCGCCACCCTGACAGGTAACAATAATATCCATCTGCTGCAGCGCTTCTATATCGAAGGCACTTTGCAATAATGGTATTTCCACACCCACATCTGGGCCTGCCTGACCGGCTTGGGAGGTGGTAAAAAATATTGGCTCAATGTGGGCGAAGTCACTTTCTTCACGCATTCTGTCCATCAGTACGGATCCAACCATGCCGCGCCAACCTATAAATCCTGTTTTTTTCATGTGTCTAAACCTTTAGTAAATACTTTGATTCTTGGCATCAAAAAATTGCATATTGCCAGTGTAAATTAGACTCGAGCAATCTAAACAGCCTCCTCAAGCCATCAAGCCAGCGCCTCAATCAGATCAAAAAAACGCTCGATCTTGAAGCAAAGCCATGGAGAGCCTTTACGATCAATCAGGGCCCGCTTATGGGTGCAGTCATTTTCAGAAAAAGAGAGCACCCTGTCTGAGCGAAGCGAGTTGTGCGAACGCTGAAAATGATTGTAGCCATGGGGCCGATCGTAAAGGCTCTCCATGGCTTTGGGTGCTCCGATTCCAAAGACGCTTAGCATCCCGCGCGAAGCGCTTTGGGTACAGGGTGACAATGCAATTAGAGTGCAGCCACCACCGCATCGCCCATTTCAACAGTTCCTACTCTAGTCATTCCATCCGTATAAATATCACCAGTCCGTAATCCCTGATCCAGCACATCACTCACTGCCTTTTCAATCGCAACCGCCGCCTCAACCGCATCCAGCGAGTAACGCAACATCATCGCCACCGACAGAATAGTCGCCAATGGATTAGCCACACCCTGCCCCGCAATATCCGGTGCAGACCCATGACAGGGCTCATACATACCACCACCATCTTTATCCAGTGATGCCGAAGGCAACATACCAATCGAGCCCGTTAACATCGCCGCCGTGTCCGACAAAATATCGCCAAACATATTGCCTGTCACCACCACATCAAACTGCTTGGGCTCCTTCACCAACTGCATCGCGGCGTTATCCACATACATATGACTCAACGCCACCTCAGGGTAGTCCGCCGCCATATCACTGATAATCTCGCGCCATAGTATCGTCGCTTCCAACACATTGGACTTGTCCACCGAGCAAAGACGCTTGCCACGCACCATAGCCGCTTCGAAAGCCATCTTGCCAATACGACGAATCTCAGACTCATTGTATTTATAGGTGTTGAAGCCCTCTCGCTCGCCATTTTCTAAGGTGCGAATACCACGGGGCTCACCAAAGTAAATACCACCGACTAACTCGCGCACAATCAGAATATCCAAGCCTGAAACAAACTCAGGCTTAAGCGAAGACGCATGAGCCAACTGCGGGTACATGATTGCCGGGCGCAAATTACCAAATAGATCCAGCTCAGAGCGAATGGTCAACAGACCTTTTTCCGGGCGCAGATGACGTTCAACATCATCCCACTGCGGGCCACCTACAGCGCCAAGCAAAATAGCGTCTGAGGCACGGGCCTTATCCAATGTCTCTTCGGGACAGGGTTCGCCGACCGCATCCAGAGCTGCACCACCTAGATGGGCGTAATCAAGTTCAATGCCTAGATCGAACTGCTCGCTAACCCGCTCCAATACCTTAACCGCTTCAGTAACAATTTCTGGGCCAATATTATCCCCAGGCAATACCAATACTTTCTTACTCATTTAATCGCTCCAAATACCCACGGGTGCTGCTGAGCACGATCGGCTTCATAGGCCTTAATCGCATCGGCCTCTTGCAGAGTTAAACCAATTTCATCCAGACCTTTTAATAGGCACTCTTTGCGAAACTCATCCAGCTCAAAACTAAATACATGCCCAGAGTCGCTGGTTACCGTTTGCGCATGCAGATCAACACTCAGCTGATAACCTTCTTCGGCGTCCATCTCTTTAAATAAAATATCCACCTGCTCTTCCGTCAGAATCACCGGCAATAAACCATTTTTAAAGCAGTTATTGTAGAAAATATCTGCATAGCTCGGTGCGATTACCGCATTAAAGCCATAGTCCTCCAAGGCCCAAGGTGCGTGCTCACGACTGGAACCACAGCCAAAGTTCTTTCGTGCCAACAATATTGAGGCACCTTTGAAGCGTGTCTGGTTTAATGGGAAATCTGGATTAATGGGCCGGTTAGAGCAATCGGCGCCCGGCTGACCTTCATCCATATAACGCAACTCATCAAATAGGTTGGGACCAAAGCCACTGCGTTTAATGGACTTTAAAAACTGCTTGGGGATAATCATATCCGCTGTCTCTTATACACATCTGACGCTGCCGACGAGCGATCTAGTGTAGATC
>CAJXVK010000092.1 GCA_913060735.1 uncultured Cellvibrionales bacterium
CTCTCTGGTCTCGTGGGCTCGGAGATGTGTATAAGAGACAGATTTTCAAAAAAAGGAGTTTCTAGTTCCTGCACAAACAGGGATAAGTTATATGCTCTATAGCGGCCGCTTCAAGGATATCATTGAGGATAAGCTGTCTGAACGAGTAGTGCCCCTTCTCAGTCAAGCTTTTAGCATCTCTACAAACGACTCAATATCTTTACTAGTTATACCTTCATAGGATAAAAGTGCAGTAGAAACTGATTTTCTTAATTGCGGATCATTGTTTTGCAGAGCACGCGCAACCGGCGAATCCTTAATATTACTCAGATGCTCTAACTGGCTGTGCTGCACATCCCGCAAACATAAACTCACATACCGCAAAGTACTCTCTAACGTCCGAGTCTGCCAAAAGAACGCATTGGCGGCCTGCTCAGAAAGCTCGCCCTCAGTCTCCCCATCCAGATCAATATACCCAAACAAATCCACCAGATAGCAACAGTTATGCAAAATATCCAGACAGTTGGTAAAAGAGGGTGGTTCGCGAAAATGAACTAGCGGGTGGGTAAGCACATCATAATGATCGGGCAGGGTGGGGTTTGATTGACTACTATTATCTGTGTTCATAATTGATACTCCTTTATCGGTTATGGAAAGTCGTCTGCCTGTGGAGTTACTGCTCCCAGGCGGGCGCATTCATAATGGTTATCTCGCAGATAAAGAAAACTAAGAGAGTTCCTCAAGGACACTCCGGAGACTAATAAATGGAGAATGAGGAATAGTTGATCTGTTGCTATAACTGTATACTAATACAGTGTTTAAAGCCAATTTGAAGTGGGGTAAATCAGGACCGAATTTTGATATTGGGTTCTCTCTTGAGGGTTTCTCGGCTAAATTTGACATGTCCTGTTAACCGGTGCTATAAGTAGGTCTTTAGTGAGGCATTGGATATTACTATGGGAACCAAATTTTCTGAAGATGTTATCTCCCTCTCTGACCTAAAGGTCAATCCGGGCAAGGTTGTTAATCACGCCACTGACTCCAAGCGACCAGTTTTACTTACCAGCCGTGGCCGCGGCGTGGCTGTGGTTCAGGGGCTGGCTGAGTATGAAAAGAATGATGAGGAGCTTGCGTTTGTTAAGGCCATTGCTCAGGGTTTGATGGATATAGAAGAGGGTAAAACCGTGAGCTTGAAAGATGCTAAAAAGCGATTTGGCATCAGCTAGGTGAAAATTTCCTTTGCTCATTCGGCGCTGGATGATATGTCTGATATACAGGCCTATTATCTCAAGGAGGGTGTTCCCGCCATCGGTGATGAGTTTATCGCCTGTTTCTTTGAGTCTGTTGAAGCCTTAAAAGATCACCCTGATTTGGGAAGAATGGTTCCCGAATTTGAAGAACAGCATATCCGTGAAGTTATTCACCCGCCATTTCGTATTGTTTACCTAAGAGGTGTCATTGAAGTGCAGGTGATACGAATTTGGCGTAGCGAGAGGCTACTTGATTTGAACTGGGTGCATGAAGCTTAGCTAAAGGATTATAAAGTTGGAGCAGGGCAGTGACCCAAAATATACTACTGGTGATCTATTTGGCTAATCTGGCTGGCTAAGTTACTCTGCCCATCTAATCATTTTAATAGTTCTACTTATGGCCAAAACAGGCGCTTTTATCCAATTAGACTTTTCCCCTCAGGAAGAGGCAACTATGGAACAGTCGGCACAGGCATTTTATCAGCAAATGGCCAAACGCCGCTCTGTGCGTGATTTCTCTGATCGGCCTATACCTCAGTCTGTGCTGGAAAATGCTATTCTGGCGGCGGGCTCTGCGCCCAGTGGCGCTAATATGCAGCCCTGGTATTTTGCTGTGGTGCAGGATCCGGCGATTAAGAAAAAGATTCGTGAGGCGGCTGAAATAGAAGAGCGGGAGCTATATGAGAGTCGCGCTTCGGATGAATGGCTTGATGCGTTGGCACCGCTGGGTACTGATGCCAATAAACCCTTTCTGGAAACTGCACCAGCTTTGATCGCTATCTTTCTTAAGAAGGTCACCATTGACGATGAGGGTGTTAAGCACAAAAATTACTATACCTCTGAGTCTGTGGGCATCGCCACTGGCATGTTGATCACAGCTCTGCATCAGGCTGGTCTTGGTACTTTGACCCATACCCCCAGCCCAATGAAGTTTCTAACCGAGATTCTTGAGCGCCCCAGTCATGAACGGCCATTTTTGTTGCTGGTGGTGGGTTACCCGGAGGAGGGTGCGATGGTGCCGGATATCCAGCGTTTGCCTCTGGATAAAATTTCGACTTTCCTCTAGCTTCAAGCTGGTTTAAATCATGTAACAGAGCGCTAGAGTTTGCCATAATGCGAAGCCGTAAACCTTGGTAAATCAAACTCTATGTCAAAACTCACACATCTCAATACCTGCGGCGAAGCCCATATGGTGGATGTCTCTGATAAATCGGATACGGCACGCACGGCCATTGCTCAGTCTCAGGTTCAGCTAACTGCAGAAATTGTGGCTGCTATTAGTGACGATAGCCTGCCCAAAGGAGATTTGCTGGCTACGGCCCGCATTGCCGGGATTCAAGGGGCTAAAAAGTGCAGCGATTTGATTCCCCTCTGCCATCCATTGCCTCTGTCCAAAATTACTGTGGATATTGAGTTGCAGGGCCAGTCTCTGGTTATTACTGCTCTGTGCAAAACCACGGGCAAAACCGGTGTTGAAATGGAGGCTTTAACCGCGGCCTCTGTGGCAGCGTTAACGGTCTACGATATGTGTAAAGGGATTGATAAAGGCATGATTATTGGCGAGACCAAGCTGCTTAATAAAACTGGCGGCAAGTCCGGCGACTGGTCTGCTGAGGCACAGGTATGATTAAGCTATTATTTTTTGGCCGTTTGGGTGATTTTGCTGAGGGTGTATCTGCCAGTATTGACGCTACCGAAGGTTTAACGCCGGCCACTGTGCGCGATGCACTGGCGGCTGATCATCCCGCTTTAGTTGCCGAGTTATCTCAGCCCCAGGTGTTGATCTCGTTAAATCAAATGATAGTGGGTTGGGATCAGCCTATTTTTGATGGTGCCGAACTGGCGTTTTTGCCACCGGTCACTGGCGGTTAAGCGACCATGAATTCCACCATTCGTATTCAAAATCATGATTTCGATCTGGGGGCAGAGTACCAGCTGTTGCGCCAGTTGGAGTCTGCGGTGGGTGCGGTGGTGACCTTTGCGGGTTTGGTGCGTGATCTGGAAAAAAATACCTCGATTAACTCCCTGACATTACAGCATTACCCGGGCATGACTGAGTCTCTGTTGCAGGAGATTGTCGATCAAGCGGAGGCGCGCTGGGATCTGATTGGTATAACTGTGATTCACCGTGTGGGTGAGTTATTGCCCAGCGATCAGATTGTCTTTGTGGGTGTGGCCAGCCAGCATCGTGCTGATGCTTTTGAGGCGGCACAGTTTGTGATGGATTATCTAAAAACCAAAGCTACGTTTTGGAAGAAAGTCGATCAGAATGGGCAACAGCATTGGATCGAAAGCAAGGACAGTGATCAGACTGCCAGTGACCGGTGGTCGGCCGATGATTAATGTCGATGGCGTTATTCTGGCCGCCGGTCGATCCAGCCGCATGGGCTCGGTCAATAAGGTGCAATCTGTATTGGCGGGCCGCACATTACTGGAACATGCTGTTACTAAATTGACGCCTCAGGTAGATATACTGGTGGTTAATGGCGATAAGAACCTCTGCGGTGATGGCGTTATTGCCGATCATCTTGAGGGTTTTAAGGGGCCATTGGTGGGGCTCTACAGTGCACTGCTTAGCGATAAGCTATCCAGCGCTCAGTATCTGATGATGGCGCCTTGCGATGGGCCCTTTATCCCAGAAAACTTGGTAGCGGCACTCTATCGAGAGATCAGCGCAGCAGATGCCGATATTGCCTGTGTGCGCTATCAGGGCTTTGCCCAGTCAACCTTTTCTCTGTGGCATAAACGAGTCACGCCGGTGGTGGAGCAGGCGCTGCTGGTTAAAAAGAACGGTGGCTTTAAGCCTTTATTGGAGGGTCTAAACTCGGTATATCTAGACTGGCCGGAGCAGGTGATAAACCCGTTTTTTAATATTAATACCCAAGATGATCTTGCGGAAGCGGAGCGCCTGTTATGTCTTTAACTGACAGCCAGTTTATGCGCTATAGTCGCCATTTGTTGATGGATGATATTGGCGAGCAGGGGCAGGAGAAACTGCTGAACGCCCATGTGTTGATCGTGGGTATGGGTGGTCTGGGCTGTCCGGTGAGTTTGTATCTGGTGGCGGCTGGTATTGGTCAGCTATCAATCTGTGATGGGGATACGGTGGACCAAACCAATCTGCAGCGTCAGGTGCTTTATACGCCAGAGGATTGCGGAAAGCCTAAAGTTGAGTGCGCGCAAAAGCGGCTGAATGCGCTTAACCTCGAGACGCAGATCAATGTCTATGCTGATAAAGTGACCAGCCAAATACTGGCCCATAATTATACTTTGGTGGTGGATTGCACGGATAACCTTGCTGCGCGGCAACAGCTAAATGCCCATTGCCATCAGCAAAAAATACCCTTTGTCAGTGCCTCGGCTCTGGGTTGGGAGGGGCAATTGGTTGCCTTTGATTTTGGCCATAACACCAGTCTGTGCTTAAACTGTATTATTGATAAAGACTCTCCCGAGCCAATGATGAACTGTGGTAACTCGGGCGTGGTTGGGCCGGTTTTAGGCGCTATGGGCAGTTTGCAGGCGACTACAGTGATAAGAATATTGTTGGGTTATTTCCAACAGCACGGCCAGATTCAACGTTATGATGGTAAAAACGGACAATGGCTTACCCTCGGGGCCGAAGCCAATCAGCAATGTGTCATTTGTGGCACCAGATAAGATTTTTTAAAGGAGTACTCATCAGTGTCATCTGATCCATCCGCCCCACGGCGTTTTGTAAAAATAGCGGTGTTAACCGTATCCGATACCCGCAGTCTGGACAGCGATACCAGCGGTGCTTTTTTACAGCAGGCGCTGGAGGACGAGGGGCATCATCTGGCGGATCGCAAGCTGGTGATTGATGATGTGTATCAGATGCGTGCGATTGTTTCTGCTTGGATTGCCGACCCTGAGGTTGAGGTTATTCTTACCACTGGTGGCACGGGTTTTACTGGCCGTGATAGTACCCCAGAGGCGCTGTCTCCCTTGTTTGATAAGCATATCGAAGGCTTTGGTGAGCTATTTCGTCAGCTATCCTACGATGAAATTGGCACCTCTACTGTGCAGTCCCGCTGCTTGGCAGGGCTGTCGAATAACACTGCTGTATTTTGCGTGCCAGGCTCTACTGGCGCCTGTAAAACTGCCTGGAATGGCATTATTCGCGAGCAGCTAGACAGTACTTTTCAGCCCTGTAATTTTGTTCAACATGTGCGTAAAAAATCTCAATAATGCTAACGGTTTCTAAGGCAGTAAAAAAGCTGGTTGCTAAGGCCCAGCCACTGGTCAAAGAGCGTCGGCGCGCGGGGCTTGAGTCTGTGCCTGTGACCGAAGCTCTTGACCGGGTGCTTGCCGCAGATATCACCTCAAGCATTGATGTACCGCCAGCGGCTAACAGCGCTATGGACGGCTATGCATTTTGCGCTGCCGATGCTGCGGCAAATAATTTCATATTAGAGGTAAGCCAGCGTATTCCTGCGGGTACCGCACCTCAATCCCTGGACGTGGGAACGGCAGCGCGCATCTTTACTGGTGGAGAGATTCCGGCTGGCGCCGATATCGTGGCTATGCAAGAAAATTGTAAAGAGTCCAATGGCTCGGTCACAATTGATAAAAATGCCCAAAGTGGTGCTAACGTCCGGCCTCAGGGACAGGATATTCAAGCGGGTCAGATTGTTGTAAAGGCCGGCACTCGACTGCGTGCGCAGGAGATGGGTCTGCTGTCATCCATTGGTATTACTGCAGTAGAGGTATTTAAGCCATTTAAGGTCGCTATATTTTCCACAGGCGATGAGCTTGTAGAGCCTGGATTGCCGCTACAGCCGGGACAAATCTACAACTCCAATCGAGCAACATTGATAGGTCTTATCAAGTCATTGGGCATGGTCCCTGTGGATCTGGGTGTAATACCAGACCGTCAGGCGGCGACTCAGCATATATTGAAAAAAGCTGCTATGCGCGGGGATGTGATTATCAGCGCCGGTGGCGTTTCTGTGGGTGAAGAAGATTATGTAAAGTCAGCTGTGGATCAACTCGGTGCGGTGGAATTTTGGAAGGTGGCGATTAAGCCGGGTAAGCCTCTGGCCTTTGGTCATGTAGAAAATGTGCCCTTTATAGGATTGCCGGGCAATCCAGCTTCGGTGTTTACTACCTTTATGGTGCTTGCGCGGCCATTCTTACTGGCTGCCCAGGGCGTTGTTGCTACCGAGGCTAAGACCGTTAAGGGCATTGCACAGTTTGATAAAGCGGGGGAGAGCCGTGAGGTGTATTTGCGCGGTCGGCTGACCGATGCCGGTGTTGATATATATCCCAACCAGAGCAGTGGAGTTTTGTCATCAGCCTGTTGGGGTGAGGTCTTTGTCAGGCAAAAAAGCGGCGAATCTATTCTAGTGGGCGATTTGATTGATGTGCTACCCTATGCCTATTAGCCCATATAGTACCTAGAGCCTGCATTGAATACATTGCTAAACAAGCCGTCCTTAATTGACCCCTTTGGTCGCACCGTCGATTATCTGCGCCTGTCGGTGACAGATCGCTGTAATTTTCGCTGCACCTACTGCATGGCAGAGGATATGACCTTTCTGCCTAGGCAGCAGATATTAAGTCTTGAAGAGCTCCGCGATTCGGCTGCCGCATTTGTGGAATTGGGTGTGCGCAAAATCCGTTTAACGGGTGGTGAGCCGCTTATCAGGCGGGATATTCTCAAGTTAGTTGGCTCAGTAGCCGCATTGCCGGGTCTTGATGAGCTCACCATGACCACCAATGGCGTGTATCTACCCAAGATGGCGCAGCCTCTAAAAGATGCGGGTATGTCACGGATCAACATCAGTGTCGATAGCCTAAAGCCGGATCGTTTTAGAGAGCTTACTCGTGTCGGTGACCTGGATCAGGTCCTGGCGGGTATCGATGCCGCTGGTGCTGCGCAGTTTAAGAAAATTAAATTAAATGCAGTAATCCTTGCCGGTTTTAATGATGACGAGGTGCTTGATCTAGCGCGCTTTGCTGTCGATCGAGGTATGGATATTTCATTTATTGAAGAAATGCCGCTGGGTGAAATCTCCTCTCATAAACGTGTTAATACTCAGATTACCAGTAGCCAAATCCGCCAGCAGCTGGAGTCAGAATTTACGCTAGTCGATAGTGCAGAAACTACCGGTGGACCATCGCGGTATGTTTCAGTGGCCAATAGTCAGTCCAAAATTGGCTTTATCTCACCCATATCGAATAACTTCTGTGAGTCCTGCAATCGGGTGCGAATGACGGCAGAGGGTCGCTTACTGCTCTGCTTGGGTAATGAGCACAGCTTAGATTTACGTGAGATAGTGCGCGCCCACCCGGGTGATACGGCATTATTAAAAAGTAAAATTGTGGCAGCTATCGCCAACAAGCCTGAACGCCATTACTTTGACCCTGAGCAAGTCGACATTGTGCGCTTTATGAATATGACCGGAGGCTAATGCCTGTGGTTCTCGAAACGATTTTTGCCTTTCAATACTCCTTTATATTGCTTATGGCCATTGGCCTTATGGCCGTGCTGTATTCCTCTGTGGGCCATGGTGGTGCCTCGGGATATCTGGCAGCGATGGCGCTGTGGGGCCTATTGCCAGAAGAGATGCGACCCGCGGCATTATTAATGAATATTGTTGTAACCTCGTGGCTGCTATACCGCTTTCAACCCTACAAACTAATGTCGTACAAATTGTTTTGGCCGCTGGTCATAGCTTCTACGCCATTGGCTTTTATTGGCGGTTTAATCAAAATTGATGCTGAGGCCTATCGGTTATTGGTTGGCGTTATGCTGCTATTAGCTGCTGTACGCATGCTTATGATCAACAAGGCGGCCGATTCGACCCATCAGCCAACCATGATTGCGGTTTTGTTGGTGGGCGCGATCCTGGGGTTCTCCGCAGGCCTGACTGGTATTGGCGGCGGCGTGTTTTTAAGCCCCATTCTGCTTATATTTGGTTGGTGTACCTGTCTCTTATACACATCTCCGAGCCCACGAGACCAGAGAGGAT
>CAJXVK010000093.1 GCA_913060735.1 uncultured Cellvibrionales bacterium
ATCTACACTAGATCGCTCGTCGGCAGCGTCAGATGTGTATAAGAGACAGTTCCACCGACCAACCCTATTGGTGAAAATAGCAGATACAGAGCAATCACACTAGATATTAGGGTCACCGCACAGGGACCGGCGAAACGCCATGGCTGCAGATCAACCTTATGGCTAGTGCTATAGGTCCATACTTCAGCACGTGGATACCGCATACCGATGGCCAGCATAATCGCCACTTCAATAAAAAATAAAATTGCATAAAGATGAATGAAATGTAGCGTCACTACATCATCAAATACAAACTTTAATAGACCATAAGCCAGAATATGAAAACAAATAACCAGCTTCGGGCCCAACGCTGGAACCTGTGGGGCAAATAGCCCAACGATCACAATGGCAATAACAGGAATATTATAAAATCCAGTAAAGACACGAATAATCTGCCACAACCCATCTGGCGCAAACTGTAACATCGGGGCCACCACAAAAGAAAACAGCGTAATAACAATTGAGGCGCGCTTAGCCACTTTTAAAACTTTCTCATCATTCACATGGTGATGTCCCTGTCGCTCTTTGTAGGGCACATAGACATCGAGACAAAATAGTGTAGCCGCACTATTAAGCAATGAATTAAACGAGCTAAATACCGCACCCAATAGCACGGCCAGAAAAAAGCCCATGGCATAGACTGGTAGCACATCGCGAATCAACTGCGGGTATGCGAGATCAATTGAGGCCAAGCCTGTCTCAGATCCCACTGCGCCATAGAGATGAAATGCAATCACCCCCGGCAACATCATAATAAACGGCACCAGTACTTTGAAAAAGCCAGAAAACAACACTCCCTTCTGCCCCTCGGCCAAATTTTTTGCTGCCAATGTTCTTTGGATAACATATTGATTGGTGCACCAATAAAATAGATTGGCGAAGATCATGCCGGTGAACAATGTGGCAAAGGGTGTGGGATCAGACGATGATCCTATGGCATTTAATTTCTCTGTACTGGTATTGGTAATAATATGCAGCCCCTGCCCCACATTGCCCTCGCCCAGTAGCGACAGACCCAAAACAGGCACTGCTATACCAATAGCCAATAGGCCAATGCCATTTAAGGTATCAGAAACAGCTACCGCCTTAAGGCCGCCAAACACTGCATACACAGCACCAATGCTGCCTATGGCTACAATGGTTACGGCTAGTGCAGTACTGTAGGAAAGCTTAAATAGCGCAGGCACATCAAACATCTGCATAACCGCAATCGAACCAGAATAGAGCACAGAGGGAATGGTGACCAAGCCATAGCCAAGCATAAATAGAATAACCGTGAGACGCCGAACATCATCATCAAAACGGTCATTTAAGAATTCAGGTAATGTTGAAAAAGCGCCCGCCAAATAGCGCGGTAAAAAGATAAAGGCCATGCAGATAGTGGCAAAGGCAGCCGTAACCTCCCAAGCCATACTGCTGAGGTTAAAGCCGTAGGCTGAACCATTGAGACCAATAAGCTGCTCTGCAGAAAGGTTGGTCAGTAACAATGACCCGGCAATAAACACCGCACCAAGACCGCGGCCGGCAAGAAAATAACCATCGCGAGTATCGATTTCGCCTCTGGTCTTGCGATAGGAAATCCAAGCCACCAGACCCATAAAGAACAGGCAGCTGAGTAATGTTGCGCTTAGCTCATTTGCATTCACTGGCGTTGGCTCTGATTGAAATTTTCATTCGATAGAGAAATTAGTCTGGCATTCTAGCCTAATTCTCTATCGGATAATGAAGTAACTAGTGCCCCTGATACCAGATAGGTGAGGTCCAGGCCATTTCTCGAATACGGTCTGGGTAGGCACCATTGGTACAGACATCTGGGCGCTCAGCCTCGGCAATAGCCGCGCAGTCATAAGTGTGCCAGCGAGGGCTCTCTGGCTCTACGGCACGCAGATAGTAATAAGCAGACTGCGCTGGGTCAAAACTCTTATCGGTATAGACATTACACAGGCTATCGGCACCAGCTTCTGCAGTAGCTATAGGCAGAACCTGAGTATTCATTTGCCCCTCCCCATCTATCCAACCTTTGATCAGATGCAGCTCCTGCAGCTTTAGGCCATCAGGATCTTTTGCAGCATAGGCGAGAAAGGAGGGTTTATCTGTGGCTCCAGAAGCGCTTACATCGCCGCCCATGGGCACACCGCTGGCATAGGCCTGTGACACCATATCATTGGCTTCACAGAGCCCTGCATCGAGCCCCCAGCCAGCAAACAGGCGCGGGCGGATTCTTGGCCCTGAGGTACCAAACACCTCTTTTCGCAGCATCGCATCAAAAATCGCATCACGGGTATTCTCTTTGGCCCAAACACCGGCCAAGCCACCGGGATTGCCATCAATACCACTGGTCAGCAGACCAGGCTGCAGTCGCTGCATCGGATTGGCTTCACCAGTCACCGCTCCCACCCATTTAGACTCTTTAACCCCACCAGAGGTCGCAGAATGGGTATCGGTGGCGGCAATAATGCCCAGCTTAACGGGGTTCAGCCCTATGGCCTGCTCTTCTTTAAGGCCTACTAGCAGTGCTGAACGCTGGAAATCTGTAGCGTGCACGCAGCCTGCACCGACCATGCCATTGCCGCCAACAGTGCCTTCGGCACATTCAGCCGTGATCTCAGAGGCCTCACCGACCACTAATGTTGACGAAGACATATCGCGAGTCGCATAGGTTTTGTTTTGCCCCATATGCCTAACAGCTTCAACCTCGCACAGTTCATCCGGCGCACCAAAGACAGAACTCAATCCATTGATGCACTCTGAACCTCCTTTATGCTGGAAAATTTCCATAATCGGCTCACGCTTTAGGCGACTCTGAGCATAGGCAATTTTCGCTGCATCTGTGTCTTCAAGCTGCATATAGGGAGCCATACGCCCATTGGCTAAATTAGAGTTGTGGGGAATAGTCAGGTAGTCACAGCCAGCATCAATATCACAGACCGCATCCAGAGCCGACCACAGCTTACTGTCGATCGGCGCATCTATATAGCTGACCGGCAGCGCGGGCACTGCATCATTTCTAAAAATCACATTGCGGTGATAGTTACTGGTGCCCGGAGTACCCGTATATTCATAGGCGACAAAGCTAGTAAATTCACAGGGCGTATTGGCGGCATTGGACGCAGCCTGAATATTCTGCCAGGGCGATTGGGCAAAATCGCGGCACAGATTACCGCTGGCACCGCAGATTTCGGGGATTCGAGCTGGGGTCTCAGTGGTAATTACTGTACCCAACATCATCATGCCCAAGCGCTCATCGGATCTATAGGCGCCGCAGAACTCGGTGTTATAAACCGGCGAGCCCTCAGTGCGGCAGAGTGCGCGCTCACCAAGAAATTCACCATGATCTGTCACCGCCAAAAAATCCAGAGGACGATCAATTTTAGTGCGGCCGGTGGCTACGCCCTGATCATTGATTGGAAAAATAGGAATTGATTCACCGCGCGCATAACGATGAGCATCTTCTGGCGTGGCACCCGTACTATTTGCAGCCGCATCAAACGAGTAGCTAGTATGAATATGCAGATCACCAAACAGTGCAGTGCGGTTTTCATCAAATCTGGCACAGCTAACCAATTCGGTGCTAGCCGCCACCTGAGTATTTTGCTGAGCGGGCGACTCTGAGTCACTGCAACCAGCGAGGGTTAGCAGCAAAGGCAGGACTGTTATCAGTAACCTATTTAATTGTTTAGAATTATTATTCACCCTATTTCTCCTATTTTTTTATTTTTTATCACTGAGTATTTAGCCGTGACTTGATATTAGTTCTTTTTTCAAACCGCCAAACTGGCTATTGCGACCACGGGGAATCCATCCCAGCCAATTTAACGATTGCGCCCCAGCGCATCGTGACTGGTAACCCAGTCGCCAGCCAATACCGCACTCATTAATGAGATCTCGCCAGCCAGTACTGTCGCTCCAATAATCTCAGCCAACTTACGCACCTTTCCGACACCATTACAGCCAAGCAAATTCAGGCATTCCTGCTGAGTGGGTAAACCAGTGCCGCCTCCATAGGTGGCAACAATTAATGAGGGAATCGTAATACTCAGGTAGTAGTTGCCATCCTCATCAACATCGGCATAGATAACCGCCGCCGAAGACTCTGCCACATTAGCCACATCTTGCCCTGTGGCAATAAATACCGCGGTAATGCCATTGGCAGAATGTGCACCGGTATTGTGAGACCCTGCCATAAAGGCACCTACCTGATTGATAGAGCGCGCCTTAAAGAGCGCTTCGGCAGACGTATTCATTCTCTTTTGTAATAAATCATTGGGGATTGTCACTTCGGCAATCACTCGCTTGCCCCGAGTATGCAATGTATTTAACTGGGAGTGTTTCTTGTCGGTATCCATAGCACCAGATAGCATATAACGCTTAATACCCGGATAGTTGGCAGCGATCCATTCACAGGCGACAAACGTTGCCTTACCCACCATATTTTGGCCGGCGGCATCACCGGTGGTGTAGTTGAAACGCAAATAGCGCAGGCGTGCCGCGGCAAACTGCTGGATATCGCGCAACTGTCCTGAGCTAGTGGTGGTCTCTGCCTGCGCCGCTATCTCGGCAAAATTTTCGCTGACCCAATGACCAAAGTCCCGTGCAGCTCTGGCATCATCAAAGACAAATACCGGTGCCCGCTGCATTGCATCATCGACAACAGTAACTTTGGCCCCGCCAGATTCACTGAGTAATCGCGCACCACGGTTATAACTGGCAATCAATGTACCCTCGCTA
This sequence comes from uncultured Cellvibrionales bacterium, assembly GCA_913060735.1. GTDB lineage: Bacteria > Pseudomonadota > Gammaproteobacteria > Pseudomonadales > Porticoccaceae > HTCC2207. Next base: position 4,768 of record CAJXVK010000093.1, read on the forward strand.
GTCGCCATGGGCACATAGAAGTCCCCCGAGGCATGTTCACCATTTACGCGCAATGGGCCCACCAGACCCATAGGCACCTGAGCCACACCAATAAAGTTTTCAATATTACCCGCCGTCGTCGCCGGATCGATGGAATAGTGACCGACATTATCCAAGGAAGTCGAGGTTTTTTCGCTGACAAAGTCACGGCGCTGCTGGGCCATTTCTTCACTGTAGTCGTTGTCGCTATTGCGTGGGATTCTTTCGGACATTGGAATACTCGGATTGTTATTTTTTTCGTTAGTATATTGCAGTACGCGCTTAAAGATACCGACCATCCCAAACAAACACTGACTAGCAAGTCAGTTGCAATGCGTTAATAACGACTGAGGTTCTGTTCCGGCTATATATTTATTGGCATTCATACTGCCAATATGTTTATACTAGCAAAATATCAAGTAACAGGAACCATCGGAGAATCCATGAAAGTACTTAGAACCCCTGAGAGCCGTTTTACCTCACTTGCTGAATACCCCTTTGAGCCCCATTACACAGTGGTTAAAACCCATGACGGGAGTGATCTGCGAATTCACCATATAGACGAGGGCCCAAAAGATGGCCCGGTAATTCTGTGTATGCATGGCCAGCCCGTATGGAGCTATCTCTATGCACGCATGATTCCGCATCTGGTAAAAGCAGGACTGCGCGTGATCGCCCCAGATCTTCCCGGCTACGGCAAGTCAGATAAACCTGCCGCTAGAGAGGATTACAGTTACCAGCGCCAAGTCGACTGGATGAACCAGTGGCTGGTACAAAATAATTTCACCGACCTCACCTTTTTTGGTCAGGATTGGGGCGGGCTGATTGGCTTGCGGATGGTTGCCGACAACGGTGAACGCTTTGCTCGAGTGGCTATTGGCAATACCGGACTACCCTACAATCCAGATGTGTCGCAAAGCACCATCGATAAAGTTAAAGCTTTTAGAGCAGACCCAAAAAAAGTGACTCTGTTTGGCATGATGCAACAGGTCCAAAAAATGGAAGGTCTTGGCAAAGAGTCTGGAGTCGATCTCTTTGCCTACTGGCAAAAATATACCTGGGAAACCCCAGATGTCCCAGCGGGTATCATTGCCTCCGCGAGCATGGAGCCCCGTAACAAACTATCTTTGGCCTTAGATCTATTTATGGGCTCTATTGGACTGCGCAACATCTCACCTTTTCGTACCGACTTAACTAAGGCCTATGAGGCACCCTTCCCTAGCCCAGCCTATAAAATGGGCCCTCGCGCTATGCCCAGTCAGGTACCCACCATACCTGACCAGTCTTTAGAGGCGCAGAAAAAAGCTTGGGAATTTTTTGAAAAATTTACAAAGCCATTTTTATGTGTTGGAGCGGGCAATGACCCAGTTACCAATGGCTTTGAAAAAGTTTGGCTATCCAAAGTTCCAGGTACAGAGGGACAGCCCCATACTATGATCGGTGGCGGTCACTTTTTTCAATGGAATAAAGCAGAGGAGCTGTCTTCGCTATTAGCAGAGTTTATTGACCATAACCCAATACCCATGCCTTGAAAAAAGAGCCCTGCTTAAAAGACAGCGACATAAAAAGCGCCATAGAGTCATTAGAGAGCTGTAATCCCGCGGAAAAACTCTATCGACTCAAACTCACTGGAAGCGTCCTCATCATCAGGCGTGCCATAGGCACTATTGGCCGATAGCTTAACAATAACCGTATTTGATTCTGGCGCTACATAGATAAATTGGTTATACACGCCAATGGCCATAAATTCGCCCTGATCCCCCTGCGGAATCCACCACTGGTAGCCATAGCCAAGGGGCCAGTCTGAGGCTGGGTTATCCCCCGCGATCAGATGCGGTGCGTCAGGGGTAATAGACGCCTGCACCCATTGCGCTGGCACAATTTGGCGCCCATTAAAAAGACCACCTAGACGATATATCTCGCCAAGCTTGGCGTAATCTCTAGCTGTTGCATTGAGACCTGCAAAGGCCATTTCCATATGGTCCGAATCAGTTAGCCAATGGGCCTGATTCTCAGCGCCCATTGGGTGCCAAAGCATTTCAGCCATATACTCCGAAATCGGGCGGCCCACCGCATTGGTCAGCAGCATTCCCAACGCTTGGGTATCAGCTGAGTTATAACGATTGTAGCTGCCAGGGGGAAGTTCAGGCTCTAGAGTGGCGGCAAACGTATTCATGGAGCCACCCAGCGCAAAAATACGGCTGAATCTGCTGATATCCGACTCTGGGTCACCATAGTCTTCGTTCCAAGAGGCGCCAGAGGACATCTGCAAAATATCTTTAATGCGCACATTGTCATAGGCAGAACCAACAAGCTCAGGTACATAGTCGGTAATAGGCTGGTTAATATCGCGGATATGACCCTGCTCTATGGCAATGCCAATCAAGGCAGAAATAAAGCTTTTGGCCACAGACATCGACAACCAAGTTTGCTGCTGTCCTCCGCTAAGCCAGTTTTGCTCAAATGTTATCTGACCGTCTTTGATAACCAGCACCGCATCTGTATCCGTGCGCGTTAAAAACTCAGCCGTCTCAACCACCTCACCGCGATAGGTAAAGTTACTCGGCAGTTCGATGGGCGAACCCACCGCAAAAGGACTAGGCTGTGGCGCCGCAGTCATGGTTTTTACCGGAAACATCTTATGCATACGATTAAAGTTTTGTGACTGTTCGGCACCGGTAAATAGCGTACTGATCACCTGCACCCGAGTGATCCGATCACCTAGGCTAAGCCACACAGTGGCAGCAATAATTAGTAGTAGTGCCAGCCCAATACCTACTGTTCTTATATTCATAACTTACTCCTCTGAAAACAGTTAGATACTCAGGTCCATCAAATTATAGTCCTTGAGCGAAGTCTGCATATCATCGCTCCAAACCAGCCTATCTTGAACCTTGGCATCAGGCGCATACTCATAGGGGACCTCATCGGGAAAACGTTGCTGTCTGGCTGCAATAGCCATACCAATCACCCGCGAACGCTGAGCAATAAAGTCTTCATCAAAGATGGCCGCATCGGCATGGATACCAGCACCCAAAACATTTAATACCGATGAGCGACGGTGAAAACCAAAGTTAACCGATACTCGAGTTTCAAACCCGGTATTGGCGAAAGACCCATGCAGCAGCTGTCGATTATTAATCACCACATCACCCGGGTTACAAATAATGGGTACTGCATCAGGCAGACGTTCGCTGCCCACCTCGGCAACCATTTTAACAATATCCAGCCGTCCCTCTTTGTGGGTGCCTGGCACTACCCAAACTCCATCTGTCTCTTATACACATCTCCGAGCCCACGAGACCAGAGAGGATCTCG
>CAJXVK010000094.1 GCA_913060735.1 uncultured Cellvibrionales bacterium
CGTCACTGTCCTTTCGCTATCGCTATGAATTAGTCGATCAAGACGGCGTTGCCGAAGATGCCAATGCCTCAACTTTAAAATCCAGACTCACCTACAAATCTGCTTCTTATGAAGGCTACACTGCGTTGATGGAAGTAGATAATGTCACGGTGATCGGCGATGAGAATTACCGCACTCCAACCAATGGCAATGTCAGCTACCCGATTGTGGCTGATCCCGATGGCACAGACTTTAACCAAGCATACTTAACCTATAAGGGCGCCGACTACAGCGCATCATTGGGACGCCAGCGAATCCTTCACGGTGGTCAACGCTTTGTGGGTGGCGTGGGTTTCCGTCAGAACGAACAGACATACGACGCGTTATCGCTTTCCTTTAAGGCACTGGATCCTGTATCTGTGGACTACAGCTATATCTGGAATATCAATCGTATCTTTGGCCCCAAAGATAGCGCAGCTCAGGCTAAGCGCTGGGAATCGGATAGCCATATTATTCTGGCTTATATGTCGCCAGCCGAGGGTCAGACATTAAAAGGCTATGCCTACATGCTTGATTTTGGCAATGCCGCTGCCAACTCCTCCAGCACCTATGGTATTGAGTACAGCGGCAAGTTTGACGGCTTCGCAATCAGCGCGGCCTATGCTACCCAGTCTGATTATGCCGATAACCCAACAACTTACGATGCCGACTATATGATGGCGCAGCTAAGCTTGCCCCTAAATCCTGTCTCCGTGGCTCTGGGTTATGAGGTGCTGGGCAGTGATGAGGGAACAGCAGCATTTAAAACACCACTGGCCACATTGCATAAGTTTCAAGGCTGGGCAGATAAGTTTCTCGGTACCCCTGCCAATGGTGTTGAAGACACATACCTAAAGCTGTCTGGTAAGTTGGGGCCTGCCAAGGTTGCTGTTGTCTACCATGACTACAGCGCAGATTTTGGTAGTGCTGATTTAGGTTCTGAGCTGGATGTGGTTGCCACCTACCCAATCAAAAAGGGTCTATCTGTACAGCTTAAGTACGCATCCTATGATGCGGACACCCATGCTTCAGACACCGACAAGCTGTGGTTTACCATTAGTGCAAAATATTAATTTTCTGACCTTATCATTAGGTTAATACTGAGATTGGGTGGTTGCGTTATCTGGCTGCCCAATCCATTTATATTAACTATCCAATTATTTTAAGCCCTATTTTTCTCAGCAGGCGATGTGCGTTATGCAGAAGATTATCTGCCAAAACGAACTTCTCAAAAAGCCCAAGTCCCATAAAGAGTTATTGAAGGAAAACCAAACATGTTAAACGTTGTTGTAGTCGGAAACGGCATGGTCGGCCACCATTATGTTGAACAGCTAGTAGCCTCATCTGTTCAAGCAAAAATTACCGTTATTGGCGGCGAAACCCGCCCGGCCTATGACCGAGTTCATCTATCTGAATATTTTGCTGGTCGCACGCCGGAAGAGTTGGCCCTCACCACCAGAGAGCATTATGTCGAGATTGGTGTTGATGCGCACTTTGGTGACCCGGTTGTGCAGATCAATCGAGACAATAAAACTGTAATTACCGAAACTGGCCGCAGCTTTGCCTACGATAAATTAGTGCTGGCTACTGGCTCCTATCCCTTTGTGCCACCGGTACCCGGCAATGATCAGGATCCCTGTGTGGTTTACCGCACTATTGATGATCTGGGTAATATCAAGGCGCAGGCAGATGGCGCAAAAGTCGGCGTCGTTGTGGGTGGTGGTTTGCTGGGGCTAGAGGCTGCCAATGCGGTTCAGAATCTTGGTCTTGAAACCCATGTGGTTGAATTTGCTCCGGGGCTTATGGGTGTGCAGTTAGATGCGGGCGGCAGTGGTATGTTGCGTCGCAAGATCGAGGCTCTGGGTGTAAAAGTTCATACCAGTAAAGCGACCGAGGTGATTGAAGCCAGCGATGATGGCGATGCACGGCTGCTGATGAAATTTGCCGATGGCGGTTCTCTAGCCACCGATATGATTGTCTTTAGTGCGGGTATTCGCCCCTATGATCAGCTAGCCCGTGACTGTGGATTAGTGGTTGGCGAGCGGGGTGGTATTGATATTGATTACCATTGCAAAACCAGCGACTCAGATATTTTTGCTATTGGTGAATGCGCGCTCTTTGGCGGCCGTATCTTTGGGCTAGTTGCCCCCGGCTATCGTATGGCCGAAGCGGCAGTTAGTCAGTTGGGCAATCAACCGCAGTCATTTCAAGGCGCAGATATGAGCACCAAGTTGAAGTTGCTAGGTGTTGATGTGGGCTCTATTGGTGATGCCCATGGCCGAGAAGAGGGCGCCATTGCCTATACCTTTAGTGATGAGCGCATCGAAGTTTACAAACGGCTGATTGTCAGTGCCGATGGTAAAAAACTACTCGGGGCTGTACTGGTGGGTGACTGTTCCGACTATGATACCTTGCTGCAGTATTTCTTAAATGGGATTGATCTGCCGGCGGATCCGGAGACTTTAATTCTTCCATACAATGTTGGCGATGCGCCCACTCTCGGTGCCGCTGCGCTGCCGGCCACGGCCACCATTTGCTCCTGCCACAATGTTACTAAAGGGGATATTGTCGATGCTCTTGATGCCGGGTTTTATGCTCTCGGTGATATTAAATCTGAAACCAAAGCTAGCACCGGCTGCGGTGGCTGTGCCGCGCTACTTAAAAATATTGTCGATGATGAAATGTCGGCACGTGGCTTGGAAGTGGATAAGTCCATCTGCGAGCACTTTGCCTATACTCGTCAGGAATTATTTCACCTTATTAAAGTGGGCAGTATTAAAACCTTTGATGAGCTCCTTGAAAAACATGGCAAGGGCCGCGGCTGTGATATCTGTAAACCGGCGGTGGGCTCTATTTTAGCCTCGCTGTGGAATGACTATGTGCTGGATGAAAAGCATGTGGGCTTGCAGGATACCAATGACACCTTTTTGGCCAATATGCAAAAGAACGGTACCTACTCTGTGGTGCCCCGGGTTGCCGGAGGTGAGATCACCCCTGACAAGCTGATTGTATTGGGTGAGGTAGCCAAGAAATATAATCTCTACACCAAGATTACCGGCGGTCAGCGCATTGATTTATTTGGTGCGCGAGTTCAGCACTTGCCTGCCATCTGGAAAGAGCTAGTCGAGGCTGGTTTTGAAACTGGCCATGCCTACGGCAAGGCCCTGCGTACGGTGAAATCCTGTGTCGGTAGCACTTGGTGTAGATACGGTGTGCAAGACAGTGTGGCTATGGCTCTCTATATAGAGAACCGCTACAAAGGTTTGCGTGCACCGCACAAATTTAAATCCGCAGTATCTGGTTGCACCAGAGAATGTGCCGAGGCCCAATCCAAAGACTTTGGCGTTATCGCCACAGAAAACGGTTGGAACCTATTTGTCGGTGGCAACGGCGGCATGAAGCCTCGCCATGGCGAACTGTTTGCCACAGATCTGGATGATGAAACACTGATCAAATATATCGACCGCTTCTTGATGTTCTATGTGCGCACCGCTGATCGACTCCAGCGCACCTCGGTATGGATGAGCAACCTAGAAGGGGGCTTGGAGTATCTCCAGCAGGTGGTGATTGAAGATTCATTAGGGATCGCCGCCGAACTCGACGCCCAGATGGACAATATTGTGGGCACCTATCAATGTGAATGGAAAACCACTATTGAGAACCCTGAGCGCATGAAGCGTTTTCAGCAGTTTGTAAATGCCGATGCTGAAGATGATCAGATTGTCTTTGTGCAGGAGCGCGGACAGCCAAGACCAGCGACAGAAGAAGAGCGCCTGCAACTACTGGAAGAGAGTGCCTAAGGAAAAATTATGAGCCAAGCTACTATTTGTGAACAAAAAGATCTTATTGCCAACTCCGGTATTTGCGCCATGGTGGAGGGCCAGCAAATAGCGCTGTTCTATCTGCCCAAGGAAACGCCGCAGGTCTATGCCATTGGCAACTGGGACCCCATCGGTAAAGCCAACGTGCTGTCCCGCGGTATGGTCGGTGATATCAATGAGCGTCTGGTTGTGGCCTCGCCGCTGTACAAGCAGCACTTCGATTTGCAGACCGGTGAATGTCTGGAAGACGGTGAGTTCAGCGTGCCTGTATACAGTGTCGAACTAACGGCAGGCCAAGTGTTACTGGCTCTGTGAGCCATTTCCTATGACAGAGGCCTGCAATATTTAAACCATCTGCCCCTATTGCCCATCAACCTTGGAAAATCGATGAACAACAATATTCTTACACTGTTTAAAAGCACTAACTCTGCCACCGCAAACCTAAGGTCCGTAGATAAGTCATCATTTGGTCAGGTGCATCTGGTGGGTGCAGGTCCCGGAGATGCGGAGTTAATTACGGTAAAAGCTATGCGCTTGCTGCAAGAGGCAGATGCCATTGTCTATGACCGGCTCGCCAACCCGGAGCTGTTGGACTATGCCAAGGATCGTTGTGATTTGATCTATGTGGGCAAGAAAAAAGATCAGCATAGCCTTCCCCAGGAGCAGATCTGCGAACTATTGGCAGTACTGGCTCGCTGCGGTAAAAATGTAGTGCGTCTTAAAGGTGGCGATAATTTTATCTTTGGCCGCGGGGGTGAAGAGGTAGACCACCTTGATAAGCAAGGTGTCGAATATTCCATTGTGCCCGGTATTACCGCAGCGATTGGTTGTGCTGCCGCCACACAGATCCCCCTTACCCATCGCGACCATGCCCATGCAGTCACTTTTATCACCGGCCATCGACAGAATGGTCAGATGTACATTAACTGGGATCTGGCATTACAAAAAGACAGCACAGTGGTGTTCTATATGGGGCTTTCAAACCTTGCAGAGATCACTAGTCAGCTATTGCAGCGCGGCTGTCCCGCCGATAAACCCTTTGCGGTTGTGGCCCAGGGCACCTCAAATGATCAGCAGGTGGTGCTGGGGACTATTAGTGATATTGCCGAGCGGTTAAAAGCCATGCCACTGCCATCGCCCGCGTTACTAATGATGGGTGATGTAATTAAAGCCAATGGTTATGCGCAACAGCTTGCCGATCAAACAATGGCTAGCTATCCGGCTGTTGTTCAGGCTTGAGGTAGAAAAGAGTTAGTTATCTCTGTCACTACTGGGAAGGGATTGCAGGCAGACCGCTATCAATAACTGACTTGAGGCTATCAATGGTCGCCTGAGTCATTGTAGGTTTTATATCGAGATCCATAAGTAACTTAGCTGAACACTCCATCTCATGGAGACGCCTACGGGCATGAGACTCCGTGCCAGTTACCAGGCGAGCAATTAAGGTTTGATCTGCCTGTGCGATTTCGTCTGAGAGATTCTGCCACAACCAGTCACTGCAACCTGCAGCTTCCCCAGCTCGCATGGATTCAATAATTACTGCGGCCAGTCCTTTCATCATCACACTGCGCAGCAATTTTCTGGTTGCCGCTTCTCCTGCATCAGCATCCAGACGATTAACAGGCATTCCCAGCGAGGTAAAAATTTCTTCGAAGCGCGCTGCACCAGTGCCTGAGACGGTCACAGGGGTTCGCAAACCTTTTCCCGGAACCACCGTCATCAGCGCAACATCAACAAAATCAAAACCGTAACCAGCGGCCCTGTCCGCCATCGCTAGCTTTGCTGATGCAGAATTAGTTGAGAAATCAGCGTAGAGCGCGGTAGTTGGAATATCAGTGACCGCCTGATCTAAAGCGCCGAGAGCGTCGTCACCTGCAGTCAGTGCAATCACCATATCGGTCCCAGTTGCCGCTTCGCTGCCTGTTTGGGCTCGATTAATACCTGCAGGGGTAGCCACCTGTTTTGGGTCGTACGCGGTAATTTTGAGACCTGCCTTGTGCATATCAATAGCTATTAAAGAGCCAGCCTCACCCAGGCCAAATAGCGCGATTTTTTTGTTTTTTAGGTTTGTATGCATGGTTATTTCTCAGAGAATTTTTTACTGGGCACTAACATTCTCTTTAAAGTATTGTCCCTGTCAATGATCAGGTGCTTAAGCACTCCCAACATATGAAGTGCAAAAGCAAAAAACAATAGTTTGGCGCCTAGTTTATGCAGCACTTCCATGACTTCATGGAGGGTTTCCATTTTGCCCAGCGGAGAGGGTAGGCTGATCAGCCCAAAGATATTGATGGGATAACCTTTGGACCATACCATAATCGGCCCGCTAAGCAGCATCAGGGCCAGTCCTGCCAACAGGATTATGGGTATCCAATGAGCCAATAGCATTAGAGGCTTTGACTGTTGTATTAGGACTCTGGGACGACCGTTAAACAGTCGCCAACCTATACGTCCGACAAGTATAAGATACATTGAGATGGCGATAGAGATATGCAAGCCGAGCAGGGCTTTGCGGTCAGAGTCGGTCGCATCTTCGGCAGCCTGACCCAGCACAAAAAGAGCAATCATGGTGATTGCCGCAAGCCAGTGAAGTAAGATGGATACTCCACCATAGCCATTTTCTGTATCTTTCATTAGTTTTCCGAGTCTGTATTGTGAGAAGCAGGTTTAGCCACCAAAACCGGGCCACCATTGCAAAACACCAGTTTTGAAACTGTCCCGTTCGCTAATACGTGCCGACCATTCCTCAATCGCGGGGTACTTGTCAAAGGCGAAGTCGGCGCGGACCAATGTGAAATGAAGGGGCATCCAGGTGATATCTGCCAATGAAAATTTATTGTCAACCAGCCAGTCCGAATTTGTCAGTATGCTTTCGGCTTTTGAAAAACAGTCATTGAGAATGCCTACCGCTCTATCAACATCTTGCTGAGTAAAGCCCTGTTCACTATTGCTTCGGCTGTGGAAGTCGAGAAGTTCAGTATCCGTTTGCAACTTCCTGTAGGCGGCTTTTTGCTCATTGCTCTGACTCATCTTTCCCTGGACCTGATGGAAGTAGATATAGGTTTTGACCGCACCTATATGATTATTAACCGCTAGTTTCATCCACCTATACATCTCCTCGAGTCCAGAGTCTGTTGTTGGTCTTAAGGATGGTATGGGGAATTTTTGATCTAAATGATCGATGATGTCATCTGATTCAGTAATAACCACGCCATCATCCACTAAAACAGGTACTAGGCCTTTAGGGTTGATACCAAAATACTCGGATGTGAGGTTTTCTTTGTTAAAGAGATCCACATGATGGCTAGTCCATGGGAGCTTCTTTTCTTCAAGGGTTAACCGTACTCGCATAGAACAGTTAGAAACGCCGGCATGATAGAGGTGAAGTCCTTTAAAATCTAAAACTTCTTTATTAGTGGGAGTAACGACGCCCATGATGATGCTCCGTGAGAAAGTTAAAAGTGGATAAGGAAAGTCTTGAGTTCCAGTTAACCTTCATACTAGATAAATATGGATTAAATGATAATGATCAACTGAGAGTACATATTGATCGCGATATACGCTCAATACATTCCCAATGTCACTAAGTCCCAGCCGAAGCTGCGTTAGCGGAGCCTGCGTTAAAGGACGAGTAAATAATAATCTTGAAGCTCTTAATGATGACTCCAGAAGACCCCTGCCAGTCTTAAATCTTAATCATAGAACGCGTTTTGCGAACAATCTGTTTAGAGATGCGCGTATTATCGTTTTAATAGCATTCGAATATAGTAATCCTGTGTTATTGGCTGGAGCTCAAATTTGGGTGTCCACGCATGCCAATAGATTAAGAATACAAAATTAAGAAAAATATACTAATGGGGATTAATGATGAAGATTAAGAATCAAGCATATTTAGTAGCGAGCTCGACCTTGCTATTTTTAGCATCGCACAGTAATGCCGCTCTCGAAGAAGTAGTGGTAACTGCAACCAAGCGTGCAGAAACTATCCAGGATGTTCCTGTGTCGGTAACAGCGGTAAGTGCAGACATGATGGCGAAAGTTGGTATAGGCGACATGG
>CAJXVK010000095.1 GCA_913060735.1 uncultured Cellvibrionales bacterium
AAAGTGCCTTTAACCAATCTCACTAAAACATTTGGTATGTATCATTTTGCTGAATTTACAGCGGCCTATCCCTATCTCTTTGACGGCCTTAACTCATCCTTTGAGTTGTTAGAAAAAATCGACGGGTTTATTCATGCGGAAGTGCGCAAGCTCTATCCGGGTGCGTCCCCACCTAAGTTTGAATGCAATTTATTAAGCCCGACAAGGATGGAGTTAATCTATAAGTCGCCACGATGTCTTGGCGATATCGCTGAAGGGTTTATTTATGGCTGTGCATGTCACTATGGCGAGAAGATATCGGTGCGCAGAGAAAAAATGGGTGATCTGACGGGTTCTACAGAGCGGTTTCTACTGACATTACAGATAGCTTAATCGGCCTTAAAAGCGCGCCTGTAGCCATTTTAAAATATCGCCATAGACTTCAGTCCGATTGGTCTCATTGATCATCTCATGACGGCCTTCGGCATAAAGTTTCAGATCCAGCTGTTTGATTCCCGCCCGCTTTAACATCTCGCGGAACTTTTTAACCCCTTTCCCCTGCTTGCCTACCGGATCTAATTTGCCAGCAAAGAGATAGACGGGGAGCTCTTTGTCGATCTGTGCCAGAGCCTTTGGTGTAAACAATTGCGCTAGCCCTCTAAGAAAGTCATACCATGACTGAGTGCTTATCGCGCCGCCACACATTGGATCTGCTATGTAGGTATCAACCATCCCATGGTCTCGCGACAACCAGTCTTTTTCGGTGCGGTTGGGTTTAAATGCGCGATTAAATGCACCAAAAGATAGAGCCTCTAGCAGGTTGCTAATGTTGCGGCCACCGAGTCTAAGGCACTCTATTTTTGCCAGTCCTGCGACTACTTTGAAGGCTCCCGGCGCATCATAGTTAGAGCCGGAAAGGATTAATCCCCTTAGTTGTTGGCTGGCTAACTCTTTGGCGTAGCGCTGGCAGAAATGGGTTGCCATAAATGAGCCCATGCTATGGCCCAAAATGACTAGCGGTAAGTCATGCTCGGCCGCTATATGACCAATCAGTTGCCACTGATCATCAACCATCTGGTTCCAGCCATCATTGTCGGCGACATGATAGAGGCTATCGACTGCACTACCGGTGAGCCCATGTCCGCGATGATCGCCAGCCGTTACCACAATGCCCTGTTGGTTGAGAAATCTGGCCAGATCGGCATAGCGAGCCCCATGCTCAGCCATGCCATGCATGATATGCAGCCACCCTGTAGGTTCTTTGGTGGACCACTGATGATAATGATGGTCACCTGAATCGCCACTATTAAATGCTAGTGTCTTCTGTTGGCCGTTGGCCATATTGCTTGCTCCCCTAGGTTCGCTATCTAAGTGCAGCGATACTTTTGGCTGATATTGTCTCGTTGAAATACTATCATGGTGAAGGCTATGGTTTGATCGTTATTATTCTTCGTTATAGGCCGGTTCGCTAGTGCTAGATTGAAGCATGCCTATGTTATGCTTGCGCAAAATTATAATGGCGGTCGAGTGCTTCTGTGAATATTTTCGTCGCTATGGTTTTCCTGCTTGCTGTTTTACTACTGCCCTTTAAAGCGCTATTTTCAAAATTGGCGCATTGGCTGCTGTCTCTTCAGGATTGGCGCGCTCTGGCTATGTGCGAGGGTATCTATCTGTTACTAACTGATAGCAATGTTTATAAGGGCCACTTGCAGTCCGTTATGAAACATTATTACCGCATAGACATACCTGTGGCGCTGCTGTGTTTGGGTCTGTCGATTTTTATTCTGGGCCGTGCTTATATCGGTCCGGTTGTTGATATTTCGAGCTGTGAATCAGGTGAGCAACTGTCGTTTTCCCGTGCGGTTAGCAATCCCGAAGATCTCGCGGTTGCGTCAGATAATCAATTTATTGTTTTCTCCGAATTTGGTCGCTTTAAGCCTAGGGGGCTTATCAAGTCTATAAAAAAGGGCGACTCAGAGGAGTCGCCCTTTTTTGTAAAGCAAATAGCTGCATCTAATCGCGTTGCTAGCTTATTGCTGTGGCATTACCTGACCCTGACCATATCGCGCATAGGTCGCTGCTAGCTTGGAAGGCAGAATATTGACCTTGCTGAGATCACCCTTAATATGGGGTAGTGCTAACACGCGCTTATCCATCACTTTAAACCAGAGCCAGGGAATATAGGCGAGTAGGTACATGCCGTAATAGCCATTAGGCAGCTCTGGAATATCGTCAAAGTTGCGCAGACTCTGGTAGCGTCTTATAGGATTGGCATGGTGATCTGAATGACGCTCTAAATGAAACAGGGCCAGATTACTCATAATATAGTTAGCGTTCCATGAATGATGTGGCTGACAGCGCTCATAGCGTCCGTTTTCATTCTTCTGACGCAGCAGACCATAGTGTTCAATATAGTTAGCTGAGGTCAGCTGATACCAGGCCCAGAAGTTATGTATGGCCAGAAAAGGCAGCATAATCCAGCCAAACATATAAATAAGTGTGCCCTGCAGTACAGCGGTAATAAGGTACGACTGCAAAATATTATTGTGTACAGACCAAGTTGTTTTGCCCTGTTTATTAAGGCGGGTTTTTTCGAGATTCCAGCCACGTACAAAGGTGCCGGGAATTTCACGCAATGTGAAGGCATAAATAGACTCGCCGAATCTTGAACTCGCGGGGTCATCTGGTGTTGCTACCAGCACATGGTGGCCACGATTATGTTCAACACAAAAGTGCCCATAGGCGGGAACGGCCAAGGTTATTTTAGCCAATAGCTGTTCAATGGCAGTTTGCTTGTGGCCCAGTTCATGGGCTGTATTAATGCCCAGGCCACTGTAACCGCCGGCAATAATAGCCACGGCAAGGACCGACCATGGGCTGAGATCATTAGTACCCACTACAAAGGCCAAAACGCCCAGCACAACAAAATGAAAGGGTACGGTAAGCATGGTCAGAATACGGTAGTACTTATCCGCGTCTAGCTGCGGCACCAGTTCTTCGGGCGGATTGTTTTCATCGCTACCGATTAGGTAGTCGAGAAGGGGCATAATCAGATAGCTAACCGCCAACGGGATGCCAAGCGTCCACTCCAAACCAGTTTGATAAAAAATAGCCACACCCGCCAATGCGAATGCTGGCATCAGCACCGAAATTAGCCATAGGTAGCGCTTCTTATCGGTGTATGTAATCAGACCCTTGTCTGGATGTTGTAGCGAATAAGTCGTCATTGTTATTTCCTATTTTGGGGTCTAGGGAATTTAACTGACATCATTGTAGTTGACAGTATTCTTACAAGTGGTGTCAAATACCGTCAAGTAGTAGGTCATTTACCATCAATTAGTGGTTCATATCCCGTCATTCTGAGGTCTTTTTATGCATTCTTTTATTTTGCCTGTATTGGTAGATCTGCTGACTGATCAGGGTATAACTGAAAACCAGTTATTGGAAAACACGGGGTTTGGTGAGCTCGACCTGAGCACAGCGCAGTTTTTAAATGCTCGTCAAGCCGATGAGGTGTGCAGTAAAGCGATTAAGCTTTCGGGTGACCGGCTGCTGGGTATTAAGCTGGGCCTAAGATTGGATATGGTGTCGCTGGGTATTCTCGGCTATGCCTTGATGACCAGCGCTACCGTAGGCGATGTACTCAACTTATTAGTGCGCTATAAGCGGGCGCTGCTGCCAAGTATGCGCATTGAACTGATAGCCAGTGCTGGCTCTGTGCAGCTGCGCAGCGCTGCGGCACATTTGCCACAGTCTTTAGAGCAGTTTTATAAAGACGCCCTCTATACTGGGTTGGTGACCAACTTAAATGTGCTGACCGACAATCCTGCCGCAACGGCAGCTCTTGAACTCAATTACGGTCAGCCAGAAGACTGGGCTTTTTATGAGTCGGTGTTTGGTTCGAATATTCAGTTTAACTCAAGCCGCTGCGGGCTGACTTTCGATGCAGAGAGCCTGGCGGTAGTCATCTCTACCTCCGATCCTGTGGCGCAGGATATTTTTCGGCGTGAGTGCGATCGCATTTTAGCCAATGATAAGCATGGAGGTATGGTTAGTGAGCGGGTTAAGCAGGCGCTGTTAGCTGCAAGATCAGAGTTTCCGACGAGTGCGGCTGTCGCTCAACAGATGCATATGAGTGAAAGTACTTTGCAGCGCCGACTGGCAAAAGAGGGGGCCAGATTCCAGCAGTTACTCGATCAGGTGCGCTATAGGCTGGCACTGGAGTATTTACAGGGAACTCAGTTGCCGGTGTCAGAGATCGCAGCTCTTTTAGGGTTTAGTAATCCGGCTAACTTCCGTCGTTCGTTTAAGCGCTGGTCAGCAGCCACTCCTGCACAGGTGCGCCAGCGCAATACTAGTTAATCGCATCTGCAATATAGCTAACGAACTGGGCATCATTCCAAGAGTTAGGATTATCTGTGCGGTGCCAGTTGGAGCCTGTACGTATCGTACTATTCCCAGTTCTGGTATAAATGCTATTTCGGACTATCACAAGATCATGCTGCGGAAAAATATAGATATGGTTTTTACTCGCGCCCGCCGAATAGAAATAGTCCAGCTGAGGGTTTATCCACCACTGCAAGCCATAACTCTTATCTGCAGTCAGAGTGACCGATTCTGCCGTTGCTTCATCTACCCAAGCTTTGGACACCACCTGAGTATTATCCCACTTGCCACCTCTTGCGATGAGTAAGCCAAAACGGGCAAAGTCTCTGCTGGTAGCATCAATACAGCAGTAGGTTAGGGTATGACCGGCCTCATCAGTCCACCAGGTAGCATTCATACCAATTTTGGAGAATAGTTTTACATCGGCATAATCGAGCACATTCTGCCCGGTTGCATTCTCAATAATGCCGCTTAATAACATTGAGTCGCTATTTTGATAAACCCAATTGTCGGTTCTGGGGGTGGATGCTGGAACCCTATCTAGGGCATAAGCAAGCTGGTCGCCATTGGTACCACCACCGACATAGATTGCACTATCAGTCGGATCATTGGACGCCAGTCCAAGACCAGAGCGCATTTCTAAAATAGCGCGAACGCTAATCGCTTCTCGATCAGTATTGACCCATGGCGGCAGATAGTTTTCTGCAGGCTCGTCAATAGAGCCGATTAAACTCTCATCTACAGCAATTCCAATTAATGTACTAGCAAATGACTTGCCGGTTGACCAGCTGGTAGCCATGGTGTCCGCACTGCTGCCCTCGGTGTAGCGCTCACCGATGATAACCCCATTTTTGACAATCACCACGCCCTGAGTATTACGGCCATCGGCAAAGGCGTAGTCCATTGCAGCTGTAACACCCGACTGGGCAACGCCCAGATCGGCGGCAGCATAGGTTTGCCAGCTTGCGCCGGGAAAGGTGCTGCTATCTGGAAGTGCAGGTTCGGTATAAGGTAGGGCTGGAGTGGACGATCCACCGCCCCCACCACAGGCTGATAAAAGAGCAAGTAAAGCTACCAGAGAAGGGTATTTCATAGTTTTACTACTTTCTTTTTTTATTTGGCATGACTATAGCGTTTTTCTTAATCAAGTCCAAAGGTAAACAGTTTAGGTGCTGGTACTTTGGTTGATACAAAAATTACTCAGGCACGTACCTTAGGAATAGAAAAACAATTATGTTTGGAGTTAACTATTAAAAGAGCAATGCTAGGCCTGCAAGAGGGCAACGTTGGTTACAAGCCTGATGAGGTTTCGCGCATTATCGAAATGGCCTGGGAAGACCGCACGCCCTTTGAGGCCATAGAAAACTATTTTGGCCTCAATGAATCTGCCGTGATAACCCTTATGCGCAGAGAGATGAAAGCCAACTCATTTCGTATGTGGCGCAAGCGTGTCACCAGCCGAAAAACGAAGCATCTATCTCTGCGATCACCAGATATCAGTAGAGGCTATTGTCCTACACAATATAAACGAGGCTAAGGCGTATGGCATTTTTACAGATCTCAATGCGACTAAAGTGCTTATGTCTTTTTACAATTGCATTAAGTGCAACGCTTGTTGCAGATGAGATGATATTGGAAAACTTTGAATCAAATCCGGAGCAGCGCTGGCGCTATGTTAGCGACCAGGTGATGGGTGGCGTATCTACTGGGCAGGTAGTTTATGCTCAGCAGGGTGATGTAACTTATGCCCATATGACCGGTACCGTGAGCACTGAAAACAATGGTGGTTTTATCCAGTTGCGCAGTAATGTTGCCAAGGGCACAACAGCACAGGTGGCAGGGGTAACATTGCGAGTGCGCGGTGTGCCGCAAAGGTACTTTGTCCATCTGCGTACTCGCGGAACGGTCCTTCCCTGGCAGTACTATCAAGCTGGCTTCGATATTGATGAACAGTGGCAAACTATCCGCTTGCCGCTATCAGACTTCGAGCGTTCTGGCAATTGGCTGGGTTCTGCGATTAACCCCAATTCTATCCGCAGTATCGGCGTGGTCGCTTTTGGGCGCGACCATATCGCCGATATTCAAATCTCCGAGGTCGGCTTTTACAACTAGATATCCTGACTTTCAATTGACATAGTTCGGTGGCTCGATAATCATCTACGCTCAACGTTATTTTGATTTAATTGATCATCAATCTGAGGGAGAATAGGCATGTCAGACACAGAAGCACGCATCACCGAGGGGCGCGGCAAACTCTACGGCAGTATTTTGGATACCATCGGTGATACACCGGTTGTTCAGGTCAAGAAATTGGCCCCAGATAATGTGCGGCTGTACGTCAAAGCTGAATTCTTTAACCCAGCAGGGTCCGTTAAAGATCGACTGGCGATCAGCATAATTGAAGAGGCAGAGCGCAGTGGAGCACTCAAGCCTGGACAAACGGTGATTGAGGCGACTAGCGGCAATACGGGGGTTGGTCTGGCGATGGTCTGTGCGGCCAAGGGCTATCCTTTTGTAGCCACAATGCCAACCAGCGTATCGGTCGAGCGTCGCAAGCTGATGCGCTTTCTAGGCGCCAGCGTCATTCTTACGCCAAAAGCCAATAAAGCCATGGGCTGTTACCTAAAAGCGGTCGAATTGGCAGAGGCCAATGGCTGGTTTTTGGCGCGTCAGTTCGAAACCGATGCCAATGCGTTGGTTCATGAAAACACCACAGCCAGGGAAATACTGGCCGACTTTAAAGGCGATAGTCTCGACTACTGGGTGACGGGTTATGGCACCGGTGGCACGTTCTCAGGCGTAGCCAAGGTACTTAGGCAAGAGCGGCCAGAGACCAAAATTATCCTTAGCGAACCGATCAACGCCCAGCTTATAGAAAGCGGCGAGGTGCAGGAGCGCGGCGAGGGTGGGGCACCTGCGAGTAGTCATCCAGCGTTTGAGCCGCATCTAATTCAAGGGTGGACACCGGATTTTATTCCTGCGGTTTTGCAGGAATCGATCGACCAAAAGCGCTTTGATGAGTTGGCGCCTATTGATGCTCAAGAGGGCATAGAGGCATCCAAATTACTGGCTCGCAAAGAGGGTATCTTTACAGGTATATCTGGAGGCTGTACTTTTGCTGTGGCGCAAAAAATTGCCGCAACCGCGGTTCCAGGTTCAGTGATTCTCTGTATGTTGCCAGATACCGGGGAGCGCTATTTATCGTCACCGCTGTTTGAGGACGTGGGTGAAGCAATGAATAGCGAAGAGATTGCGCTGTCGACGTCTACACCGGGCTTTCACCTAATCGACGAGTAAATCATTACTTTTGCTTAGCGGCAAAAGCCTCTAATTGCGCTGCAGTAGCCGGTGGTTGGTGATGTTCCTTCCACTGGCTGTAGGGCATGCCATAGATAGCCTCACGGGCCTGATCATAATCCATTGTAATGTCGCGTTCCTCAGCAGCAGCCAGATACCACTTGCTGAGGCAGTTGCGACAAAAGTCTGCCAGTATCATCAGATCAA
>CAJXVK010000096.1 GCA_913060735.1 uncultured Cellvibrionales bacterium
ACGAGATCCTCTCTGGTCTCGTGGGCTCGGAGATGTGTATAAGAGACAGCTCTGATCTGGCTTCAGAGGCATTTAAGCAGGCCTACAAAATCAATCCAAATTTTGGCGATGCCTATTGGAGCCTGGCCAATACTAAATCCTACAAGTTTGACGACCAGCAGGTTGGCGCTATGCAAAAGTCTGAAGCCAGTTTGGAAATTGCTGAGTTAGATCAAATTCAAATTAATTTTGCATTGGGAAAGGCATTTGAAGACCGTCGAGATTATGAGCAGGCTTTCCATCATTACGACAAGGGCAACGCATTAAAGAAACCTACAACCCATTATGCTGCGGGGCAGTTACAGCGTCGAATTGATTCGCAAATCCAAGTCTGCACTAGGGAGTTTCTAGAGTCCAAAAAAGGCTCGGGAAATCCGTCTTCCGCTCCCATTTTTATCGTTGGCTTGCCGCGTTCAGGGTCAACATTATTAGAGCAAATATTGGCATCCCATTCTCAGGTGGATGGAACCATGGAACTGCACAATATATTAGACCTAGCCAAGCGATTGCGTGGCAGAGGCAATGAGAATGATGAGAATCCTAGATACCCCCAGATAATAACTGAGTTAGATGATAGCTATTTTGAACGTTTCGGTGATCAATTTATACAGGATACTCAGGTTCATAGAGACTCAGCGCCATTTTTTATTGATAAAATGCCCAATAACTTTTTCCATATTGGTCTGATTAAGCTGATCTTGCCAAATGCTAAGGTGATAGATGCTCGCCGACATCCCATGGCTTGCTGCTTTAGTGGCTTTAAACAGCTCTTTGGTGAAGGCCAGGAGTTTTCCTATGGTCTGGGAGATATCGGCAACTACTATCGCAACTATGTTTACCTAATGGATCACTGGGATAAGGTGCTGCCCGGCTTTGTACTGCGCGTGCAGCACGAGGATGTGGTAGAGGATTTGGAAACACAGGTGCGTCGCATTCTTGATTTCTGCGGTTTACCTTTTGAAGAAGCCTGTCTTGCTTTCCATAAAACTGAACGCAGTGTGCGCACACCTAGTGCAGAACAAGTTCGTCAGCCCATCTATAAAACCGGATTGGATCAGTGGCGTAACTTTGAAGAGCATCTGCAACCGCTAATCGATGCATTGGGACCAGACGTTTTAAAGCGTTATCCCATCAACTAGTAGTGATCGTTTCTCATGCTAAAAAGTTTATATTTTTTGCGGTGCCCAAAACCGGGACCCATGCGGTGCGTGAGTTACTGAGCACCCATAAAGGGCCAGAGGACTGGGAGCAGCAAATATTATTTGGCAAGCAGTTTTTACCTATTCCTGAGATTGCAAAAATTCAACATGGGCATATTAGTGTTCAGCAAATTGTCCCACATCTAGATACCTCTATCTGGCAGGACTATTTTAAATTTGCCATTGTCAGAAATCCATTTGATCGATTTATCTCTATTTGTTTTTTCTTAAATCGCAAAAACCCTCTATTTCTTGAGACACCATTGCAATGGATGAAGTCGGCGATTGAGGTGCCACGATTTAGGGAAAGGGTATTGGTGAAACCTCAGTATCAGCAGCTGACAGATACGCAAGGCAATATTGCCATGGACTATGTTGGTCGCTATGAGGTGCTGCAAGATTCTATTGATGAAATATGTCAAAGACTACAAGTCGAGACAACACAGTTGCAAAAAAGAAATACCTCAGAGCATAAGCAGTATCGTGAATACTATGATGACGAGCTTAAATCTGCGGTCGAAAAATTCTATCAAGAAGACCTAGCAAGATTTAATTATTCTTATTAATGTAGGCGCCCATCTGCTCAACGTTTAGTGCAGCATGAATTAAACGTTGCATTATTATCGGGTTTAAACCAACTTGATTACTACCATTAACCAGTGCTCTGGGATTGGCGTCTAGCTGGCTTGCCGCACGACCCAAAAGCGCACGATACTTTGCCCAGCCAGCCTCTTCATAGCCATACATATGCCAGGTTTCACGCCAATCTTTGGCCAGGCTCAGCAGAAGGTTTTTGTACCTGATGGAGAGTTGCGAGTCATTTTCAGGATTATTTTCAATTGCGGCAATCAGCTCATTGGCAATGGCTTCAAACTCACCCGGCGCCATCACTGGCGCAATATTGTAGCGCTCGGTTTTAATATTGGCTGGTTGTCCCGGTCGATAGGGATACGCATTAATTTTAGCCTGTAGCTGTGGCGCCATATCCTGCACACCGAAGGACTCCATCTCTCGCACAGTCTGCCAAAAGCGTGAAGATCCCGAGGTATCTATAACCAGATGAACGCGATCTTGGTCGCTGGCATTAATCACTTTATGACGGCGCCAGGAATCAAATATCCAGCACTCACCGGCACGCATATGTATAGCCTGATCACCGCAGTGAAATATAACCTGTGGATTTGTGATTATGGGAATATGGATTCTAACTCTGCTATACCAGTGGTAATTAAAATCAACATGCTCGCTTACCTCAGCACCAGCGTTGAGACGCATAAGTCTTGAGCGCGCCAAAACTTCGCCAAAACTGCCCATCACTTGCTGCATATAGTCACAGCTATGGAGTTCTGGTGTTGTAGCCATGGGCCCATCGAAATCATTGTTGCGTTCACCGTTTAGAGACACCAGCGGAATAGCCAGATTGCCAGCTAATTTAGAGGGGTGTTCCATCCAATCAGCATCTGCAAACTGAGCAATTTCGCTCTGTAATTGAAGCGCATCAAACTGATAGGGCAGTCGCACAAAAGGTTGGGCTAGTTTCATAGGCCTAATTGGATTCTAGTTATGGTCAATATCTGGATAAGCTGGTCGGCAATGAGTATAAGCGTCGACTGTTAATGGTGCAATTTGGATGCCGTTTTTAGAAATCTAATCCCACCACAAATCTGTATACTCGGCAAAATAACAATTTACATATAGGGGTGCAGTATGTCTGAAATAACAATGACCGAAAAACAGGTCCAACAGCTGGTGGAGGACTGCCTTACCGCCAATGGCTGTAACCAAGACAATGCTGCTGCACTGGGTCGCACTATTGCCTCCGCCGAGCGCGATGGCAGTGCCTCTCATGGCTTATTTAGAATGCCCGGCTATATTGCCTCATTGCGCAGCGGCAAGGTCAATGGCACTGCCGATCCTAAGGTCACCCGCATCTCGCCTGCAGTGGTGAAAGTCGATGGTGATCATGGCTATGCGCCACTGGCACTGGAAAAAGGTCGCGAAGCCTTGATAGAAGCTGCCCGTGAAAATGGTATCGCCGCTATGGCACTAGTTAATGTGCATCACTTTGCGGCGCTCTGGGTTGAGGTAGAACCTATTGCCGAGGCGGGCTTGGCGGCAATGGCCTTTACTACCTATAAGCCCGCTGTGGTGCCCGCTGGCGCTAAAACCCCACTGTTTGGGACTAACCCTATGTGCTTTGGCTGGCCTCGTGGAGATAAACCACCGCTGGTGTTTGATCAGGCCTCGGCCTCTATGGCGCGAGGCGAAGTGATGATCGCTGCACGGGATGGACATGCCGTACCTCTGGGTACTGGTGTAGATGCCGATGGCAATCCCACCACAGAACCGCAAAAGATTATTGATGGTGGCGCGTTGCTGCCCTTTGGTGGCCATAAGGGCTCGACTATTGCCATGATGATTGAGCTATTGGTCGCTGGTTTAACCGGTATGGACTTTAGTTATGAGGCGCAGAAAAATGATAATAACGATGGTGGCCCGCCCAATGGTGGTGAGTTTATGCTGGCCATAGACCCCAATCGTTTTGGTGATGCGGAGGGTTGGTTAAATCATTCTGAGGCGTTTTTAGAGCGCTTAGCCGCGATGGAAGGGGCGCATATGCCTGGCAATCGCCGCTATGCCAACCGTGCTAAATCCGCAGTCGACGGCATCATGGTTAGCGAAAAAGTCCATGCCAGCTGTATTGAGTTTATTAAGTCGGCCAGCTAGAGAGGGGTTAGTCCGTAGCTTTTAACCTGCTGAGGTGTTTCACGAATAATGGTGTCCATCATTGCCTCGGCAGCTGGTGAGAGCGTCCAGCCCTTGCGCGTAATCAGATAGATATTGCGACTTTCAGGGGGCACCAAAGGCCGCGATACCAACTCGCTAGTGGATGTGGGTATCGCCAGAGAGGGTAGTATAGACACGCCAAGATTTGATCTTAGCATGGCCACTAATGTGGTGATGTTGGGGAAATCGAACCTTGACTCACCGGCGTCTTGGCGAGTTCTTAATGTTCTGGTTACGCCAGTATCGAGAAAGGTGACATTATCTAGCTGGCCCCAGCGCACTGGCTTGGTGGTCTTTGCCAACTTATGATCGCGATGGCAGATAAGTTGCAGTTTATCGGCAAATAACGGTGTGAACTCCAGTACCTTATTGGGCTTCCAGATACTGCCAATACCAAAGTCTACCTCATTGCGCTCGACTCTATGCTGCACGCCGCGGGAGCTATCATCATCTAGATGCAGGTTGATGCCAGGGAATTCAGCGGAGAAGGTTTTAATGATTTCTGGTAACAGGTTGGTAGCGACTGAGGGTACAACCGCCATACTGACATGGCCAATGCGGCGTTCTGAGGTTGCTCTAAGATCATAGATCGCACTATCAAAATCTCGCACTAGGCGCTCGGCAATAGGCAGGAAATTCTCACCCTCAACGGTGGTGCTTACATTGCGCGTAGTGCGTTCGATCAGTTTTAAGTCGATATATTCTTCGAGCTGCTTTACTGCAAGAGTAATAGCCGGTTGGGTGCGGGACAGTATTTCCGCGGCTCGATTAAAGCTGCCTTCTTGGGCGACTACGATAAAGGTACGCAGATGTCTGAGAGTTACATTTAAGTTTTTGATATAAATGCCTTTTATTATTTTTTTGTTATTATTATTAGTAAATTTATATCCAAATTGAAATAAATTAATTACGCTTATATATGTATATAAATTATTGATTAGATTTATAGCTGGTTAGGCCTAAAAATAGAAGACTAGAGGGCGCGATTAGATAACAGCAGGCCGCTAAAACCTGTTTTAACCAGCAAAATTAAAGGGGAGTGACAATGAGTCAAACAATGTTCCAGAACTATATCAATGGTCAGTGGGTGGGTAGTTCAGCTGTTATAGAAAATATTAACCCGTCAGATACCAGTGATGTAGTGGGGCACTATGCCAAAGCGTCCTCGGAAGACTGTCTTGCAGCCATTGCGGCAGCCAATACTGCCTTTGATGACTGGTCACAAAGCGGCTTAGAGCAGCGCAAGCAGGTGCTGGATTTTATTGGCGCCGAGCTTATTGCTCGCAGTGGTGAAATTGGCGAAATTCTTGCTCGAGAAGAGGGCAAAACCCGCGCTGAAGGTGTTGGCGAAGTCTACCGCTCTGGTCAGTTCTTTCAATACTACGGTGCCGAAGCGCTGCGTCTGATGGGTGAGAATACCCAGTCTGTGCGCCCCGGTGTGGATGTAGAAGTCCATCGTGAAGCACTGGGTGTTATTGGTATTGTCACGCCATGGAATTTCCCTATGGCGGTGGCCGCATGGAAAGTTGCTCCGGCTCTGGCCTATGGCAACGCTGTGGTACTTAAGCCTGCCGAGTTAGTACCTGCGAGTGCCTGGATACTGGCCGATATTATCAGTCGCAGTGGTCTGCCCGCTGGCGTGTTTAATCTGGTTATGGGATCAGGTCGAGATGTGGGTGAAACCCTCTGCACCTCCCCTGATATTCAGGCGGTAACCTTTACCGGTTCTGTGGGTGTGGGTCGTCATATCGCCCGTAATGCCATCGATAATATGGCCCGTGTGCAATTAGAGATGGGCAGTAAGAATGCACTGGTCGTGCTCGATGATGCAGATATTGATGTGGCCGTTACCTGTGCCGTTGCCGGCGGTTATTTTGGTACCGGGCAAAAATGTACTGCCTCTTCAAGAATTATTGTGCAGGCCGGTATCCACGATGAGTTTATTGAAAGAATGACTGCTGCTGTCAGTGAACTGGTGGTGGGCCACGCTCTGGGCGAGGGCTCGCAGATCGGTCCAGTGGTCGATGCTCGCCAGCTTGAACAGAACCTCGAGTATATGCAGATTGCTGTGGATGAAGGTGCCCAATTAGTGGTGGGTGGTGAGCGTTTGCAGTTGGATACCGAGGGTTTCTTTATGTCCCCCGCGCTGTTTATTAATACCAATAACCAGATGCGCATCAACCGCGAAGAAGTGTTTGGCCCGATTGCCTGTGTGATTAAAGTTGATAGTTATGAGGAGGCCCTCGAGGTGTCGAATGACTCAGACTTTGGTCTTACCTCAGGAATTATTACCAACTCGCTACAGTATGCAGGCCATTTTAAACGCCACTCCAAATCGGGCTGCGTGATGGTTAATCTGCCTACCGCAGGTACTGACTACCATGTGCCCTTTGGGGGTCGCAAGAACTCAAGCTATGGTGCCCGAGAGCAGGGTCAATACGCTCGCGAGTTCTACACCATTATAAAAACTAACTACAGCAAGCCGTACTAATTAGGGGCCAATGATGAACAGAGATATGCTTCTTATTGATGGACTGCAGTACGTCAATTGGAATCGCGGGCTATTTGAACAGGCTCAGCGCGCTGGGTTACATGCTATTCATGTCACCATTGCCTACTGGGAAAATAGTCGCGAGACATTAGAAAACATTGGTCATTGGAATCGCCATTTTCTCGATCATGGCGATCTAATTATGCCTGTGCACAGTGCGGCCGATATTTTAGAGGCCAAGCTATTGGGAAAGGTGGGTATTATCTTTGGCTTTCAAAACTGCTCGCCGATTGAAGATGACGTCAAAATGGTACAGATTCTTCATCAGCTGGGTGTGCGTATTATGCAGCTTAGTTACAATAACCAGAGCCTGTTGGCGACCGGTTGTTATGAAGAGCAAGATGGCGGTATTACTCGTTTTGGCAAGCAGGTCATCAAAGAGATGAACCGCGTGGGTATGATTATTGATATGTCCCATAGCGCAGAAAAGTCGACTCTTGAAGCCATTGAACTATCTGAGCGACCCATCGCTATTACCCATGCCAACCCCACGTTTTTCCATGCTGCACTGCGCAATAAATCTGATACTGTACTGCGTGCCATTGGCGAGTCTGAGGGTATGCTGGGCTTTAGTATGTACCCGTTCCATTTAAAAAATGGCTCTGACTGTACGCTGCAAGAGTTTTGCCAGATGATTATGCAGACCGCGGAAATGATTGGTATCGAGCGTCTGGGCATAGGCTCCGATCTCTGTGAAAATTGGGATTACTCGGTGCTGGAATGGATGCGCAGCGGCCGTTGGACCATGGGTATAGATCATGGCGAGGGCACGGCAGCCAGCCCTTCATGGCCGCGTCAGCCAAATTGGTTTGCCGGGTCAAAGGATATGCATACTGTGGCACAGGGCCTGGAAGATGTGGGCTTTAGCGATACAGATGTAGCAGCAATAATGGGCCAGAATTGGCAGTCATTTTTTGAGAAATCATTTATCGGTAAGGATAAAGTATGAGTAATCAGGTAGCAGATAACCCCATTACAACAATAGATTGGCCGGTGTTTATTTTGAGTGGCGGTTTCCTGCTATTGTTTGTGGCCACCGCGTTATTTGATTTGAGTTTTCTCTCTGGCGTTGTTAACAGTGCCTTTGGCGGCGCGACCAAATTATTTGGCGCATACTGGCAGGTGTTAATGCTACTGACATTTATTATTGCTCTCGGCGTTGCGGCCTCCGACTCTGGTCGGGCACGGCTGGGTAATCTCAGTGCGCCGGATATCAGCACCTATAAATGGGTGGCAATTATTATGTGCTGTCTCTTATACACATCTGACGCTGCC
>CAJXVK010000097.1 GCA_913060735.1 uncultured Cellvibrionales bacterium
CTACACTAGATCGCTCGTCGGCAGCGTCAGATGTGTATAAGAGACAGGAAATAAACTGCAGGCGCCAAGGCTTGGGCGTGGTTTTTAGCCATAGATCACAGGCGGCTAAAAAGTGTGTCCCTTGATCAAACTCGGTTTCAGCGATAGTAAATAAACCGCTATCACCTGGTAAGGACTGCCAGCGCTGGGCTAAACAATTTTGCTCAAGGCTTTCCTCTAGGCTCAGACTCACTTTGATTTAAGACCAAATTCAACCAGAATTTGTTCGCACCAAAGGCTGATAAAGCCATCTGTAAGCTCAAGTTGATTTTCATCATCCAGAGGCAGCCCGACAAAAGAGGTTTCATCTTCGGTCAGTGCTTTGGACTGCTCAAAGGTATAACCCTTATTAGGCCAGGCTCCGACGGTGGTAGCCCCCTGATTAACCATCTTGGTCCAGAGATACCCCAGTGCATCTTGAAACCATTGCGGGTAGCCGATTTGATCACCCAGGCCATACACCGCCGCCTTAGCATGGTTAAGGTCAAGACTGTCAATGTCATTCCAATGGGTTTCCCAGTCTTCTTGGAGTTCTCCATAGTCCCAGGTTGGTATACCCAAAATCAGATAGCTGTAGTCTTCCATCAGGCTGATTGGGTCATCGGCAATATTGTGCATAAAGACCACCTCGGCCTTAAGCAGGGTATTGATCTGGTCGCGAATTTTCTCTCCGGCCATCTCTGTATAGCAGGTAGAGCTACCGTAAAATAAACCAATTTTTATACTCATAGAGAACTTGCCATGGAAAAGCCCAGCTGCCGCCAAGCTTCATAGGTCACGATAGATACGGTGTTGGAAAGGTTAAGGCTGCGACTCTGTGCTTGCATTGGCAGTCGCAATACATTTGCACTGCCGACTTCAGTGCGAATATCCTCTGGCAGGCCGCGGGTCTCAGGGCCAAATAGCAGGGCGTCACCCGGCTGATAGCTGACCTTTGAATAGCAGATTGACCCCTTAGTGCTTAGTGCATAAACGGCGTTTGGCTTGGCGTTGGCCAGATAGGTGGGCCAGTCTGCATGTACCTGCAAGTCTTGAAACTCGCGGTAATCCAGGCCTGCACGACGCAGTTTCTTATCGTCCAGATCAAAGCCCAATGGCTCGATCAGATGAAGACGAAAACCAGTATTAGCACAGAGGCGAATAATATTGCCGGTGTTGGGTGGAATTTCAGGTTGGTATAAAACAATATCGAGCATATTAAATATCTACAATCTCTACCATCAGATCATCGGATAGACCTTCTAATAACATGGTTAAATCAGTTTGTGACATACCCTCAGGCAACTGGATATAAGCGTGGGCATGAAACATCATACCGGCAGACATAGGTGCACTGTCACAGAAGGTTTCCAAAGACTCGAGATTAACCTTTTTGCTGGCCAGCTGCGCGGCAATTTCACCGACGATACCGGGTCGGTCATTGGCGACAATCTCAATGCATAGAGGTACCTCGTGCTGCCCCAGATAATTACTGTCTTCAACGGTTATGGTAATGCCATACTCACTAAGTCCAATTAAGGCGTCTTGCAGCAGACTGTTGTGCTGAGCATCCACCTCGACAAGCAAAATTCCGGCAAATTTGCCGGCCAGGCGATTCATACTGCTTTCCATCCAGTTGCCACTGTGAGCGATAATAGTTTGGGCTATTTGCTCAACAATGCCTGGGCGGTCTTCGGCGAGAATAGTTACTACCAAATGGTTGGTCATAGGTTTACCTAAAATGCGCTCTTTAATTCGCGTTATTATGGCACTAATCGACGGCGCTGTTATAGTTTGCACTCAACCAATTACAGAACTTACAGGTTATGAAAAATATTATGTCAAATGGGCTTTGCCTCGTGTTAACGCTCTGCATATCTTTTGCGGCACTCACGGCTCAAGCAGAGCGAGATGCATCTCGAGACCAGTTTCGCCACCCAGCTGAAACCATTGAATTTTTTGGTTTAACGCCTGAGATGGATGTGGTTGAGATTACCCCCGGCGGTGGGTGGTATACCGAGATTTTGGCCGATTATGTAACTGGAACATTATTTGCGGCCCATTTTAACCCTGAGTCAAAGGGTGATTACTATCGCAACTCGCGAAAGCGCTTTGAAAAGAAAATAGCTGCAAATCCAGTGCTGTACGGCAATGTTGAGCTGCACACCTTTGATATTTCAGTCAACTTGCTCACTACGCCAGCCAATAGCGCGGATGCCTTGGTGACGTTCCGCAACGTCCATAACTGGTTGCGTTCCAATAATGAAGCCGCAGCCTTTGAGTTGTTTTATAAAACCTTAAAGCCCGGTGGTGTCTTGGGAGTGGTTGAGCATCGCGCGGTGCCCGGCACCGCCCGAGAGACTATGTTAAGCAGTGGCTATATGACTCAGGACTACGTTATCGAATTGGCTGAGCGCGCGGGTTTTGTGCTGGAGGCGAGTGCCGAAATTAATGCCAACCCAAAAGACAGTGCAGATCATCCAAAGGGTGTTTGGACATTGCCGCCCAATCTTAGGTTGGGCGCGCAGGATCGCGATAAATATCTGGCCATTGGCGAGAGTGATCGCATGACCTTGCGGTTTAGGAAATCCAAAGAGTGATTGAAATCCCGCTCGACCGACTCAGCCCCGACATTCTTAATGCGGTAATTGAAGAGTTTATTCTGCGTGAGGGCACTGACTATGGTGCCTCGGAAACCAGTATGGACAGTAAAATTGCCCAGGTGCGGCGCCAGCTGGATCGCGGTGATGTATTGATTACCTTCGATCCAGTGACGGAAAACTGCACATTGTTGACCAGGCATCAGTTTGCGCGTTACGTGTTAGAGCAGGAGTCGGCCAGTGAGAGCGGTGATTCCTATGAAGACTACTCGCAACTGGCTAATCAAGACAACCAGAGCAGCGACTAATGGCTAGATCCCGCAAACTAAGTTCAGTCGCGGTATTTTCACCTTGGCAGTCTCAGCTTGAGGATGCGCCGCAGATTCTAGTGGGCTTTAGTGGTGGTTTGGACTCCACGGTTTTACTGGCGCTGCTGTGCGATATTATTCCCGCTAAGCGCCTTTGCGCGGTTCATATTAACCATGGCCTGTCAGATAACGCGGATAAGTGGCAGTCACATGTCGAGGGTTTTTGTCAGTCCCTTGGGGTGCAGCTGCACTGCGAAACCGTCTCTGTAAAGGGTGCGGGTGAAGGGCTTGAGGCGGCTGCCCGCGAAGCCAGATATCAGGTGTTTTCTCGGTTGTTACAAACAGACGGACTGTTACTGCTTGGCCATCATGCCGACGATCAGGTTGAGACGGTGCTTTACCGACTGTTGCGTGGCTCAGGAAGTAAGGGACTGTCTGGTATTCCAGTTTCACGAACCCTAGCCAGTGGGCGCTTAATTAGACCTTTGCTCCAGTGGCAAAAAACACAGTTACAGAGCTTTGCTGAACAGTATAATCTGACCTGGATTGAAGATGAAACTAATCTGCAAAGCACCTTTGATCGCAATTATTTGCGCAATCAGGTGCTGCCTGAGATTGCTGGTCGATGGCCTGATTATGCGCAGCGCATCGGTCATTCAGCGCAGCTGAGTAAAGATAATGAAGAACTTGCCGAGGCAATAGCCGCAGATGACCTGCAAACTCTTGATATAAGGATTGCACGAGGTGGCTGGTCGCTGTGTTTGGATGCCTTTGCAACACTCTCGGCTGTGCGCCAGAGAAATGTGCTGCGTCACTGGCCAGGCCTGTATCAGTTACCGCTGCCAGGCCATAAAATTATCAATGAAATTATCGACTCAGTTGTGCAAGCTCGCAAAGATGCCGCACCAAAATTATTGTCGCAGGGTATACGCTGGGGACGCTTTCGCAACCGGCTCTATCTTTTAACTGCTGTGACTGACTGTGGGGCTGTAAATAAGGATTTGCATTGGCATACCGAACAGCCCCTGATTATGCCTGATGGCAGCCGCTTAAGCGGCAAAAAAATGCTTGGTCAGGGTCTTGTGTTAGCTGCAGGTCAGTCGGTCACTGTGCGTACGCGAAGAGGCGGTGAGCGATGTCAGCCCGCGGGTAGGCAGCACTCCAATAGCCTTAAAAAATTGTTTCAGGAGTTTAATCTCGAGCCCTGGTGGCGGGATGGAGTGCCGCTGCTATATTTGGGTGAACAGCTTGTTGCGGTAGGGGATCTGTGGGTTTCTGAGGGCTATCAGGCAGCGCCAAATCAGCAGGGTATTGGTATCCACTGGCATCTCAGCTCTTAAGTAAACTGTTGCTAGATTCTTAACAGATCGTAGTAGAAAAACAGGGACCTTTCTGTTAATCTGCTACCCCATCTTACACAGGATGGGCCGCAACCAGATTCATGGTTAAAAGACCTCTCTAAGACATACTTTTTTCATAATAATTTCGATCTTTGCAGGGTCTCTATGACGCGTTTTATCTTTGTTACTGGCGGTGTTGTTTCTTCCTTGGGTAAGGGTATTTCAGCCGCTTCTCTGGGTGCTGTGCTCGAGGCCAGAGGCTTGAGTGTCACCATTCTTAAGCTCGACCCCTATCTCAATGTTGATCCGGGAACCATGAGTCCTTATCAGCATGGTGAGGTCTATGTTACCCAAGACGGAGCCGAGACTGATTTGGATCTTGGTCACTATGAACGTTTCCTGCGTTCCAAAATGACCCAGAATAATAACTTCACCAGCGGCCAGGTTTACGAGACGATTTTACGTCGTGAGCGCCGTGGCGACTATCTGGGTGGTACGGTTCAGGTCATCCCCCATGTTACTGACGAAATTAAGCGCCGGGTTTATGCCGGTGCTGGCGACCATGATATTGCAGTGGTCGAGATTGGTGGGACCGTGGGTGATATTGAGTCGCAGCCTTTCCTTGAAGCTGTCCGCCAAATGCGCGGTGAACTTGGCTTTAAGCAATCATTATTAATCCACCTGACGTTGGTTCCCTATATTGCGTCAGCTGGTGAGACCAAAACCAAGCCCACTCAGCACTCGGTAAAAGAGATGCGTTCATTGGGCTTACAGCCCGATGTGCTGTTGTGCCGTTCAGAAGTAGAGCTTGAAGAAGATCAGCGCAAGAAAATTTCTCTGTTTACCAACGTAGAATTGCGTGCAGTGGTGCCGGTTATGGATGCGCCAACGATTTATCAGGTACCGCGCATGCTGCACGAATGGGGCTTAGATGAGTTCGTTATCGATCGTTTTCATCTCGACTGTCCAGAGGCGGATCTGTCTGAGTGGGATGGTGTTGTTGAGAATCAGCTTAATTCCGAAGGCCAGGTCACCATTGCCATGGTGGGTAAGTATATGGAATTGTTAGATGCCTATAAGTCATTGACTGAGGCGTTAATTCACGCCGGTATTCACAACAAGACCAAGGTTAAGATCCGTTATATAGATTCAGAATTGTTGGAATCTGATCACTCATTGATTGATGGTGCCGACGCTATATTAGTGCCGGGCGGCTTTGGTACCCGAGGCACCGAAGGCAAGATATACGCAGTTAAAACCGCGCGTGAGAACAATATTCCCTATCTGGGTATCTGCTTGGGCATGCAGGTTGCTGTGATTGAGTATGCACGCAATGTCTGTGGTTTAGCTGGCGCTAATAGCACTGAGTTTAACCAGGATACTGACTACCCTGTGGTCGGTCTTATTGCTGAGTGGATCGACGCGGCAGGTAACAAGGAAATGCGCACCGAGAATTCAGACTTGGGCGGCACCATGCGTTTGGGTTCACAGGTTTGTCACCTAGTGCCTGGATCCAAGGCCTATGAAATTTACGGCAATAAACAGATTGAAGAGCGTCATCGCCATCGCTTTGAAGTCAATAATAATTTTCTGCCGCAGCTAAAAGAGGCGGGTCTAGTTATTGGTGGGCTGTCTTTTGATAAGACGCTGGTCGAGACGGTTGAACTGCCCAACCACCCATGGTTCTTTGCCAGCCAGTTTCATCCAGAATTTACCTCGACGCCGAGAGATGGCCACCCGCTGTTTCAGTCGTTTGTAGTGGCGGCAACTGAGTATCAAAACTCACAAACAGGACATTAAGTATGGCCTCCGTAACGATTAATGTAGGGGATATTGGCGTTAGTAATGATGCTCCGATGGCACTGTTTGGTGGCATGAATGTGCTGGAGTCGCGTGATATGGCCATGCAAATTGCCGAGGCCTATGTGCGTGTTACTGAGAAATTGGGCATTCCCTATGTGTTCAAAGCTTCGTTTGATAAGGCAAATCGGTCCTCAATACATTCATATCGTGGTCCAGGTGTTGATGAAGGGCTTAAGATTTTCCAAGAGATTAAAGACACTTTTAAGATCCCTTTGATTACCGATGTCCATGAGATTGATCAGGCCGCGCCTGTGGCAGAAGTCTGCGATATTATTCAGCTGCCAGCCTTTTTAGCGCGGCAAACAGATTTAGTTAAAGCCATGGCGGCAACCAATGCCGTGATCAATATTAAAAAACCGCAGTTTTTAAGCCCAGGTCAGATGGGTAATATCGTCGATAAATTCCGCGAATGCGGCAATGAAAAAGTCATGCTCTGCGAGCGCGGCACCTGCATGGGCTACGACAACCTAGTGGTTGATATGCTGGGTTTTAGAACCATGAAAGATGTTAGTGGCGACTTGCCTCTGATTTTCGATGTGACTCACGCGCTGCAATGCCGAGACCCCCTGGGCGATGCCTCGGGCGGACGCCGGCATCAGGTTGCTGAGCTGGGGCGCGCTGGTATAGCTGTAGGTATCGCCGGTCTGTTTTTAGAGGCGCACCCTAACCCAGATAGAGCGCGATGCGACGGCCCCAGCGCCTTGCCACTGGATAAACTCGAGCCCTTTTTGGCGCAGATGAAGGCCTTTGATGATTTGATAAAATCCCAGCCGGATCTGGATATTCTTTAACTGGAATATCTACTTTTGGCGGCTAATTTTTATACTCAATATTCACCTACTGGAGAACTAAGTACATGAGCAACATTGCAGATATTCGAGCCTTTGAAGTTTTAGACTCGCGAGGCAACCCCACAGTACAGGCAGACGTAACCTTGGATAATGGCATCGTCGGAACCGCCTGCTCACCCTCAGGAGCCTCGACCGGTTCACGAGAAGCGCTGGAACTGCGCGATGGTGACAAGGGTCGCTATCTTGGCAAAGGTGTACTTACCGCCGTTAACAATATCAACACCACAATCAAATCACTGTTAGTAGGCACCGATGCTGCAGACCAGCGTGGCTTGGACCAGGCTATGATCGATGCTGACGGTACAGAGAACAAGGCCAAATTGGGTGCCAATGCTATTTTGGCAGTGTCTCTGGCCGCAGCTAAAGCTGCTGCACAGGACAAAGACATACCTCTCTATGCACATATTGCAGAGTTAAATGGCACTGCCGGCCAATACAGCATGCCTGTACCCATGATGAATATCATTAATGGCGGCGAGCATGCCGACAACCTGTCTCTTATACACATCTGACGCTGCCGACGAGCGATCTAGTGTAGA
>CAJXVK010000098.1 GCA_913060735.1 uncultured Cellvibrionales bacterium
ATCTACACTAGATCGCTCGTCGGCAGCGTCAGATGTGTATAAGAGACAGGTGTCACCAAATACATTAAAACTAGAATCTCCAAAACCATTACCAACAGAAACATTCTCTCCACTAATAGAAAATTGTAAATTACTATTATAGGTAGGAAGAGTAGATTTGGGAACATTACTAATATCTGTAACATAATTATATACTAACATAGATGCCATAAAATCATTACCATTCACTCCACTACTATTGTTAATTAACAGAGAAGCATTTTTTTGTGTTGTTATGGGAGTGCTAGAGTCTATATAAAGATTTCCAGTTTCTCCTTGGTATACTATACTGCTAGAAGCATCAGAAACGAAACCGTCGGCAAAATATACTTTAGTATAAAAAGTATTAGTTCCATAAAAATTATTAAAAATGACTCTGCTGGCGGCTGTTTTTTTTCTGCTTGGATGCAGTAATCAAACGCCCATGGCCACCGTAGAGCAGGTCGATATCGAACGGTTTATGGGCGACTGGTACGTGATTGCCAATATTCCTACCTTTCTGGAGAAAGATGCCTACAACCCCATCGAGTCCTATCGTCTTGATACCGACGGCACAGTGGCGACTACCTTTACTTTTAATGCAGGTGCATTGGACGGAGAGCAAAAGGTCTACCAGCCGCGCGGATTTATTCGCGATAGCAGCAATGCAATCTGGGGGATGCAGTTTATATGGCCGATCAAGGCAGATTACCGTATCGTTTATTTAGACAAGGAATATCAGTACACAGTGATTGGACGCAATAATCGCGACTATGTGTGGATTATGGCCAGAGCGCCGCAGATCAGCGAAGAGAGGTACATGGCACTAGAGAGCTTTGTAGCCGAGCTTGGCTATGATATAACCCAGTTACAAAAAGCGGAGCACAGCGCCCGTTAAAGCTTGCTTAGCACGCGGTAAATACCCTGAATCAGTTTGCAGAGCTCTGCATCTGTGCTGATATACGGCGGCATAACATAGACCAGTTTGCCAAAGGGTCGCACCCAGATTCCCTCTGCTACAAATAGTTTTTGAATCTCCGCCAAGTTTACTGGCTCATGCATTTGAATAACGCCAATAGCACCCAGTACTCTTGTTTCGGCAACAGTGTCTAGGGCGCTAAATGGGGTCAATTCATGCTTAAGCGTTGCTTCAATACGTTGGATATTGGCTTGCCAGTCGCTACTTAGCAGTAGATCAATGCTGGCGTTGGCTACTGAGCAAGCCAATGGGTTGCCCATAAAAGTAGGGCCGTGCATAAAACAACCCGCTTCACCTTCACAGATACCACGACTGACTTCTTCACTGCACAGAGTCGCTGCCAATGTCATATAACCACCGGTAATTGCCTTACCTAGGCACATAATATCTGGTGAGATCTGCGCCCATTCACAGGCAAATAATTTGCCGCTGCGACCAAATCCAGTGGCGATCTCATCGGCAATTAGCAGCACATTATGTTGATCGCAGAGTTCACGTACGGACTTTAAATAATGCGGTGAGTAAAAACGCATACCGCCGGCGCCTTGAACTATAGGTTCCAAAACAACAGCAGCGAGCTGATCTTTTTTGGCAGAAATTATCTGTGAAAATTCGGCAATATCCTGCTTGTCCCACTGCTCATGCACGGCAATCTGTGGGGCTGGTGCAAAGTATTGCTTGGCCACCACCCGCTCAAACATATGGTGCATACCGGTGACCGGGTCGCACG
The DNA here is from genome assembly GCA_913060735.1 of uncultured Cellvibrionales bacterium. Classification (GTDB taxonomy): domain Bacteria; phylum Pseudomonadota; class Gammaproteobacteria; order Pseudomonadales; family Porticoccaceae; genus HTCC2207. The sequence continues at coordinate 1,728 of CAJXVK010000098.1, forward strand.
CAGACATCGCGGCAAACGTATCGCCATGATAGCCGTTGCGAAGGCTAAGTAATTTGTTTTTATTTGGCTGCTCCCGAGATATCCAGTATTGGAATGCCATCTTAATCGCGACTTCGACTGCTACTGAGCCAGAGTCCGAGAGAAACACCTTATCTAACCCCTGAGGGGTTATCTGCACCAGTTTTTCACAGAGATTGACAGCAGGCGCATGAGTTATGCCGCCAAACATAACGTGACTCATTTTATCAATTTGACTCTTGGCGGCTTCGTTGAGGACAGGGTGATTGTAGCCATGGATCGCACACCACCAGGACGCCATGCCGTCAATCAACTCAGTACCATCCGCTAAATGAAGATTCACACCCTCGGCGGACACCACTTCATAGGCTGGAATAGGCGTGGTCAATGAAGAATAGGGGTGCCAGACAAATTGTTGGTCTTTACTTAGGATCTGCGATTCATGCGAGCTAACAGGGGTGATTGTGTTCAAACTATTAGCTCCTCCAATGGAATCTTTTGAGCGTGGGTGATATCAAGTTGACTGGGCGGCAAGGGTAACCAATTACGCCTGAGAAATACACCGCAGGGAGCAAAAAGCCTATTGGTTGAATTTCTCGGCATGTGGCGAGGATTTTTGATTGGTACTCGGTTGACTTTGGCGCTGATAATAAAAAGCTAATAAAGTTGTTTGCCCTGTATGTAGATGATAGCAGAGCGCTGTATCTACTTGGGTTTAAAGGTGATAGTAACTATGCCTGCGATACGCGTATTAATGCCCCGGAAGTTACCTGGCCCCTATAACAGTTCAATTATTTATCTAAACCCGACAGACCCGCTTGGTGAAACCCTAGAGTGCAATTACAATGCCTAGCTTTTAAACCATCTGGGTCTGTCGATGCCTCTGCGTAAAAATCAGCTCGAAGCCAACAAGCTACAGAAGCGTCTGCGACGCAATGTTGGCAAGGCCGTGGCTGACTACAATATGATCGAAGAAGGCGACCGCGTTATGGTATGCCTGTCTGGTGGCAAAGATTCCTATGCGATGCTCGATATTCTGATGAACCTGCAAAAGAATGCGCCGGTAAATTTTGATTTGGTGGCAGTCAATTTGGATCAAAAGCAGCCAGGTTTTCCCGAGCATGTACTGCCGACTTACCTGGACACCTTGGATATTGAGTACCATATTCTTGAGAAAGACACCTACAGTATTGTCACCAGCAAGATTCCCGACGGTAAGACCTACTGTAGTCTGTGCTCGAGGTTGCGCCGTGGGACGCTGTATGGTTTTGCCGAGCAGATTGGCTGTACCAAGGTTGCCCTCGGTCATCACCGCGATGATATTGTTGAAACATTATTTTTGAATATGTTCTACCAGGGTAAGCTTAAGGCTATGCCGCCCAAGCTGCTGTCCGATGATAAGAAAAATATGCTGATTCGGCCGCTGGCCTATTGCCGTGAGAGCGATCTAATTGCCCTGGCAGAGCTCAAGCAGTTTCCAATTATTCCCTGTAACCTCTGTGGGTCCCAAGAGGGCCTGCAGCGCAATGTGGTGAAAGAGATGCTGGTGGGTTGGGAGCGACAGTTTCCCGGTCGCATCGATACAATTTTTGGCGCGATAAAGAATGTCTCGCCGTCCCAGTTAGCGGATACGGATCTTTTTAACTTTACTGGATTACAGCTGGATCGAGTATCCGCTGCAGAGTCTGATAATCTGGAAGTCGAATCTCATATTCGAGCAATTAATATTTCATAATAAAAATAAGGCCGCCCCATGTCTGAACTATCCCTACCGACCATCATGGCCTTTATTACCTACGTTGCCATTGTGCTGGCGATTGGTTTTTACGCCTATGTGCGCACCAAAAATGCCTCGGACTACTTTCTCGGCGGCAGAAACCTTTCGCCCGCTGTTTCGGCGATCAGTGCCGGCGCTTCTGATATGAGCGGTTGGGTGTTACTAGGCCTGCCCGGTTACGCCTATATGGCTGGCCTGGAAGCGTTTTGGATTACTCTGGGTCTAACCATAGGTGTCGCCGCCAACTGGATGCTGATGGCTAAGCGCCTGCGCCTTTACTCAGTACTGTTGGATGATGCGGTCACGGTGCCTGCCTATTTACAGCGTCGCTTCGATGATACTAAACCCTGGCTTAAGATAATTGCTGGGTTGGCGATTCTGCTATTTTTCTTGTTCTATGTTGGCTCTGGCCTGATTGCTGGCGGCAAACTCTTTAACGCCGTATTTGGCCTTGATTACAATGTGGCGGTATTCGCTGGCGTGGTATTAATTCTGTTCTACACCTTATTCGGTGGTTTTTTAGCTGTGTCCTGGACCGATGTATTTCAGGGGTTGTTGATGCTGGCTGCACTGATCGCTGTGCCGGTGCTAGTGATTTCTAATGCTGGGGGTCTGGTTGGTTTTGCCAATCAGGTGTCCCAGGTTAACTCTGAATTACTCAATATCTTTACCAATGCCAAGGGTGTACCTCTTAGCGGGCTGGAGATTATAAGCCTGCTGGGCTGGGGCCTAGGCTATTTTGGCCTGCCGCATGTGCTGGCGCGCTTTAAAGCAATTCGCTCTGCCGATGAGGTGGGTGTTGCTACCGTGATTGGCGTGAGCTGGTCATTTATAGGGTATCTTATGGCTATTCTGGTGGGGCTCTGTGGCACGATTTATCTGGCCAATCCACTGGCGGATTCCGAGCGTGTATTTATCGAGCTGACTAGTCTTATCTTTCATCCACTGATTGCCGGTGTACTGCTGGCTGCGATTCTTGCGGCCATTATGAGCACAGTCGATTCTCAGTTATTGGTTTGCTCAGCCACGCTGGCTGAAGATCTTTACCCAATGTTGATGAAAAGCGAATTAACGCCAAGAAAGCGTTTACAGATAGGCCGTATTGCTGTGGTTGTTATGGCACTGTTGGCGACTGTCCTGGCTATGAAACCAGACAGCAAGGTTCTGGATGTAGTGTCCTATGCTTGGGCTGGACTTGGTGCTTCATTGGGACCGGCTATTTTGCTCAGTCTTTACTGGCGCTCTATGACCGCGGCGGGGGCTCTGGCCGGTATCCTGACCGGTGGCGCCACCGTTATTATCTGGGAAGCTCTGGGCAGTTCGGGTTATGGCTCAGGTATGTTCGATTTATTCTCATTGGTGCCGGGCTTTTTATTCTCTGTACTGGCGATTTTTGTGGTGACAATTATTGGTGCTCAAACTCAGAGTGCTAAGGTGCTTGAGCAATTTGATAAGATGCGCAGTCAGCTGTAACGCCTGCCGACCTGATGCTGTCATTTCGCGGTTTTGTTGTGATAGTCATCAACATCTCAGAGTGCTTCTTTTCTTACACTTGAAATGTTGATTTCGAGGTCAAAAGCGCGTGCACCGAGTTAAAATCTGTCAGGGTGATATCACCCAATTACATGTCGATGTTATCGTCAATGCTACTGACTATGGTCTGGCTGTTGGCAATGGCGCCAGCGATGCTTTTCGGCGCGCAGCTGGAAATGAATTTGAGCATGCCTGCGAGGCAATAGGATATTGTCCGATCGGTGAAGTCAGAGTGACTCCAGGATTCAGATTGGCGGCAAATATAATTATTCACAAAGTAGGGTCAGCATGGCGGGGCGGTGAACACAGAGAAGAGCAGTTATTGGCTTCTTGTTACCAAAGGGCCATGATCGAGGCCAAAAAACACAATGTTAAAAGCATCGCATTTCCTGCTTTTAGTTGTGGGGAATTAGGTTTTCCTGCGCGGCGCGCCATCAAAATAGCAATTGCAGAGGTGAACAGTGCGCTGTGCCAAAACCTCCTGTTGGAGACGGTGGTTTTTTGCTGTTTTGACCCTGTGACAGCGGCGTTATACAGAAATCAAATCGGCAAATAAGCAGAGCTACATTTGTTCCATAACTTCAATACCCAGCAGATCCAGACCCCTAGCGAGAGTTTCAGCCGTCAGAGCACAAAGCTGCAGACGGCTTTGTTTTGTTGCTGTTGGTACATCATCTTTTAGCACTGGGCAGTGCTCGTAAAATGTCATATAGGCGCTGGCTAATTCATAGAGGTAGGCACAGAGCGTATGCGGGTAGCAGTCCGCTGCGACTTGGTCGATCACCTCATCGAACTGGAGCAGCTTAAATGCGAGGGTTTTTTCCTGCATCTGAGTTATATCTATAGGCGCTGAAAAGGTCTCAGCATCAATGGTGGCTTTGCGGAAGATACTGCGAATTCTGGTATAGGCGTATTGCAGGTAGGGTGCCGTATTGCCTTCAAAAGACATCATGGCATCCCAGTTAAAAATATAGTCATTGGTGCGCGTAATACTTAGATCGGCATATTTGATAGCACCAATACCAATTTTACGCGCCACTACTTTTATCTCATCGTCATTCAGGTCGGTATTTTTTTCACGCACTAAACGTTCGGCGCGCTCAACCGCCTCCACCAACAAATCAGCCAGCTTTACTGTGCCTCCGCTGCGGGTTTTAAAAGGCCGGCCATCGCTACCCATCATGGTACCGAAAGCATGGTGCTCAAGGCTTACTTGGGGTGGAGCGAAGCTCGCTTTACGGCCAGTGATAAAGACCTGCTTCATATGCAGTGATTGGCGCGCATCAATAAAGTACAGAATCCTATCGGCTTCTAATGTATTGATGCGGTGACGCAATGCAGCCAAGTCGCTACTGGCATAGAGAAAACCACCTCCAGATTTTTGTACGATCATTGGTGATGGATCGCCATTCTTATCCGCTAACTCTTCGAGAAAGACGACTTTGGCGCCGTCTGATTCTACCGCTAAGCCCTGCTCTACAAGTTCCTGAACGACGTTTTCAAGATCATCATTATAGGAGCTCTCGGCAGCAATATGCTCTTCGCGCAAGCCGACATTGAGGCGTTTATAAATATCTAGGTTATGGGCCACAGAAACAGAGATAAACTGTTGCCAGAGATTGCGGCAATGTTGATCGCCAGACTGAAGTTTCACCACATAGGCGCGAGCGCGGTCAGCAAATTCTGGATCTGCATCAAAATGTTTTTTCGACTGCTGGTAAAATACCTCTAAATCATTGAGGGCCAGTTCTGCTTGCTCACCCTCGCCGAGATGCTCCTCGAGTTCGGCAATCAACATGCCAAACTGTGTACCCCAGTCACCCATATGGTTCTGGCGAATAACTTTATGGCCCTGATATTCAAGTACCCTAGATAAAGAGTCACCGATAATAGTGGAGCGCAAATGGCCAACATGCATTTCCTTGGCTAGATTGGGGGATGAGTGATCGACGACCACTGTTTGCTTAATAGAAGCAGCGCTTGATTGTGGCTGTGCCAGACTGCGAGCTAAAAACTTTGCATCGAGATGGATGTTGATAAATCCGGGGCCGGCAATTTCAAGCTTTTCGGCAATACCATCGAGATTGAGATTATCGAGAATTGTCTGGGCTAACTCACGTGGATTGGTGCGCATGCGCTTGGCCGCGCCCATGGCGCCATTGGCCTGATAGTCACCAAATTGAGGTTTACCACTTAGCGCCAGAGTCGGGGAGCATTCACTGGGAATTCCGGCGGCCTGCATGGCGGCTGAAAATCGCTGATTTAGAAGCTCTTTAATGCGCATTGTGGTGTTTTTCCCTGTTTTGGCTTGGTTAGAGCGTGGATTGTAGGTTTACCGCTGCTGAAAGCAAACCCTAACTTGCAAAAATCCGGCTTATTGCTATAGTTTTGCCTTTCGCGTCGCTAGAAGCCAACTTTTGATTGTTTTGCGACTCTTATACTGGAATATATTGGATTATTAATG
>CAJXVK010000099.1 GCA_913060735.1 uncultured Cellvibrionales bacterium
TACGAGATCCTCTCTGGTCTCGTGGGCTCGGAGATGTGTATAAGAGACAGTTTTCTCCACTGCTGACGACAATCAAACTGCAGTAACCATTCACGTGGTGCAGGGCGAGCGCAAGCAGGCCACAGGTAATAAATCGCTGGGTCGTTTCGATCTGGCCGATATTCCGCCAGCACCACGCGGTATGCCTCAGATTGAAGTCACCTTTGATATTGATGCCAACGGTATTTTGAATGTAGGCGCCAAAGATAAGGCGACTGGCAAAGAGCAGTCGATCATTATTAAAGCCTCTTCTGGTCTCTCTGATGATGAGATCGATGCAATGGTGAAAGATGCTGAAGCCAATGCTGCAGAAGACGAGAAGTTTGCCGAGCTGGTTCAGGCGCGCAACACAGCTGATGGTTTGGCTCATGCCGCTAAAAAGACGCTTGAAGAAGCGGGCGACAAAGCCAGTGAAGAAGAGAAGGCTGCAATTGAAGCTGGTATTAAGCAGGTAGAAGAAGCGGTGCAGAACGACGATAAAGACGCTATTGACGAAGCTGCCAAGGTGCTTTCTGAAGCCTCATCCGGCCTAGCGCAGAAAATGTATGCAGAGCAGGCCGAATCGGGTCAAGCCGAAGGTGGCGAACAGGCTGCAGGTGACGATGCTATGGATGCCGAGTTTGAAGAAGTTAAAGAAGCTGAAGACGAGAAAGAAGACAGCAAGTAAGTCTTTAAGCTTTTCTCTACTTCCATTAGGCGCGGGCTCTGTTCCGCGCCTAATCATATTAGCGATAGTTAGGAATAAAGAACCAAGTTATGGCCAAACGCGATTATTACGAAGTATTGGGTGTTGATAACGGCGCCTCTGATGCTGAGATTAAAAAGGCATTTCGCCGCATAGCGATGAAATGTCACCCCGACCGCAACCCAGATGACAAAGCTGCCGAAGAGAAATTCAAAGAGGCGCAGGAAGCTTATGAAATTCTCGGTGACGAGGATAAAAAGTCAGCCTATGACCGCTTTGGCCATGCCGGTGTTGATGGTAACTCCGGCGGTGGCGGCGGTGCTGGTTTTGGCGATGTGTTTGGAGACGTCTTCGGTGATATCTTTGGTGGCGGTGGTGGCCGCGGCGGTCGCAGCGGGCCGGCTCGAGGCTCAGATTTGCGTTATGACCTGCAGCTGGATTTAGAAGACGCAGTCAAAGGTAAAACTGTACAAATTGATGTGCCCACCATGAGTGCCTGTAATACCTGTGATGGTACCGGAGCGCGCAAAGGTACATCACCTATTACCTGTGATACCTGTGGTGGTGTTGGTCAGGTGCGCATGTCTCAGGGTTTCTTTTCGGTGCAGCAAACCTGTCCCAAATGTCATGGCCGCGGTCAGATAATTCCTGACCCCTGTGGTGTGTGCCATGGTCAGGGCGTCATAGAAGAGCGTAAAACATTATCCGTTAAGATTCCGGCGGGGGTGGATACAGGTGACCGTATCCGTCTTGCAGGAAAAGGCGAAGCTGGGGCACAGGGAGGCCCAACGGGCGATCTGTATGTGCAGATGCATGTGCGCGATCATGCAATCTTTGTGCGCGATGGCGCCAATCTGCACTGTGAAGTGCCGATTAGCTTTGCTCAGGCAGCACTGGGTGGTGAGCTTGAAGTGCCGACCCTATCCGGTAAGGTAAAATTGAAGATCCCTGCCGAAACTCAGAGCGGCAAGTTATTCCGCCTGCGCGGTAAAGGCGTCAATCCAGTGCGTGGTGGTGCTACCGGTGATTTACTATGCCGTGTAATTCTCGAGACGCCAGTTAATTTAAATGCTGAGCAAAAAGACTTTCTCCAGCAGTTTGATAAGAGTCTGGCGGGCAAAAGCAAGCACTCCCCGCGCACCAATAACTGGTTTGATGGAGTAAAGAAATTCTTCGATAATTTAACCGGTTGATAGTAGAGTAACGTTTTCTAGTGGCGACTAAAACAGGAGTATCACCATGAGTAATATTGCAATAATCGGCGCTGGCGGCCGCATGGGGAAAGCCCTGATCGAAGTGATTTCAGTGACTGATGGCGTGCAGCTAACCGCAGCGCTTGAACGGCCAGACAGCTCATTGATTGGTGTTGATGCCGGCGAGCTCGCGGGTATTGGCCGAAATAATGTCGCTGTAGTGGCCTCTCTCGAAGCCGCAGATGCCTTTGATATATTAATCGACTTTAGTATTCCCGCAGTGACCGCAGCCAATGCCAAATTCTGTGCGGAGCATGGCAAAAAAATGGTGATTGGTACCACAGGGCTCAATGCGGAACAGCTAGAACAGGTGCAAGGTGCCAGCCGCAGCAATGCTCTCTGCATGGCCTCCAATTACGCCACAGGCGTAAATCTGGTGTTTAAACTCGCCGAATTGGCAGCCTCAGTGTTGGGCGACGATGTTGATATTGAAATTAGTGAAGCCCATCATCGCCATAAAATTGACGCTCCCTCAGGTACTGCATTGTCTCTGGGTGAGTCAGTTGCAGGAGCTCTAGGGCGCAATTTGAAAGAAGTTGCTGTATATGGACGCGAGGGCCAAACCGGTGCGCGAGATCGACAAACCATTGGCTTTGCTACTGTGCGAGCCGGCGATATTGTAGGCGATCACACGGTTTTATTTGCTGCAGAGGGCGAGCGCGTAGAGATTACTCATAAAGCCTCTAGCCGAACCGCCTTTGCTCGCGGTGCGGTGCGTGCAGCTAAGTGGCTGGCAGATAAAGAGTCTGGCCTGTTTGATATGCAGGATGTCTTGGGGCTCAAGTAAAAGCGCAAAAATATAATCGACAGTGATGGACAAAATAAACGGCCTTCCATACAATGCACTCCTAACACCGCTACTAATAAGCGGTCTCGTTCCGAGAGGTTAGGCCACAGCAGAATATTCTATTTAAGCGAGATGAGACGATCAGTTTCATCTCGCTTTTTTGCAAATATAAGTAACTGACTGCTGTCATATTCGGATTTATCGATGTCTAGATGCCACTCATATTCGAGTGATATTTTAACTATTTAGGAGGTTGTGTGAATTCCCAGACTTACCGGGAAGCCGTACTTGCGCTAGCAGACGGAACAATTTTCAGAGGAACTGCCATTGGTGCAGATGGATCCTCTGTTGGTGAAATAGTTTTTAACACAGCCCTCTCAGGGTATCAGGAAATACTAACTGATCCCTCATACGCCCGTCAGATCGTTACGCTTACCTATCCTCATATCGGCAATGTCGGTGTGAATAAGGAAGATGAAGAATCCGATCAGATCTGGGCAGCAGGGCTGGTTATCCGCGACTTGCCTCTACTGGCCTCAAACTTCCGCAGCGAGCAACGCCTCGATGACTACCTAAAAGAAAAAGGTATTCTAGGCATCGCCGACATAGATACTCGTAAGCTAACCCGCATACTGCGTCAAACTGGTGCACAGAGTGGCTGTATTATGGCCGGCGATGTGAGTGACGAGCAGGCTTTGATTGCGGCTAAAGCATTTGCCGGACTAAAAGGAATGGATCTGGCCAAAGAAGTGACTACGGCCAGCACCTACCGATGGTCTGAGCACAGTTGGGTGTTGGGTGCGGGTCACAAAAGCCAGGATCCTGACAGCACTAAATTTAAAGTTGTGGCCTACGATTACGGTGTTAAGCGCAATATTTTACGTATGCTGGTGGACCGTGGCTGTGAGCTGACTGTGGTGCCGGCTCAGACGCCAGCGGCAGATGTTTTGGCGATGAATCCAGACGGAATATTCCTATCCAATGGTCCTGGAGATCCAGAGCCTTGCGACTATGCTATTCAGGCCATCGGTGAAATTCTTGAAACCGACATTCCGGTGTTTGGTATCTGTTTGGGTCACCAGCTATTGGCACTGGCCTCTGGCGCTAAAACGGAAAAGATGAAGTTCGGTCACCATGGTGCTAACCATCCAGTAGAAGATATTGAGAACAATGTAGTTATGATCACCAGCCAAAACCATGGTTTTGCTGTTGATGAGGCTAGTTTGCCCGCCCACCTGATAGCTACACATCGTTCATTATTTGACGGTTCGCTGCAGGGTATTCACCGTACTGACAAACCAGCCTTCAGCTTTCAGGGGCATCCTGAAGCTAGCCCTGGCCCCCATGAAGCAGCAGTACTTTTTGATCACTTTATCGAATTAATGGAAGCTAAACGCTAGGCGCCTGCGGAGACGACATGCCAAAAAGAACTGACATAAAAAGCATCCTCATTCTTGGCGCTGGCCCAATTATTATTGGTCAGGCCTGTGAGTTTGACTACTCCGGTGCCCAGGCCTGTAAAGCGCTTCGTGAAGAGGGCTTTCGGGTAATTCTGGTTAACTCAAATCCAGCCACTATCATGACTGACCCAGCGATGGCTGATGCCACCTATATCGAGCCAGTCGAATGGCGCACTGTGGCACGTATTATCGAACAAGAGCGCCCAGATGCCTTGCTGCCGACCATGGGTGGTCAGACCGCGTTGAACTGTGCCCTGGACCTTGCTAAACACGGTGTTTTAGATGAGTTTGGCGTCGAGATGATCGGTGCCAATGCCGATGCGATCGATAAGGCCGAAGATCGCGAGCGTTTTGATAAGGCGATGAAAGCGATTGATTTGGATACCCCCAATTCTGGTATCGCGCATAGTATGGAAGAGGCTACTCAGGTTTCAGACCGGTTTGGTTTCCCCTGTATTATTCGTCCCTCGTTCACCATGGGCGGCTCCGGCGGTGGTATTGCCTACAACCGAGAAGAATTTGAAGAGATCTGTCGTCGTGGATTAGATCTCTCACCAACCAATGAGCTGTTGATTGATGAGTCACTGATTGGCTGGAAAGAGTTTGAAATGGAAGTGGTTCGCGATCGCAAAGATAATTGCATTATTGTCTGCGCCATTGAAAATCTCGACCCTATGGGTATTCACACCGGTGACTCGATCACTGTTGCCCCCGCGCAGACACTGACTGATAAAGAATACCAAATCATGCGCAACGCCTCGATTAAGGTATTGCGCGAGATCGGTGTAGAAACCGGCGGTTCCAACGTACAGTTTGCGGTCAACCCAGATGATGGTCGACTGATTGTTATTGAGATGAACCCCAGAGTATCTCGTTCGTCGGCACTGGCCTCAAAAGCGACCGGCTTCCCAATTGCGCGAGTCGCCGCAAAGCTAGCCGTAGGCTACACGCTTGATGAATTGCAAAATGAAATCACTGGTGGTGCTACGCCGGCTTCATTCGAGCCAAGCATCGATTATGTGGTTACCAAGATTCCACGTTTTGCCTTTGAGAAATTTGATCAGGCAGATCAGAGCTTAACCACGCAGATGAAATCTGTGGGTGAAGTAATGGCGATTGGCCGAACCTTCCAAGAATCCATGCAAAAAGCATTGCGTGGCCTCGAGGTTGGTGCTGCTGGCTTTGACCCTGTGCTGGATCTCAATGATGAAAATGCCACTGCCATATTGACCAATCAACTTGCTGAAGCGGGCCCAGATCGTATCTGGTATCTCGCCGATGGTTTCCGTCAGGGCATGAGCGTAGAGGAAATCTTCGCGATCACTAAGGTTGATCGCTGGTTTCTGGTGCAGATCGAAGACATTATTAAAGATGAGCTTAGTTTGCAGGGTACAGCGCTGGCTGACCTCAGCAAGCAGGCCCTCTATCGCCTCAAACGCAAAGGCTTTGCCGACCGTCGCCTGGCCGATATTTTGGGTTGCAGTGAAACCCAGATGCGCGAAGCACGCACCGGCTTTGCTATTCATCCTGTATATAAGCGCGTTGATACCTGTGCTGCTGAGTTCGCGACTGATACGGCCTATATGTACTCAACCTATGAAGAAGAGTGCGAGGCGCGTCCCAGCGATAAAGACAAAATTTTGGTTCTCGGTGGTGGCCCCAACAGAATTGGTCAGGGCATTGAATTTGATTACTGCTGTGTACATGCAGCATTGGCAATGCGCGAAGATGGTTATGAAACCATTATGGTTAACTGTAACCCAGAGACCGTTTCCACAGACTACGATACATCGGATCGACTGTTCTTTGAGCCGGTCACATTGGAAGATGTACTTGAGATTGTGCGCGTAGAAAAGCCCAAAGGTGTGATTGTCCAGTTTGGTGGTCAGACGCCACTGAAGCTGGCCCGTGCCCTTGAAGCTGCAGGTGTGCCCATCGTTGGTACTACGCCTGATGCTATTGATCGCGCCGAAGATCGTGAGCGCTTCCAGCAAATGATTGAGAAACTCGATCTGCTGCAGCCACGCAATGCAACAGCCCGCAGTGCAAATCAAGCGGTCGAGCTGGCCAAAGAAATTGGCTATCCATTGGTTGTGCGTCCCTCCTATGTCTTGGGTGGTCGCGCCATGGAAATCGTCTACAAAGAGGACGAACTGCGCCATTATATGAAAACCGCAGTACAGGTGTCAGATGACAGTCCAGTGCTACTTGACTTCTTCCTGCCCAATGCCATCGAAATGGATGTGGATGCAGTGAGTGACGGCGAGCAGGTCGTGATCGGTGCGATTATGCAGCATATTGAACAGGCCGGGATCCATTCTGGTGATTCAGCTTGTTCACTGCCGCCTTACAGCCTCAGTGAAGATATTCAAAATGATATGCGTGAAGTGTGTCGCAAGATGGCGGTTGAACTTGGTGTACGTGGCCTGATGAATGTGCAGTTGGCACTGCAGGATGGCAAGATCTACGTTATCGAAGTTAACCCCCGCGCCTCGCGTACCGTGCCCTTCGTATCCAAATGCATTGGTACTTCGCTGGCCAAGGTAGCGGCCCGCTGCATGGTTGGTCAGACGCTCGAGTCGCAGGGCTTTACCAAAGAGATTATTCCACCTTACTTCAGTGTAAAAGAAGCGGTGTTCCCGTTTAATAAATTCCCCGGCATCGATCCCATTCTTGGGCCAGAGATGAAATCGACTGGTGAAGTGATGGGTGTCGGCGAAACCTTTGCCGAGGCCTATGGCAAAGCCGAGTTGGGTGCAAGTGACGAGATTCCAGATAAGGGCACGGTCTTTATCAGTGTGCGTGAGCGGGATAAAAAGCAGCTACCAGCATTGGCTAGAAAATTCCAGGATCTTGGCTTTAAGCTGGTTGCAACCAAGGGGTCAGCCGAGGTTATAGAGCAGTCTGGGTGTACAGTGCAACGAGTCAATAAGGTTAAAGAAGGCCGACCGCATATTGTCGATATGATTAAGAGTGATAAGATTGATCTGATTATCAATACCACAGAAGGGCGTCAGGCTATTTCTGACTCCTCGACCATCCGTTCCAGTGCCGAGCAGCACCGTGTGTATTACACCACCACGATGGCCGGTGGCAGTGCAGTTTGCGAGGCGCTAGGGTTTACCCGTGCGGTTGAAGGTGCAATTAAAGTGCGCAGTATACAAT
>CAJXVK010000100.1 GCA_913060735.1 uncultured Cellvibrionales bacterium
CTGGTCTCGTGGGCTCGGAGATGTGTATAAGAGACAGGTATAAAGGTCTAGGGCGTTTGATTCCAGTCTGGAGCGCTCTATAAAACCGAATATGAAGGGTTTTTTTGATCAGTGACAGGATTGCCTGAAGCAACCCTAGGCTCTACTGCAGCGGGGCTATACAGGAGCCAATAAAAAAGCCCCATGTTGGGGCTTTTTTATTGGCCTAATGTACCTATGCTTCCTGAGGATAGCTGGGCCAGACAACACCAGCAAACTTCTCCAAACAGCGCACCACCTGGCAGCTATAGCCAAACTCATTGTCGTACCAGCAATACAAAACACAGCTTTTACCATCGACAATGGTGGCCTGGGAATCCAGCACACAGGCCTGGCGCGAACCGACAAAGTCAGTCGATACCGCTTCGGTAGACACCGTGTAACCAATTTGCTGCTGTAATGGCGAGTGAAGCGCCTGCTGGCGCAAGAACTCATTGATCTCTTCGACCGAGGTCTCACGACCCAGCTGAAGATTAAGTATCGCCATAGAGACATTGGGCGTGGGTACACGAATCGCATTGCCGGTAAGCTTGCCCTGCAACTCAGGAATAGCCTTTGCCACAGCCTTGGCCGCACCAGTCGAGGTAAGGACCATATTGAGTGCCGCACTGCGACCACGGCGATCACCTTTATGGTAGTTATCAATCAGATTCTGGTCATTGGTGTAGGCATGCACCGTTTCAACATGGCCGCTGTTGACACCAAATTCATCAAGCAGACATTTAAGGACAGGGACAATGGCGTTAGTGGTACACGAAGCAGCAGAAATAATACTGCGTTCTGGGGTAATCTGATCATGATTGACGCCGTAGACAATATTCGGAATATCATCACCAGCTGGTGCGGTTAGCAGTACCTTGGACGCGCCGGGTCGCAGATGCCCACCGAGGCCAGCATTGTCTTTCCACACTCCGGTATTATCAACAATCAGAGCATTGTTAATGCCGTACTCAGTGTAATCAATCTCATCCGGTGAGTTGGCGTAGATCACCTTGATCGGATTACCATTGATGACCAATGTGTTCTCATCATTCAACACGCGAATAGTGCCCTTAAAAGAACCATGAACTGAGTCGCGACGCAGCAGGGCAGCACGCTTCTCAAGGTCATTTTCGATTTTACCCTTGCGAATCACGATAGCGCGCAGCCTCAGTACATCGCCGCCACCCGCCTTATCTATAAGAATACGCGCCACCAGACGACCAATACGACCAAAGCCGTAGAGCACAACATCCTGCGGCTGCGGCAGAGGCTTGGTATGCGAGCCAATAATATTCGCCAGCTCATCATTGAGAAACTTTTCTATAGAGCGGCCGTTACCCAGACTCTGATACTTAACCACCATCTTGCCAATATCCAGATGGGCTGGGCCGAGCTGTAATTTGGCGATAGCATCGAGCATAGGAGCGGAATCAAATTCGGAGAGCTCATTTTGCTCTACCTGACGAACACGGCGATGGGCCTTCATTAAGTCAATAACTGACTTATTCACCATGCTGTTGCCGTACATATAGGTAGAGACGTTACACTCGCGATAGAGCTTGCCAATCAGAGGAATCATGCCCTCCGCCAGCGCCTCGCGTTGCTTCCAATCTTTGAAAAAATCATCTGGTAGGGGACGTTGCTGTTGATCCACGTAATAATCCTTTTAACGGTTAGCTGATGTGCGCACTATTATGGTTCACTTGAGGGGGTAGAACAACCACACCACAAGGGTAAAAAGCGTAAATCTAATAATAGAGAATATTCCTATAATCGATAGCCCGAGATCAGTAGAATACCCAGCTTTAAAATTAACCTTGGTCGACTTTTAAGTCCCTGTGAATAAGTACCTATGAACATTTTTAACCAAGTTCCCGCCTCTGTATCTGGTGACAAAAAAACCTGGGGAGAGTTGCGTGCCTCTGGTCGCGCCCTCGCTGTTGCAGAGTCGGCCCTCAATTACGATGGCCTGACTCTCCTGATCACCGAAACTGCCCGCGAAGCCGCAGCTCAGAGCCGGGCACTGAAATTTTTTATGGCGGGGCACCAGCTACCTATATTTATCTTTCCCGACTGGGAAACACTGCCCTATGATATTTTTTCGCCCCACCAAGATATTGTTTCGTCACGGCTGCAAACATTAGCGAGTCTACCCAACACAAAACAGGGCATATTAATCGTGCCCATGCCCACGCTGATGCATCGTATTGCGCCGACAGACTTTGTCGCCTCGCGCACCTTTAGCTACAAAATCGGCGAAGACCTAGATCGTATACAGCTGCAGGATCAGCTTAGCCGAGCAGGTTATTTGCGCGTAGAGACCGTTTTTGAACATGGCGAATTTGCCTTTCGCGGTTCACTGATTGATATCTTTCCCATGGGTGCCAAAAACCCATTTCGTATCGATTTGCTCGATGATGAAATCGAGTCTCTACGTCTATTTGATGCTGAATCACAGCGCACACTAGAGGCTGTTGATCAAGTACAGCTATTACCAGCGCGCGAGTTTCCGATCGATAAAGAGGCAACCAATCAGTTCCTCAATAACTGGCACGATCATTTCGATCAGGACTCAGCCAAATGTCCCGTTTATCGCGATATTAAAGATGGTATTGCGCCCCAGGGCATCGAATATTACCTAACCCTGTTTTTTACTAAGACAGCAACGCTTTTTGACTATCTTCCACCACAGGTGCAGCTCTTTACTCACAGTGCTATCGAGGGCGCAGCGCAACATTTTTGGCAGGATATCGCCAGCCGCTACGAGGAGTACGGAGTTGATCCCGAGCGCCCGCTCCTACCGCCCGCCGAAGTGTTTGTGCCCTTCGACCAAATATTTGCTCAGCTTAAAAAACTGCCGCGCACCGTATTGACCGGCGATTTTCTCGATGAATCTGCCGGCTATAGCAACCATGGTATTCATGGCGTGCCAGATATTGCAGTCAACGCTAAACAGGCCAACCCGCTATCGCGGCTTGATGAATTCTTATCATCGGGCACCTCTATCTCTGGTGACTGCCGAGTGCTGTTTTGCGCAGAATCGGCAGGGCGTCGCGAAGTTCTCACCGACTTACTTAAGACCATTCATATTTTCCCAGAGGACGTCGATAGCTGGCAGCAGTTTAATGACTCCAGCCATGTGCACTGCATTACTACCTACCCTATTGACCAGGGCCTCTACATCCCAGGTCACAATATCTGCCTGATCACCGAAGGAGAACTGTTTGGCCAACAGGTGATGCAGCGTCGTCGCCGCTCCAAGGCATCAGAATCGCCAGACTATATATTTAAGAATCTGGCTGAGCTAAAAGTTGGCGCACCCGTAGTGCATATCGAGCATGGCGTTGGTCGCTATCAAGGCTTGGTATTACTCGATGTAGATAAATCCAAGCAAGAGTTTTTAATGCTGACCTATGCCGACGATGCCAAGCTCTATGTGCCAGTATCATCGCTGCATCTCATCAGCCGCTTTGGCGGTGGTGATCAGGTCGCTGCGCCACTCAACAGGCTAGGTACCGACAAGTGGGACAAAGTTAAAGAGAAAGCAGCCAAGCAGGTGCGGGATACTGCGGTGGAATTACTGGATATTTACTCCCGCCGAGCGGCTCGTAAAGGCTTTGCCTGCGAGAGTAACGAAGAGGACTACCGTAAATTTAGCAGTGACTTTGCCTTTGAAGAAACCGCCGATCAGCAAGAGGCCATCGACGCCGTTCGCAGCGATCTATTGAGTACCCAGCCCATGGATCGGCTAGTCTGCGGTGATGTTGGCTTTGGTAAAACAGAGGTTGCCATGCGCGCGGCCTTTACGGTCGTATCCAGCGGTAAACAGGTGGTGATTCTAGTCCCGACCACATTGCTGGCCCACCAGCATCTGGAAAATTTCCGTGACCGCTTTGCCGACTGGCCGGTGCGCGTAGAAGAGCTATCGCGCTTCCGTACCAATAAGG
The DNA here is from genome assembly GCA_913060735.1 of uncultured Cellvibrionales bacterium. Lineage (GTDB taxonomy): Bacteria > Pseudomonadota > Gammaproteobacteria > Pseudomonadales > Porticoccaceae > HTCC2207. The sequence continues at coordinate 3,969 of CAJXVK010000100.1, forward strand.
AGCAGGATGAAGTTATTGCCGCCACCGAAGCTGGTCAGGTCGACATTCTTATAAGTACCCACAAGCTGCTGCATGCCAATATCGACTTTGGCCGCTTAGGGCTTATGATTATTGATGAAGAGCATCGTTTTGGCGTGCGCCAAAAAGAAAAAATTAAATCGCTGCGCAGTGAGGTGGATATTCTCACCATGACCGCGACACCGATTCCGCGTACATTAAATATGTCGATGCACAGCATTCGCGATCTCTCTATTATTGCCACTCCTCCGGCCAAGCGCCTGTCGGTAAAAACCTTTGTGCGCGAGCTGGAGTCTCGCGTGGTCCGCGAGGCCATACTGCGAGAAATACTGCGTGGCGGGCAGGTCTACTTCTTGCACAATGATGTAAAGAGCATTCAGCGTGTCGCTGACGAGTTAGCCGAACTGGTGCCAGAGGCGCGTATTAATATTGCCCATGGCCAGATGCGCGAGCGCAGTCTGGAACAGGTGATGTCAGACTTTTATCACCAGCGTTTTAATGTACTGGTCTGCACCACCATTATTGAAACGGGTATTGATATTCCAAGCGCCAACACCATTCTTATCGACCGTGCCGACAAATTTGGTCTAGCCCAATTGCACCAGTTGCGTGGCCGTGTCGGTCGCTCGCACCATCAAGCCTACGCCTACCTGATGCTTCCTCAAGAAAAGAAAATCACCGCAGATGCGACCAAGCGCCTTGAAGCTATTGCCGCAGCGGATCATCTCGGGTCTGGATTTACCCTAGCTACCAATGACCTTGAAATCCGTGGTGCTGGCGAGCTGCTCGGCGAAGAGCAAAGTGGTCATATTCAAGCCATTGGCTTTACGCTGTATTTAGAAATGCTCGACCGTGCTGTCAATGCAATTCGCAAAGGTGCCAAGCCTGATCTTGATGCTGCACTCAACGCTGGCATCGATGTAAATCTGCATTTACCGGCCCTGATACCAGATGACTATCTGCCCGATGTCAATATGCGCCTGACACTCTACAAGCGCCTATCTAATTGCGGAACCAAACAGCACCTGCATGAACTACAGGTGGAGATGATTGATCGCTTTGGCCTGCTACCCGAACCGGTCAAGACGCTGTTCCAGCTTGCCGAGCTGCGTCAGATTGGCGAGCAGATTGGTCTTAAAAAGATCGAGGCGGGCCCCAATGGAGGACGTCTGCAATTTACCGCCAATACCATTGTCGAGCCCATCACTATTGTAAAAATGGTGCAAGCCGACCCAGCCATATTCCGCTTGCAAAACAATGACCAACTGAGTTTCACTATGGCTATGGAAACGGCCGATCAACGCTTTGATCTGGTCAATGAGATTTTGCAGAAACTGCTTACTGAGGCTTAAAAAGGATGGCTACAAACAGGAACCAAGCATACTGGGCAGCAAGAACATCGGTGTGCACCCTGATGTTATTGCTACTTCCGTTTAAAAATAGCCTCGCTAACACCGCAGAGCCAGCACTCGAAATAGAGGCGCCAGATAACTGGTATCAGGTCGAAGTAATACTGTTCACCCAAAATGCTAATATTGGCGGTGAGGCACCCCCGCAAGACTATCAGCTCAGCTTTCCTGAAAACTGGTTACAGTTGATAAACCCGAACATGCCATTGCAGCAAGATGGTTTTCCCCTGGCACAGGGATCACTCCTCTATCAGCCGACCCTGAATGAATCACTGCGTATGATTCCTATGGTCACTGTGGCTGATCCACTAATAGCAACTGTGGCTGATCCACTAATGGCAACTGTGGATGGGTTTAATACCGACAGCCTGCTTGTCAATGAGAGTGCGGATATTGCTCAAACCACAGAACCTGAAGAACTGTATGTACCCCAGTATGAAGCGCCATTCTTGCTATTGGATAAGGAGTTCCGCGAGCTCAATGAAAGTGTAGCAGCGCTAGATCGCCGCCAATATAATGTTGTTTTTCATGAGGCCTGGCGCTTCGCAGCCGATGAGGGTGCTGCCGATCCCTGGGTGGTCATCAAGGCCGGGCAGCGTTTTGAAGACCGCTTCCAACTAGAGGGCTCACTGCGCTTTTATAAGTCGCGATTCTTGCATTTTGAATCAGATTTATGGCTACTGCAATTTGCCAATATCGATACAGCCAACCCCGCCACATTAATAGAGTTGCCCAACTTCCCCACTGCGCCCGAGTCTGCCGAGGACCAATTTTCGCTCAATGAGATCGCAGCCGAACCAATGCTAGCAATCGACGAAAGCCAAAAACACGGTAGCACTGACAACCTTGAGACTCTTGAAATAAACAGCCTTGAGCCCCTTAAAATGGGCACCCCTGAGCCTGTTGAAACAAACAGCCTTGAGCGTTTTGAAATAGAAGGCCCTGCGCGTTTCGAGATAGAAGGCCCTGAGCCTTTGGAAATAGATAGCCCTGAGTCCCTTGGAATAGAAAACCCCGAGCCTGCTCTACCCGACAATAGCCAACCGCAAAAATACCCTGTTGACACAGTCTGGATTCTCAATAAATCAAAGCGTATCGAAGAGCAGACCATCTACTATATAGACCATCCAGAGATGGGCATTATGCTAACCATAAAGCCCGTCGTGCCAGAACTGCTAAATCCGCCCGAACTGCCGTTGGATCCGCAAGTGGAAGAGTTTGCGCAGGATACTATTGCACAGCCTCTTGGCCAGTAGGATGCTTAACAAAAATCAACTCATCGGTGGCAAAGCCAAGCGCCTTTGACTGCTCAATAAAGCGCTCCATCACCTTATCACTCACCACAGGCGTGCGTGCCAAGAGCCATAGATAGTTGGTATTATTCCCTGCCACAAAAGCATATTCATAGCCTTCAGTATCCAGCTCGAAAATAATATAAGAGCCAAAAAACGGGCCAAAGAAAGACACTTTTAAATAACCTTGGTCGGCATCTTCAACAAAATATGCCCTACCCTCAGCTTCGCTACGCTCACCAGATTCAGTGGATAAACCAGAGTTTATAACCCGCACACCACCATCATCACGCAGAGAATATTCGGCTGTTACCGCACTGAGGCCGCGTTCAAAAGAATGGTCGAGTCGAGCCATCTCATACCACTTACCCAGATAGCGATCGATACTAAAATCCTTTACTGGAATAACCCCTTCCGGGGCTCCAAGACAGCCCAGCAGGCCACAGCAAAATACAATAACAAGAGAAATACGCACCAAATGAAGGCCTATATCAGAAAATTAAAGACCCCAGTATAAAGTAAAAACCTGCCAACTCTATTACAGGCTTACCCGATTGCGACAAATCAAGCACTGCTTATTTCTAGTTTGAGCCAGCAGCGTTTAAGGGGATTATGCCACCAATAAAAAGGTCGGGTATATAGCTGTCTCTTATACACATCTGACGCTGCCGAC
>CAJXVK010000101.1 GCA_913060735.1 uncultured Cellvibrionales bacterium
GGAGGCGCTTGCTGATATAGGCAAAGTTGTCTGAATCAAAACCCGCCAGTTCAATTGCAAAATATCGGTCACCCGGAATCTCCGGTACCGTAATAATGATCGGCTGCTCTTTGGCGTATACCCAGGCAGGTGAGTAGAGCGTATCGGCATTCGGCGCACCACCGTCGCGATAGTTTTTAGGATCGACAAACGTCGCGTGCCAGAACTGGTTTATCGCGTCCACTGGTACTTGCTGACCCTCCGGCGCTTCAGGCTGACCCCACTTATAGCGAAGCACTGTGTTCAAATAATAGGGAAACGCGTAAATCAGTGCGTCCACACCTTTGCTGTAGGCGTGCTGCTGGCGCCAGTCTTTATTGAAATTGACCTGCCAGTAACTGCCACCGGCAACGGCTAACATCACCACCAGAGCAGCACAAATTTTTATCGGTTTTAATTTCATTCCTTCACCACTTACTTTTTATTAATTTCTTTGCCTCTAAGAGACGAAAACTCGGTACAACACACCCTCTACACCACTGGTCGAGTAGCAATCACGATTCAGACCAGGGTAAAAGGCCATGGCTGCCGGGTAACGAGTGCCTGTCGCTGTACGTCCTTTTTCTTCACCCGTTTCTATATCAATAACAACAGCATCAACGGTTTTATCATCCAGCACATCATCAAGGACGACTTCACCCGTGTTGGGGTAATACAACACCTGATTGGAATTAGCGATATCGTGAACCCACAATTCCTCAAAGTCCCCCGCCCCATTAAATCGCCAGGCGCCGGTTTTTCTATTATTTGTATCAAAGGTCAACAAGATTTTTTTATCTTGCACGTAGAGCGGAGATGCGTTGTGTCCGCCATAGGGTAATTCAAACGGCGTTAACACATCGGTTGAATTACTATCTGTAGTGGATACTCGGTGTACACGCACCGGAGCGCTACAGGATTTGGAAAAGGCCATTGGCTGGGTTCCAACAGGATAGGCACCCATGATCGTTTCTAGAGGTGGAGTGTCACCCATATCCATGAACCAGACACTGTCATCGCCCACGGTGTTACACCAGGCAAAGCTTTGGTCTTCGCCGGGCAAGTCATAGGAAGCACTCCAGTTTTCATCCAGAATCAGGTTTTGGTCTTTGTAAATCAGGCGATGAATATGGGTCGGCGTAGTGGCGTAAACAAATTCGCCCTCCGGCGTCAGATCGACACAAAAGCGGCCAATCGAAGCGCCTACAAATTCAACACGTTTGACCACCTGCATGGTGCTTGGATCAAAAACGGTAAAGACTGACTTTTTACTGTGCTCGTGCTCAAGATTACGCGTAATCATCATGCCATCAGATAACAAACTGATACCGTTGTGCGCATGGTCCATCGGCAGTTCCATCTCCGCAATAAGCTCAAGATCCAAGTTGAGCTTATGAATGCGATTACCGAACCCGGTGATAATAGTGCCATCTGCCAGCACAGCTGCCCCACCACACCAATTGTGGCCGCCAGTAGATAATTCGGGTGATGAATTCACCACTTCAAGGGTAATCGGGTCGACCTCCTCCACCCAACCAATGGAGACATCGGCCTGGCTAGGTACAGAACCGCCAAAAACAAATAACCTGTTGTCAACATTAAAGGTGCCGACCACCCATCGATCGTTTGCAAACTTGCGGGAGGTAACATGTAGACTCTCACCTGACTGAATGTTCAGGCCGGGGCTTCGTGCATGTTTTTGGCGTCTAATGCCACCGTACTCAGTGGCACAAGTGGAATTTTGGTAATAGCCCTTCAGCTCTGATTGATAGTCTTGCTGGGTCATAACCCCTGTACTCCCTACTATTTGTTATTAATTTCTGGGTTGGCCGCCTGCCCAAATTGGCGAAGACCAGGCCCTTTCCTGAATGGTTGCCGGTACACTCGGATCTGGTTCTCTGCCAAGCCGAATGGCATCAAAACTTGACCAGCGACAAGTGGGATTCATTAACACGCGCACATAATAAAAGGCACGTTGATCGGGGTTGTAATCCGAATCACGCCAAAGCGTTTTTAATTCGGTGGCACCGGTGCCAGCACTGAACTGGCAGGTTGCCATATCTACAACTGCACCATTATCGGGGCAACGACCGGTTGCCGAATCGACTTGCAAGCCATCAGCACAGGCGATATCCACGACTTTTTCATGGGTTTGACCGGCTTGATCAATCCAGCCTTTAACCATTTGAATGCGTTGCAGGGGAGCATCCATGGGGTCGCGCACCGCCCATACAAAAAACTCGGGACTCTGAACGCTAGCGCCACCGGATTGATTAACTTTGACGTTTCCACTGGCAAGAAGCACTCTCCCCATCGGGACAGCGTGGTTCTCTAAATAAGGCATCAGTTCGGGGGCATCAATCATCGCCTCCTCGATGTCCCAACCGGCATAAAAACGCAGTGCAATACGCGGCCCAGAGGTGGCATAGGTTTCGCGGCGTGCGAGCGCGTCAAAAATAGCTTCACGAGTATTTTCTGGCGCCCATACCGCAGCCAGACCACCGGCGGTGTTGAATTTGAGAGAGGACTTATAAGCTTTATTTTCTGGGTTACCCTGTCTCAGACGACGCAGTGCGGGAGATTGAACCGTGCCGGCCGAGCCGCGATAATCCCACTCCTCAACATCCCCCGGGTTGGAGTTATGGCTGTCAGTGGCCGCGACAAAGCCATTTTGTAGAGGATTAAAACCAAGTTCCTGCTCAAGCTCTAGCCCCACTTTCATGCCCTGGCGAACGAAGCCGGATTGAAACGCGCAACCTGTCGTCTCTCCCGGCTGACAGGGGTCCAGAACCTGCGCAAAAGCGCACTCTTCATCTGTTGCGCCAACTCCCAGCGCGCATTCCTGTGAGCCTTTGATCTGAAAAATTTCGGTTAGGGGTTCGCGTTTTTGGCGCAAGCGCCAGTCGTCCTCGCTGTATTTTTGACCATCCCAGGTATAACGGGAATAGGTTAGCCCCCAGGCTTTGTTCGGGTTATGGGGGATGGTCAAAAAGTCACAGCCGTCTTCTTTAGCGCAAGTCGCTTCAAGTCCCTTCCACAGCTCAATGGCATTGGGCACATCAAAGCTGGAAATGGCCCGTTCAGGCACAATATTGGAGCGGTAAATAACATTGCGATGATGCTTACCCTGATCCGGCAAGCCTGGAGAAAACTCGTAGGCGATCAGTGTGGTTAACTCGCCGGGGTCGTAATAGTCGTCGGCAAGCCGGACATAACGCGCCCAATCCCTGTAGGTATTATCATAACACCGCTGAGCCGCATCCTTGCCCCCTTTACAGGTAGGCATTTGGCTCAAATCGAGAGGCTGACGGAGCTCGGCCTGATAAACACCCGCTGGCAGCGAAGGATCGCCAGGTTCGGCTGTACCACGAGCCCCATCAACAAAAATAGAGAATAGGGCCGGGTTATCCAGCCCCATCAGCCAACAGGTCGCGCGCTCGCGAAGCGACAGGTTTAGATCATCGCAATGCGTGCGGCTACCGAAGCCTTCGGCGTGATCGGTAATTGCGACAAAATCCAGTGGGCGACTCAACTGCATCATCTCACCTCCGGGGCCTAACAGAGGGTCACCTTTGGCGAAACGGTAGGCATCCTCAATGCTGATTTTATTGCCCATCATACTGGCATCAAAACTCTCCGCAGTATGCAGATGCAGCTCACCCCAATAGAGGTTCGTCTCACTGGTAGCTATAGCACCGGTAGCCGATACCTCTCCGGCAGGCTCCGCGTACGCGTTGAGATAGGGGGCCACCACCTTGCTGTCATCCTGCTGAGCAAGGTCGCGAGGTGCAGTGCCGGGCCCAACCTTATCGAGAACGGCATACATAGGAATCACAAATTTGACGGCAACGACGCCCCCACCCAACAGCAGAACAGCTAGCACGCTCAAACTCAGTTTTTTCAGCATGGATATAACCTCCAACACCATGGCCATGACCGGGGAATTTTATTTTTCTTTGATCATTCGATTATAGCTTCCCACCCAACCGTCTATGTATCATGTTCGGACATTCAATAAAGAACTTCAGCCCTCTATAAACTCATCGCTGCGCTTAACCCAACGCCCTGCGGCCGAAAATGATATACCCGATTATTTAAACGGCACCTATACTTCCAGACCTTTAATCACAGTCGCAAGAGAAATACCCATGAAGAAAGAAGAGAACGAATTAGTCGACGTTCTTATCGTCGGTGCAGGTCTGGCAGGTATCGGCAGCGCCTGCCAATTGCGCCGCAGGTCACCCGAACTGAGCTTTACCATACTGGAGGCTCGCGCTGTAAGCGGAGGTACATGGGACTTATTCCGCTACCCGGGGATTCGTTCTGACAGCGACATGTACACCTACAGTTATGGCTTTAAGCCTTGGGTAAATAAATCTGCCATCGCTGATGGTGATACCATTCTCGAGTACATTCGTGAAGCGGCAGACGAGCATGACCTCAATCAACATATCCGCTACAACCACAAGGTCGTGTCAGCTCAGTGGTCTTCAACGGACAATCTTTGGACAGTTACCGTTACTCGTTCCGACACTCAATCCGATAATGAAGAGCCGCTGATCATTCGCTGCCGATTTATTCTCAGTTGCAGCGGATATTATGACTATGATCAGGGGTATACCCCTGAGTTTGCAGGTATAGACGACTTTCAAGGTGAGATTGTTCACCCGCAACACTGGCCAGAGCAACTGGACTATAAAAACAAACGTGTTGTTGTGATCGGCAGTGGTGCTACAGCAGTAACCCTAGTACCAACCATGTCTGAAGACACCGCCAGCCTGGTGATGCTGCAGCGCTCACCAACCTATATCGCTAATGTACCCGGTGAAGATCCCTGGCTAAAACCCTTAATAAAGTTTTTGCCTGCTAGTTGGGTATTTCGTTTGATTCGCTGGAAAAAAGTATTGCTACAGCAATATATCTATCGCTTATCCAGAAAGAACCCCAAGGGCTTACGCCGTTTCTTACTCAACAAGATCCGCGAAGAATTGGGGCCCGATTACGACGTGGATACCCACTTCACACCCGACTATAACCCCTGGGATCAGCGCCTGTGCGCTGTACCCGATGGCGATATATTTGCCGCCATTCGAGAGGGGCGAGCTGAAGTGGTCACCGACCATATCGATAGTTTTAACAGCAAGGGGATCGCTTTAAAATCCGGTAAACAGCTGGATGCGGATATTGTGGTTGTGGCAACGGGCCTGAAATTGAAATTCGGCGGCGATATCGCCTACAGCATTGACGGCAAGGAAGTCGATCTAACGGAAAGATATGTCTACCGAGGCATGATGTTATCGGATATTCCCAACATGGCAATGAGCGTTGGTTACACGAATTCCTCATGGACACTGAAGACCGATCTCACCGCCAAGTACGTCTGCGGATTGCTTAAAAAAATGAATCGCAATGGCTATACCAGCGTAACGCCCACCATCACAGATAAAATGGGCGAAGTACCACTGCTGGATTTTGACGCCGGCTATGTGCTTCGAGCACAAGATATCATGCCCAAAAACGGTGACAGGGATCCCTGGAAAAATAACGATAAATACACCAAAGACTTTGTCAACTTAGAATTAAAACGTAACAAACACAGCGAACTGACGTTTCGTTAATAGCAGAGGTCAAACCATGAAAAGCAAACTATTCAAATTTGGTACAGCGGTCGTTGCCGTTATCGCAATTTTTGTCATTGCCTTACCCACTATCGTGCACAAGTTGGGTCTACATCCTGAATACACAGGCGAAACCCATCAACTGCCTGCCGGCACGCGCGCACTCATAGTAACCACCAGTCACGGGGTGCTAAATGCTCCGGGAGAAACAACGGGTAAAGCTACCGGTATCGCTCTTTCAGAGTTGACACACCCCTATTACAGCTACCTGGATGCCGGCATGCAGATTGATGTCGCCAGCATTAAGGGCGGTCAAATTCCAGTGGACCCCAGCGGCCTGGGCCGTGCCATGATCAGCCCTGAAGACAAGCGCTATCTCAATGACCCCACCCTGCTTGCCAAGGTGGAAAACTCTCTGCTGATTGATGATGTAGACTTCACCCAGTACGACGCCATTTTTCTCGTCGGCGGTTGGGGCGCAGCTTATGACTTGGGTTATTCAGAAGTGTTGGCCAATAAATTAGGTGATGCCTATTACGGTGCTAAAGAGCCACTCATGGGTTCTGTATGCCACGGTGCCCTGGGCTTTATCGACGTAAAAGACCTTAATGGTAACAAGCTGATAGCTAGTCGTCCCATGACAGGCGTCACCGACAAACAGGTCAAAGAGCTGGGGATTGAACTTACACCACTGCATCCAGAAACGGAGCTGCGTAAAGCTGGTGCGGTCTTTGAAAGCCAAACGGCGTTTCGTGATGTTTTCGCAACCCACGTGGCTATCGATGCCGAGCAGCGTTTTATAACCGGGCAGAATCAAAATTCAGGTTTGGAAACCGCGCAAAAGATGATTGCGATTATGGCTCGTCGATAGCAACTAGTTCCTCAATAAACAACAAACCCCATAACAGCGAGATGGAGAATTCAATAATGTACCGAGTGACTTACCAGATTGGAGTGTTAGCTGCTATTGCGCTAATGAGCGGCTGTTCAGGCGACCAGGCGCAGGAGCAAAGGCGCAACGAAGCGTATCAGTACTACCGCACGACGAACACGGTTATTCCGGTGGACAATGAGATCATCTCGTTTCCATCTCCGCCTTTATCATCAGAGCCCAGTGACAGTCGACCAGAATCCAACCCGGACCGTAACGCCTACTTCGGCGATCTGCATGTGCATACAACACTGTCTTTTGATGCCGCGGCTTTTGGGACCACCGCCACACCAGCAGATGCTTACCGTTATGCTCAGGGTGAGGCGATCATGCACCCCGGCGGCTTTGAATTACAACTGGCACAACCACTGGATTTTTACGCGGTGACCGATCATGCCATCATGCTGGGACTGGTGGTAGAGGCCGCCGACACCAGTACAGAATTCTCGCAATACGAATTGTCCGAGTCCTACCACAACATCAATGATTCTGTTGATGGCGGGTTACTCGATATGAATAATAGAAATCTTATCTTCGACAACTTTTTCAGTGACGTAGTCGCCAACCTGCTCGACGGCACCTTTGACAACGCTACCGTTAACAACGTCAGTAAATCGGCGTGGATCGAGACAGTGGAAGCCGCCAACG
>CAJXVK010000102.1 GCA_913060735.1 uncultured Cellvibrionales bacterium
ATTACCGCGAGCTGCGGCTGATCGAGGTATTTCGCACCTTGCGAATTATGCATCACAGTGCCTGGATTGCCCGACGCTGGACCGACCCTGCATTTCCGCGGGCGTTTTCTTGGTTTAACTCCCCGCGTTACTGGAGCGACCATATCCTTATGCTGCGCGAACAGTTGGCGGCGCTCAATGAGCCGCCATTGCAGGTCCGCCCCTAAGTCAGGCTACCAGCTGTAGTTAACACCAATGGTTAGCTGGCTATCACTGGTGTCAGTACCCAGAGCAGGCTGGTTATCGTAAATCCATTCAAACTTTAGTTCTGTAAACAGGTTATTTACCAGCGGTGCTTTTAGCCCTACATCTGCTTTGATCTCTGAGTCTTTGAAATCAGAGAGTGACAATAACATTCTGTGGGTATGAAACAACTCTAGGCTCCGCATAAGACGCTGACGGTAGTCTGCTGACCAGCTCCAGGTAAGTCGATTGTCAGAGCTCTGGTTATTAAACTCTTCACTGATCCAGGTTAGACCTGACTCTACTGATAGCGCACTAGCCTCGGTATCCCATAACTGCCGACCAATGGCACTGCTCACAGTGTAATACTGGTTTATGGCACGATTTTCATTGGCACCCCAGGTTGCGCCATTTTCCCAGAACCATTGTTCACGGAAGAAAAAATCTACGCCGTAGCCGAGATGGTACTCTTTATTCGAGGGGGAGCCATTGAGGCTATGGCTTTCGTAGTTGAGCCTGGTGTCGTGACGATAATCGCCGATTCGCCATTCAACTGTACTTTCAATGTCCCAGTCTTCGCGCTCTTCATTGCCGCTGGCATAGGCACCAGTGACAGAGAGTCCACCTTTATAGCTATTGTTAAATGAGGATAGGGCCGCGGCGAGCCCGGGTAAAGGAGCTGCAGAGGAAAGCGGTGCGCCATTAATAGAGGCGATTTCTTCAAGGGCGATGCTAAGGTCGCCAAAATTATCCGAGTGCCAAATTAAATGACGATTGGTCTGTTTAACGGTTTGACCCTTTAAAGTATCGCCATTAATGAGTACTAGCTCGTCGGCAAACAGCAAACTGTTGGGACGGACAATGGCACTAAGGCCGATAATTCCCAGTAAAAATATGGAGCAGGGTCCGTTTCGCATAGCTTCCTCGTTGGGTTGAAAAATAATTTGCCGATATTAATGGCGGGGTATTTTACAGATTTGACGAATATGGTCATTAGTTGTCGAAAATTACTTTAACTTTCTACCTTATCATCAGTAGAATGACGCCAAACTTAGAGGCTGGCCAAGGCTTGGTGGGCAATAAATATTTGGATGTTATGAGTCACAGGAGAATAGTATGAGCGAACTTCCCAGCGAATTGAAATATGCCAGCAGCCATGAATGGGCTCGCCTGGAAAGTGATGGCACTATTGTTGTAGGTATTACTGATCATGCTCAGGAAGCTCTGGGTGATGTGGTCTACGTCGAGTTGCCAGATGTCGGTGCTGCTATTGATGCAGGCGCTGAGGTTGCGGTGGTTGAGTCTGTTAAGGCGGCGTCAGATATTTATGCGCCAGTGACTGGTGAGGTAGTTGAGATTAATCCTGCGTTGGAAGATGAGCCAGAGACGGTTAATAATTCGCCCTATGCTGACGGCTGGTTTTTCCGAGTCAAGCCAGCAGGTCTTGGTGAGCTGGAAGATATGCTAGATGCAGATGACTACCAGAATGTTATTGATGAGTCTTGATTAGCCTTAGCTAAGACACATCAAGAAACACAAAGCCCTGGCTATCTGCCGGGGCTTTTTTATTCACGCAGAGAAATAATATCCCAGCCTCGCGAGGTTGCCTCAGCATTGAGTGCCTCATCTGGATCAACCGCTACGGGCTTATCAACTTCCAGCAAGAGCGGCAGATCATTGATTGAGTCAGAGTAAAAATAACTCCCGGCCAGGGTTTCATTGTGCTCACTCAACCAAAGATTTAAGCGCTCGACCTTGCCTGCCTGATAAGTGGGTACGCCGACAATTTTGCCGCTGTAGCGGCCATCAATTATTTCTGGGTCGGTTGCTAATAGCTCATCAATGCCCAAAGCATGGCAGATGGGCTCAACAATAAAGCGATTGGTTGAGGTGATAACGAGCAGCCTATCCCCGGCAAGACGGTGCTTTTCAATCAGTGCTTCGGCCTTGGGCAAGCGCAGTGGCGCTATTACTTGCTGCATAAACTCTAGGTGCAATTGGGCAAGTTCTGCCATTGATGTTGCTGCCAATGGCGCCAGAGAAAACTCAAGATAAGCCAGAATATCTAAACACCCAGCCTCATAGTCGGCATAGAATCGGTCATTCATTTTCTGGTAATGGTTGCGATCTACCTTATTTTTGGCGATCAAAAATTCTCCCCAGCCATGATCGCTATCACCGGCAATCAAGGTGTTATCTAAGTCAAAAATCGCCAACGCCATGGGAAAATCCAGTGTAATTAAATGAAGGCGAAGGATAGCGATGATGTAAGATAGCCTCAAGAGAAAATTGCTGGCCGTTGTCGACTGTGGAACAATGAAAGGCGCAAATAATAGGTTAAAACGGGAATAACGCTGTGGTTGATAAGGATGGTTTTCGCTCTAATGTTGCTATTGTCATCAGTAATGGCCAGGGAAAATTATTCTGGGCCAAGAGATTGGGTCAGAATGCATGGCAATTCCCTCAGGGCGGCTTAGACAAAGGTGAGTCAGCAGAAGAGGCTCTATATCGTGAGCTGTACGAAGAAGTGGGCCTTGAGTCCAGCGATGTAAAGATTATTCAGCGCACAAAAAAATGGCTGCGTTACCATATTCCCGCGCAGATGCAGCGCAAGCATTCCAAGCCGCTGTGCATCGGCCAGAAACAAAAATGGTTTTATCTAGAACTGACCGGCGAGGCGTCAAAGGTGCGTTTTGATGCTACTGGTACGCCCGAGTTTGACGGCTGGGAGTGGGTTAACTACTGGTATCCAATTAATTCTGTAGTGTCGTTTAAACGCAGTGTCTATTGCAATGCGTTGCTCGAGTTTGCCCCTGCCAATGCCCGTTTTGAACAGCTGAGCCGAGGCGTCTAATTATGCTGGCCTCGTTGCGCACCATTGTTCAGGAGGTTAATAGCGCTCGCAATCTACCGGAAGTGCTGAGCATTATTGTCAAGGAAGTCCGCGCGGCAATGAACGCGGGCGTCTGTTCTGTCTACCTGTTCGATGAAACCGATCAACGCTATGTACTGATGGCTACCGAGGGCCTGCGCGCCGAATCCATTGGCAAGGTGCGTCTGGCGATGCGCGAAGGGCTAGTTGGCTTGGTTGCGGCCAAAGAAGAACCACTTAATTTAAGGGAGGCCGATCGGCACCCCAACTACGCCTATTTTGAAGAGACCGGTGAGGCGCCCTACCACTCGTTTCTGGGCGCGCCCATTATTCATCACCGCAAGGTACTGGGGGTGCTGGTTCTTCAGCAGGAAACCGAGCGCCGTTTTGCCGCCGAAGAAGAGGCCTTTGTGGTGACGGTTTGTGCCCAGCTATCTGGCGCTATTGCTCATGCAGAGGCTACAGGTGCGCTGCGTAAACTGGCCTCGGCGGGTCGCGGTAAAAGCCGCGAGGCAACCTTTCATGGTATTCCCAGCTCGCCAGGTATAGGTATTGGCCGCGTGGTATTGGTTGAGCAAAGCACAGAGCTAGCGTCGGTACCCGAACGCTTTACGACCAACCCTGCCGCTGAGGTGGAAATTTTTCGCGCCGCGCTGGAGTCTGCCAAGCATGATATGCACAATTTGGGTGAAGGCCTTGAAGAGCTACTCAGCTCCGAAGAGCTGGCACTGTTTGATGTATATATTCGCATGCTCGATGATCGCTCGCTGGGTGGCGAGGTAATAGCTGCAATTATGGCGGGTCAAGCCGCACAGAGTGCCTGGAGTTCGGTAATTTTAAAACATGTGCGCACCTTTCGGCAGATGGATGACCCCTATCTGCGCGAGAGAGCTGCAGATGTTAATGATCTGGGTAAACGCGTGTTGGGTTATTTACAGAGCAATGATCGCCAAAGATTGCCTATGCCTCGCCGCGTGGTGCTGGTCGGTGAAGACCTTTCAGCCACGGCATTAGCTGATATTCCCGTTGAGCGTCTGGTGGGGATTATTTCTCTTAAAGGGTCAAGTAACTCGCATATGGCGATTGTTGGCCGAGCGCTGGGTATTCCCACAGTCATGGGTGCCATTGACCTGCCTTGGGCGGAGCTGGAGGGACAGGAGTTAATTGTTGATGGTTTTACCGGCGATATTGTCAGTAGTGCAACTCGTACTGTACGTCGCACCTATCTGCAGCGTCAGCGGGAAGAGAAAATTCTTGCGAAAGATTTGGAGAAGTTGCGAGATATTCCCTGTATCACGCCGGATGGTTTCCGTTTTTCTCTGTGGGTCAATACAGGCTTGCGTCAGGACACTCACCGCTCGCTTAAAAGTGGCGCAGAGGCCGTGGGACTGTTCCGTACCGAAATTCCATTTTTGATGCGTTCGAGCTTTCCCACCGAAGATGAGCAGATGGATATTTACCGCGAGCAGTTGGTGGCATTCTCGCCGCGCCCAGTGACTATGCGAACGCTAGATATTGGTGGTGATAAAGATCTTCCCTATTTCCCGATCGAAGAGGAAAATCCATTCTTAGGTTGGCGCGGTATTCGTATTTCGCTCGACCATCCGGAAATTTTTCTGATTCAGATTCGCGCATTATTGCGCGCCAGTGAAGGCATTAATAATCTGCGTATTATGTTGCCGATGATCAGTAATGTACCTGAGTTAGATCGTGCCCTAGAGCTGATCAATCGCGCCTATCGCGAGCTGACGCAAGAGGAAGGCTACAGTATTGAGATGCCCCCTATTGGCGCCATGATTGAAGTGCCCGCAGCGGTTTATCAGGTTAAGGAAATTGGTCGTCGCGTTGACTTTCTGTCAGTGGGTACCAATGATTTGACTCAGTATTTATTGGCCGTTGACCGCAATAATCCGCGTGTGGCCGATCTCTATCACACCATGCATCCGGCTGTGTTGCGGGCGCTTAAGGTGATTTATGAGCAGGCTTCATCGGTTAACTGTCAGCTCAGTGTCTGTGGCGAGATGGCCGGTGATCCGATCAGTGCTGTGGTGCTACTGGGGCTGGGTTATGAGAATTTCTCGATGAGTGCGACCAGTCTGCTGCGGGTTAAATCCATGCTGCTTAACATTACGCGCAAAGAGGCTCGTGATCTGGTGCGCCGCGCGTTGCGCATGTCCGATGCGGAGTCTGTGGCGCAGTTTATTGCTGACTCTTTAGGCCAGCCAGAGATCGCCAGGCTTATTCGCCCCACCAAGCGCAGTCAAAAGGTTGAGAGATTAAAGCTAAATTCCTGATAACCTAGGCTTTCGCCCGCTTCAAAACATTGTTCTGCTGCTACCACCTCACCTGAGTGCGAAATAATAATGGCGGCAGAGGCTCTGGTGCCATAACCATCGGCGACTATAAAGGGCGAAGACAGCAGCGTCTCCCACTGCGCTGGAACCCCAGTGTCAGGCAGCAACTCTGGCGCGTAGGTTTTTTCTAAAGACAGGGTGGCAATTAGATCCGGCAACTGCCCGGCACCTATTTTATTTACAGCAATGGCCTGTTTTAGTTGCTCGCGAGCATGATCCACCTTGGGCCATGGGCTATCCAGTAAATGATTACTCAGGGCATAGATGCCGGGTGGCAATAGTTTTCTGCTCTGGTCATGGTTATTTAAATAAAGCAGATTAAACCCATCGTAGAGCAGCAAGTTAAAGCCGCCGTAATCAGAGGTGGTTGCCGCTAGTGAATCGGCCCAGTCATCGACACTTTGATCGGAACTCAGAAAGTCGGTGATTAGCTGCCCTCGCGACAGCGGCTTGGCCTCTGCTATGACGCCATCGACAATCTGACGAAAATTAGTCACTGCGGCAAATCGACCATTGCGCGATAGGCCCATCCAGGTGCCGCCGGCCTGAGTATCTCTGCCTGCCAGAATAGGGGCGTCTGACCACCAGTGCATCGGCAGGGTTGGGCGCTGATAGAATTCGTCACGGTTAGAGGCAACGATCAGGGGCGCATCTGGGTGAGATTGAAAAGCAATTGCGAGTAAGCACATGGCGCCTAGTGTAACTATTTACAGTCTAAGCCGACATCCCACGTAGAAGATGGCCTAATAACCCGCTATTATCAGTGCTCAAATATTCAGGGGTAGACGCTGTAATGATAACTTATCCAGCCATCAATCCGGTGGCACTGTCGCTAGGCCCGCTGCAAATTCATTGGTATGGCATTATGTATTTGTTGGCGTTTGCTGGAGCCTATTTTTTGGCTGCTCGCAACAGCCAGCGGCCCTGGTCGCCGATTAAAAAAACACAGGTTGAAGACCTTATTGTCTACGGCGCTTGGGGCGTCATCCTCGGCGGTCGTCTGGGCTATATGTTTTTCTACAATGCCGATAAGTGGCTGGCTGACCCGGCAATGCTGTTTCGTATCTGGGAGGGAGGCATGTCTTTCCATGGTGGCTTAATCGGTGTTGCTGTCGCGGTGTTTATTTATGGGCGCAAAAATCAACTGTCCTTTTTGGGGCTGGCCGACTTTGTTGTTCCTCTAGTGCCCGCCGGACTATTTTTTGGCCGCATTGGTAACTTTATTGGTGGCGAGCTCTATGGTCGGGCCACTGACGTGTCCTGGGCGATGATATTCCCCTCTGACCCAACTCAGCTGCCGCGACATCCCTCGCAACTCTATGAAGCGCTGTTAGAAGGGCTGGTGCTATTTTTTATTATTAATTGGTTTGCGCGCAAGCCGCGACTGTACGGTGAGGTTTCTGGCTTGTTTTTGGTGCTCTATGGCCTGTTCCGCTTTATGATCGAGTTCGTGCGCCAGCCAGATGCGCAATTTGTTGGGCAGTCAGCGCTACTTGAGTCATTTAACTGGATGACTCGTGGCCAGACCCTCTGCATTCCAATGATTTTACTGGGCCTGTGGCTTATGCGAAAAACCTTTCTGCGCCTTGCAGGCAATCCGAAATAAGGTCATTTTATGAAGCAATATTTAGAGCTGGTTCGCCATATTCGCGACCAGGGTGTCACCAAAGAAGACCGCACAGGCACAGGTACTAGAAGTGTCTTTGGTTATCAGATGCGCTTTGATCTAGCAGAGGGCTTTCCATTGGTAACCAGCAAAAAAG
>CAJXVK010000103.1 GCA_913060735.1 uncultured Cellvibrionales bacterium
CTCTATTGCACAACTTAAAATGAGCGGTATTGTGGCTGACGCACAATCTTAAAACAGACTATTGCAGGACTTTACTATGACTATTACCTCTTTTAATCCACCTCGTCGTACGCTTATGGGTCCCGGGCCTTCTGATGTAAGTGAGCGAGTACTTCAGGCTATGGCCAGGCCAACACTGGGCCATTTAGATCCAGCGTTTATTGGTATGATGGATGAGGTTAAAACACTGCTGCAATATGCTTTTCAAACTAAAAATGAGCTGACCTTTGCTGTCTCTGCGCCAGGTTCTGCAGGTATGGAATGTTGCTTTGCCAATTTGGTTGAGCCCGGTGATAAGGTTATTGTCTGCCAAAACGGTGTTTTTGGTGGTCGCATGCAGGAGAATGTTGAGCGCTGCGGTGGTGTTGCAGTGATGGTCCAAGATGACTGGGGCACTGCGGTTGATCCGCACAAGTTAGAGTCTGCGCTGGTGGCAAATCCAGATGCTGTTTTGGTGGCCTTTGTGCATGCCGAGACATCTACTGGCGCTCAATCTGATGCCAAAACACTGGTTGAACTGGCCCATAAGCATGGCTGTTTAACCATTGTCGATACAGTGACCAGCTTGGCGGGTACCCCACTACTTGTTGATGACTGGAATATTGATGCTATTTATTCTGGTTCACAGAAATGCCTGTCGGCTCCTCCTGGTTTATCACCGGTGAGCTTTAACGAGCGCGCCGCCGAAAAAATTCGTCAGCGCAGCACCAAAGTCCAGAGCTGGTTTCTCGATTTAAATCTGGTTATGGGTTACTGGGGCGGTGAGGGCAAGCGCGCTTACCATCACACTGCGCCGGTCAACTGCCTCTATGGTTTGCATGAGTCGCTGGTTATTGTGCAGGAAGAGGGCTTGGAAAATTCTTGGGCTCGTCATCAGCGCAATCATTTGGCGCTGCGCGCGGGCTTAGAAGAAATGGGTATTGGCTTTTTAGTGCCTGAAGAGGATCGTCTGCCACAGCTGAATACGGTGACTATTCCAGAGGGTGTCGACGACGCCTTAGTGCGCAGTCGCCTGCTAAATGAATTTGATCTTGAGATTGGCGCTGGGCTCGGTGCGCTGGCGGGCAAGGTGTGGCGTATTGGCTTAATGGGTCATGCCAGCAACCAGAAGAATGTCGACTTCTGTCTTAACTCTCTGCGAGTGGTGCTTTAAGAATATCTAATGCCAGGGCTTCGGCGACCTTAATGCCGTCGATTGCCGCCGATAAAATACCGCCGGCGTAACCGGCACCTTCGCCAGCGGGGTACAACCCTTTGGTATTGACACTTTCATATTCTCTGTCGCGCTTGATGCACACTGGCGCGGATGTTCTTGTCTCGACGCCAGTCAGAACGGCATCGGCCATCGCATAGCCTTTTATCTGCCGATCAAACTCTGGAATGGCCTCGCGGATTGCTGCGACCGCAAAGTCTGGCAGCGCTTTGGATAAGTCGCCCAATGTAATTCCCGGTTTGTAGGAGGGTGTTACCTCACCCAGGGCGGTGGAAGGTTTGTCCTTTAAAAAGTCACCCACCAATTGCGCTGGGGCATTGTAGTTTTCGCCACCGAGCTGATATGCCAATGACTCTAGCTGGCGCTGCAGATCAATACCGGCCAGCGGATGCTCAGGAAAGTCCTGTTCGGGGCTAATACCAACTACAATAGCGGCGTTCGCATTGCGCTCATTGCGCGAATACTGCGACATGCCATTGGTGACCACGCGACCCTCTTCTGACGTAGCGGCGACCACGGTACCGCCTGGGCACATGCAAAAGCTGTAGACACTGCGGCCACTTTTACAATGGTGCACCAGCTTGTATTCTGCTGCGCCTAAAATTGGATGTCCGGCCTCGGCGCCAAAGCGCGCCTTGTCGATCGTGGACTGGGGGTGCTCAATGCGATAGCCAATGGAGAAAGGCTTAGCTTCAATATAGACGCCATGATCGAGCAGCATCTGAAAGCTATCTCGAGCACTGTGGCCTATAGCCAAAATAATATGGCGGCTGTACAGGGTATCGCCATTGCTTAGGCTGATACCGGTAATCTGAGAGTTCGCATTTTCTGCACCGTCCTCACGCAGAACACGCTCCACCTTTTGGTCAAATCGAATTTCACCACCAAGGCGAATAATCTCGGCGCGCATATTCTCCACCATACTGACCAATTTAAAGGTGCCAATATGGGGTCGGCTGTCGGTGAGAATCTCTTCTGGTGCACCGGCAATCACAAACTCATTTAATACTTTACGTCCCAAATGGCGGCGATCCTTAACTTGGCTCCACAGCTTGCCATCGGAGAATGTACCGGCACCGCCCTCGCCAAATTGCACATTGGATTCGGCATTGAGATTGCGCTTGCGCCAAAATCCCCAGGTGTCTTGAGTGCGCTGGCGCACCTCTTGGCCGCGTTCGACGACAATAGGTTTGAGTCCCATCTGTGCCAGTATCAGCGCAGCCAAAATGCCGCAGGGACCAAAGCCAATAATAATGGGGCGCTGTTGATTGGCCGCTGGAAAGTTGGCACATGCCTGAGCGACAAATTTATAGCTGGTGTCGGGGCTGGGGCCAACTCTGGGCAGACTCGGGTTGGTGGCAAGAATGACTTTTTCTGCACGCTCCGTAAGCACCACATCAACTTGATAGATAAGCAGTATCTGGCTCTTTTTACGGGCGTCATAGCTGCGTTTGAAAATGCTAAAACGCACTAGCTCCTCGGCATTGATGCCAAGTATCTTGAGGATCGCCTCAGGCAACTGCGCATCTGTGTGGTCAAGGGGCAGTTTTACTTCACTTACTCTCAGCATAGGTTTTAATTGACCGGCATTAAATCGAGTAGTGCTGCGACTGTGGCATGGACGCCACTGATCACTGCAGGCTGTGGCTCAATCTTAAATAAAGGGCTGTGATGTGAGGGGATGGCTGGACCTCCAGCCTTGGCGGCTGCTAGATCTTGCGTGCTGGTGCCGCCCACAGAAAAATAAACGCTGGCTATAGCTGGGTCTGTAGTGAAGTAGGGAAAGTCTTCGGCGCCCATGCCCTGAGAGGATATTGATACGACTTTGTTGTCACCCAATTGGTTCTGCCATACCTTCTTCAGGCGGCGCACCATTTGGTCATCGTTGACCGTGGGTGGTGTGTTCTCCGTTGAGACAATCACCTCTGGTAGCTTATCCTCCGGCAAGCCAGCGGCGCGGCCAAGATTTAGTGCAATACGTTCAATACCGGCTAATAATTTATCGCGGGTTTCAAGGTTGGTATTGCGCACGGTTAACTGTAGGTGAGCGCTGTCGGAAATAATATTGTGTTTGGTGCCACTGTGAAATGAACCCACGGTAACCACACCTGGCTGCCTGGGCGGCAATTCACGGGCGACGAGGGTTTGCAGTGCGACCACAATCTGGCTACCCAAAAGTACCGGGTCCTTACCCGCATGAGGCGAGGCACCATGTGTACCCACACCATGAACAATAATATCTACGGTGTCAGCACCAGCAAAGGGCGCACCTTCTTGGACATTGACCAGTCCAGCTGGGAGGCCAGCAGAGACATGAAATGCCAGGGCGTAATCTGGTTTGCCAAACCGCTGCCAGAGGCTGTCTTCCATCATGGCTTTGGCCCCCATTAGACGCTCCTCCGCTGGCTGGCCTATAAGCATTAAGGTGCCTGACCACTGGTCGCGATTTTCGCTCATCTGCTTGGCGGTACCTATAAGACTGGTAATATGCACATCGTGACCACAGGCATGCATCACCGAAACTGTGTTACCGGTAATCGGATCTTGCTGCACAGCATTGGACGCGTATTCAAGACCAGACTTTTCTTTTAGAGGTAGGCCATCCATATCACCGCGCATCATCACCAGAGGGCCTGGACCATTTTCCAGCAGCGCGACAACGCCGGTGCCACCGACACCCTCGGTGACTTTGAAGCCATCACTGCGCAGTGCACTGGCGAGCTTTTTGGCGGTTCTGAATTCTGCGGTGCTGAGTTCGGGGTTGATATGGAAGTCTCGGAACATAGCGCCAAGGCGATTCTGATAATCGTCTTTGATCGACTGGGCTAGATCACTGGCAATGGTAAGTGGTGATAGCAGACCTGCCGTTAAGGCTGTTATTAGAATTGTTTTTTTCATATTCAAACACCTTCTAGGGTTTATAGCTGGCGATAAATTGCTGTACCACATCTCCGACCTGCTGCAGGCTGTCGCTGCTGCATTTGTCTACTGTATCAGCACTGGTATGCCAGTGATCTGGAAAAGGGTAATGAATTAAATCGACCACTTTAATACCGGCCATTAAAAAAGGCAGGTGGTCATCTATGATACGGATACCTGGGCTGTCTTTAAATACTGTGCTGTTCTGTTGCTTGGCAATGGACCAGATTGTATCCATCAGCTCACCCGCTTGGGATTGCGAATACTGCTCTCGGGGAATGGATAGCGTCTTGGCGCAAACCATATCCAAAATAATCCCAGCACTGGGACGGTAAAAAGGGTTCTTAGCAACAAACTCTCTGGCGCCAATGGAATAGGGTAGGTCATCAATATGGCCCATATCTTCTAAATCAAAAAATACCAGATCAAGAGTAACCGGCGGCGGACTGATGGCGAATACTCGGGCTAGTTCGAGTAGTGCGGCCACCCCTGAGGCACCGTCATTCGCGCCAGCAATTGGCCTATCGCGCAGTGCGGGACTGTGATCTCTATCAGCTTGCGGTCGAGTGTCCCAGTGGGCGCCCAGCATTATTCGTACACTGCTGGTGGATGAAGTACCTTTAATGCTGGCCCAGAGATTGGCTCCGGATAGCCCTTTATAGTCAAAACGCTGAATGGTTAGACGATTGGTAAGCGGCGCTAATGTCTGCTCAATATAGCTTATGGTCTGCTGTTTTGCGGCTGGGTTGTCTGGCTCTCGGGGGCCAAAGGAAACCTGACTGACAATATGGGCTAGAGCCTTTTCGCCATCAAATGTTGGCTGTGCCCATATTGCGTGTGCCCATAGCGTCGTGGCTGTTAGTAGCATCCCTGTCAGTATTTTGTTCATTGGTTAGTGGTTACGGCATCCTGTTCACTAGGTTGAGCATCTATGGTGGGTAAGGCAATCCGCCAGAAGCCATAAATAATGGCAATTACCGGACACAGCAGATTAAAGAAGGCAAATGGTGCATAGAGCATTGTGCTGACCCCAAGGGTTGCCGACATATAGGCACCACAGGTATTCCACGGGATTAACACGCCGGTTAATGTACCTGAGTCCTCCAGCGTACGGGATAAATTGAGGGGGCTGAGATTGCGCTCCTCATAAGATTTAACAAACATCTGACCAGGAATCGCGACAGAGAGGTATTGATCTGCGGCCAGAACATTGGTGCCAATGCAGGTGCCCACTGTGGCAGTAATTAAGCCACCGGCAGATTTAACCCGACTCAGTGCAGCTTCTACCAAACGCTCTAGCAGACCAGTGCGCGACATTGCACCACCAAAGGCCATGGCATTAATAATTAGACCCACGGTCGTTAGCATGCTGTCCATGCCGCCTTTAGACAGCAGCGCATCGAGGTCCATATTGCCAGTCACCGAATTGTAGCCGAGGAACATGGCATGAAAGAGGCCTTTGAATATGGCTGCGATGGCCATCAGATCAGGGCTATCTGCAAGGGCAATCACCACATCCCATTGGAATACCACAGCGAACAGACAGCCAGCCATGGTGCCGCAAATTAATGTTGATAGCGCCGGCAGTTTTTTCACTGCCATACCCAGCAGTAGAATCAGCGGCGCGAGCATCAAAGGGTTAATTAAGAATGATTGCTCCAATTGGCCTTGCAGGATAACGATGTCTTCCACCACCACATTTGCACTGCTGCCGTAGCCGAGTGCAAAAAATATAATCAGTGCGATAAAAAAGCTGGGTATGGTGGTCCACAACATATGCTGAATATGGTCAAAGAGGTTGGTGTTGGTTACTGCAGCCGCCAGATTGGTGGTATCGGAAAGAGGTGAGAGTTTGTCGCCAAAATAGGCACCAGAAATAATCGCACCGGCACTAATAGGCAGGGATAAATTTAACGTCGCGGCAATGCTTATGAGGCCAATGCCCAATGTGCCTGCCACTGTCCAGGAGCTGCCAATACTAGAGCCGATCAGTGCGCAGACCAAGCAGGCTGTGACATAGAAGTAGTCTGGGGACATTAACTCAACGCCGTAATAAATCATCGTGGGTACGGTGCCCGCCAGTATCCAGCTACCAATCAATGAGCCGACCATCAGTAAAATAAGAATGGCATGCATTGACAGGCTAATAGTATCGATCATGCTGCGTTCGATATCTTTCCAGTTCAAGCCATTTTTGATGCCGATCATGGCAGCCACCGAGGCTGCCAGCATAAGCGCGACCTGATTGGGGCCAGCGGAGCCATCACCAAACACATAAACCAGACTGCCGAGCATACCGACTAGCACGATAACGGGAATCAATGCATCGAGTAGCGTTGGTTTTTTGATTATTTTACTCATAGGGTTTTTTATTATTATTGGGTGATTAATGAGAGCGCTAAGGTAACAGCCTCGTTGCTATCTATCTACCTTTCTTGACAACACAATATGGCTCAGGGTCTTTTCTACTCCATCAAGGGTGGCTATGGCATCAATAATAAGATCTAAAGCCTCGGTGGTCGATTCGGTCACCTGGGCCATCAGGTCATATTGGCCGCTAATGGTACAGAGCATATCCAGCTGTGGGTGTTTATTGAGTTGACGAACAATATCAGCGGTCTTTTTCGCCACTGCCGAAATCATAATATAGGCGCTGACGCGCTGCTGTTCAAAGTGCGGGTTGATCTTAATGGTATAGCCTTGAATCACACCTGTGTGCTCCAGTCTCTCCATACTTTGCTGCACTGTTGCCCGGCTTAGTCCTAATTCGCTGGCTAGATCAGACACGGTGCGACGGCTATTTTCTTTCAGTAAGTTGAGTAGCTGCTGTTGATTTTTCATAGCAAAATGCCGCAATAAAATACAAAGTGAGATGTAATAATACGCAAATTGATTGGTATGTAAATACAAATTGACAATTTTCGGTCTTAAAATGACTACCTTACAGGCAGTATTAATAATAGGTATGAAATGACTGATTTAGCCGTAACCCCATCACCAATATCC
>CAJXVK010000104.1 GCA_913060735.1 uncultured Cellvibrionales bacterium
CGTGGGCTCGGAGATGTGTATAAGAGACAGCGTGCGGTATTATTTTTTTGTGTTCAGCTATCCGGCGTCGAGCGAGTCGAGGTGGCCGCCGAGATAGACCCCGTCTATGCCCAGACTATGGCCGAAGCCATTGCCGCTGGAGTTGAGGTTATTGCTTGGCGCGCTGCCTTAAGTGCGGAAGAAATCTGTTTGCAGCAGACTGTTAGCTGTCTTCAAGATCTGCCAGAGCCTGTTCTCTAAGATTTAAGGGTGCTGCAGGAAGAGGCTGGTCTGCCGTGACAAAGTAGTTTTTATCGGTGCAGCGCAGGGTCACGGGCTGCAAACTTTGCCCTGCGCACGGTCCGGCAATACATTCACCGCTGTCGATATAAAATAGTGCGCCATGGGACGAACACTGAATCAGTGTTTTATCGAGATCGAGAAATCTATCGGGCGCCCAATTTAGCGGAATACCCAGATGCGGACAGATATTCCAGTAGGCATGAAGCTGGTTGTCCTGTCGGATTGCAAACAGGCGTCGCTCATCAATGCTCAACTCTATGGCCTGCTGTTCTTCGAGGTCATCGAGATTGCACAGCGCAATCTCGCGGTCTAGCTTATCCATACTTCAGGGCCTCAATGCGTTCTTCCAAAGGGGGATGAGTCATAAACAGCCTGGATGTCTTGCGTTTCCAGCCGCTGGAAATACCGAAAGCAGTCATGGTGTCGGGCATCTCGTTGGGAACCTGAGACTGAGTTTCAGCCTGTAGCTTCTGCAGTGCGCCAATCATAGCCGTGCGACCAGCGAGCTGTGCCCCAGCCTTGTCGGCGCGAAATTCACGTTGACGAGAGAACCACATAACAATCGTTGAGGCCAAAATACCAATACAGATCTCAGCAATGATGGTGGTTATCCAATAGCCGAGCCCCAGACCAGCCCGATTCTTTAACACTACTCGGTCAACAAAAAAGCCTATGACCCGCGCGGCAAACATAACAAAGGTATTGATCACGCCCTGCACCAGTGCCAGAGTAATCATATCGCCATTGGCAACATGGCCAATTTCATGGGCCAGCACGGCTTTTACTTCATCCTTGCTAAAGCGTTCCAGCAGACCTGCGCTCACGGCCACCAGTGCTTTGTTTCTATTCCAGCCCGTGGCAAAGGCATTGGACTGCTGCGCTGGGAAAATACCTACTTCAGGCATGCCTATATCGGCTTTTTTGGCCAGCTCTGCGACGGTTTCAAGTAGCCAGCGTTGCTCTGCATTCTGGGGCTGCTGAATAATCTGAGTGCGGCTCGACATCTTGGCGATAAACTTTGAAAGCAGCAGTGATACTAGGGATCCGGCGAAGCCAAATACGGCACAGAATATCAATAGTGCTCTGAGGTCCAGATCCATACCATTGTTGGCAAGAATACTCTCAACGCCCAGTAGTCGCAGTGACATACTAGCAATAGCAATAATGGCGATATTAGTCGCGAGAAATAAACCAATTCTATACATGGGGCTCTCCAGATTGTGCGTGATTAAACATTCGGGCCTTAGATATGCGGGCGACAAACTAAAAATCAACTATATTGGTAGGGTAACCGGATTTAAGCCTGAGCGGCAATTATTAGAACTAGAAATAGGAATATAGGCGGGGGTCAGGGAATCAAAAGACTGCAACAGGACAGAGGTTTCTCTCGTTATAGCTTACTACTGTTGTGGTTTTTAATAGCTGCCACTGGCTGCGCCAGCTTGCAACGGCAGCCGCTCGATGTGCTGTTGTCTGATCTGGAACTGTTACCAGCACAGGGTTTAGCACCGAGATTTAGCATCAGTATGCAGCTGATCAATCCGAATAATTCGCAGATCGCTATTGAGGGTGGCTCATTTAGACTTTACTTAGAAAATAGCCGAGTGGCTGCGGGTGTGATTGAAAAACCTTTTCTGGTGCCCGCACTGGGCCAGTTAGTATTTAAAGCCCAGCGCACGGGCGACCTGATTGGCGGTGCCTCATTGTTTCATAAATTAATGCATTCCAATGCCCAGGCTATTGAGTATCAGCTTGAGGTAACCCTGCATGAGAGTAACCGATTTATACCTATCAGGCTACAGCGAGATGGCGTGGTTAATCTCTCTGATATTTAACCGCTAGTAAGCCCCAGTGATAAGCTTGGTCAATAGGCGCTTTACTTCTGTTCATTCACACAACAGAATCTGCACCTGTGCAAAGGCATTGTTAATATGGTTGATAATGATATTTTAACCGGTTCGACCCAGCGTCACCTGTGCTCGTTGAGCGCTGCTGTGCAGCCTATTATGGTTCATGCTCAGGTAGTGGCGCCTTTCACTGAGCTAAGGGCGCAGGCGGCAGAGTGGGGCTTTGATCTACAGATATGCAGTGGTTTTCGCTCCTTTGAGCGCCAGCTGCATATTTGGAATGGCAAGCTTTCAGGGTTGCGTCCAGTGGTTGATCGAGCAGGTAATAGTATAGTGCTTGAGACGCTGAGTCCCTGGCAGCAGATACAGGCGGTACTGCGTTGGTCGGCGCTTCCCGGTGCCTCGCGCCATCACTGGGGAACGGACTTTGATATCTATGATGCTGCGGCCATGCCTGAGGGTTATCAGATACAGCTGACGCCAGAGGAAGTTGAGGGCAGTGGCATTTTTGCTCCCATGCATGACTGGCTAGATAGCTGTGTTGGCAGAAACAGTGCGCTGGGGTTTTATCGGCCCTATGCCGCAGATAGAGGCGGCGTTGCACCAGAGCGCTGGCATCTAAGCTATGCACCCATTGCTGATACCTATGAGCAACTGCTCAGTGCAGATGTTATTGCACAGCAGCTCAATGGTAGCGAGCTATTATTGTTGGATACAGTGTTAGAACATCTCGATGAGATTGTTCGGCGCTTTGTTCAGGTTTAACGGTTTTACTGGAGTTCTACGTGATGCAAGACAGTGACCCAATTTGGGACATTATTGTTGAGGAGGCGCAACAAGCGGCTATTGAAGAGCCTGTGCTGGAAGCATTTTTTCAGGCATCGGTGCTCAATCATGCCAGTCTCGATGGTGCATTGAGCTATAACCTGGCAGAGCAGTTGGGCAGCCCAGCAGTGCCGTCGGCGACCATTGCAGAGGTAATTGCACAGGCATTGCGTGAGGATACGAGTATTGGCCAGAGTATTCGCCTTGATATCCGCGCCTCTTTTGAGCGGGATGCCGCCTGTGACCGCCATCTGACACCCATTTTATATTTTAAAGGGTTTCAGGCACTACAGCTGCAGCGAGTGTCGCACTGGCTCTGGCAACAGGGTCGTCGGGCACTGGCGCTGTTTTTTCAAAATCAAATTTCTGAAACCTTTGCCGTCGATATTCATCCAGGTGCCCAGATGGGTTCGGGTATTATGATCGATCACGCCACTGGCCTAGTTATTGGTGAGACAGCTGTTATTGGCAACGATGTCTCTATTTTGCACTCGGTCACTCTTGGCGGCAGTGGCTGCAAAGGGGGTAATCGCCACCCTCATATTGGCGATGGGGTAATGATCAGTGCCGGGGCCAAAATTCTCGGCAATATTTCTGTGGGTGATGGTGTCAAAATAGGCGCTGGTAGCCTGGTGCTTGAAGACGTGCCTGCCCATGTTACTGTCGCAGGTGTGCCAGCCAAAATAGTCGGCAGGCCCAGCGAGCAGGCTCCTGCCTTGGAGATGGATCAGAATCTAGAGGTGCATCTCTAAGCGGGAGATGCGCTTTTCGGTTCTCTGGGGCAAAGATGTGCATGAGTTGCCGTTATTTGCCGGCAAAGTTTGTATTTGCTGAAAAACTGTTCCAATACTTAAGGAAGATTGTCTATCAAGGAGACTTTAAGCTCATGTCAGAATCAGTGGTTGAGCTGTTTGATGTTTTATTTTGCAGTGAAATTAAGGCGGGTCAAAATGTCGATCAGGCTAGAAAGCGTGTTGGTACAATATTTAAGCTAAATGAGGCCAAAGTAGATCGGCTTTTTTCTGCACAAGCCCCTATCTCAAACGCAATACAGATCTTCGTAACAGACGCCGGACCCAGCGGTAGATCAGGAAAAACTAGCCAGCATAATGGCAGAGCCTGTGGGGAGCTGTGTTATCCGCACAGATGAGCAATCTGAGGTGGCATCTCTGGAGATAGATACCCCTCATCTGAGTTTGCTAGATTTGCAGCAATCCTAGGGTTATAGACAGATTCCGGCCAGATGCAGGATCTGCGTTTCTAATAGCTTCTGGCGCTCTTCAGGAAAGCCCTGCAGTACGTAGCAGTTAGTATCGTAGGCTTGGAAGCGCGCTATGGATGATAGCTGTTCAATATCATATTCAGTTGAATGGATTACGATAATCCCTTCTTGAAGTTGTGCCGCCAGTTCTGCTGAACTCTGTTTTAGCGCGGCAATGCCTTCGTGATATCTGAATAGCGGCAATGTTGGCAGATTGTCGCTGCGCAGAGTCCAGTTGATATCCAAATCTACGCCCAGTTTTGCGCCCAGACGTTCGAGTAGCTGTTGCAGAGAATACACTGCCATCAGGCAGACTAATAAATGCTGTTTGGAACTTTGCGTTGAGCGAATATAAAAACAGATACTGCCGTCTGCACCCTCCACGCGCTGACCGCCATAGAGTTCAAGTGCGCGCGAGGTACAGTAGTCAATCTTCTCAAATAGCAGCTCAAGGTTTTCACGATTGAGTTGGTTGTCTAGCCGCTGACGATTCTTGATGGTGGCGGTAACCATGGAGTAGTAATAGCCACTGGCAGTATTCTCGTCGGCTTGGCCAGCGGTAGATAGCAGCGGCTGGATGCGTGTCTCCAGAGCGCTGATTTCATCGACAATTTGCTCTGCACTGCCTGGCAATCGGTTGGTCAAAATACGCAGGCGACGGGCAAATTGTTCGGCAAATCTATGGCTCATGTAGGTACTGGCTGAGGTGAACACAAACCATAGCGCCAGCCAGCTGAAAAACACATTGCGGTACTGGCTGTAAATCGGCGGGCTGTTGACCTCGATATAAACAATCCCTGCTTCAGTCTCCTGAAGCTCAACAACTGCGCTTACCGTTTCCATATTTTCCGGTGTCTCACCTGACTGCTTACTCTGGGTGACCAGTTGATTATTGATGTCATAAAAGCTGGCGCTGTAAATGGCCCTGTCTTGCGTCGCTCTGCGCAGTGCTACCTGAACACTTATAGTGTCATCATTGAATAGAGGGGTGCGAATTAGCTCGACAAGCTGGCTGATGGTGGCCTGGCTTTTGTCGGTGACCGCTTGACTGGCCAGACTGGAGGTTTGGGTCGCTAGAATCGCCCAACTGAATAATCCAAGAAGCAGGTTAATGCTAAGTACGATTGCAGGTAATTTTTTAGTCATCGAATATTGACGATGCATCCTGTGATCCCTGAATTTAATTGAATTTAATTTGCCGCGCATTCTATCCTATTCCCACAACTTTACTATAATGACGACCTTAAAAATAACGGCGGCTCAAATCTGTGAAAGATATTCTACTTATCAATGTGTCGGGACAGGATAAGCCCGGTGTCACTAGCGCTGTCACCGATGTGCTGTCCCGTTACGATGTTACTGTGCTGGATATTGGTCAGGCGGTCATTCACGATCAACTTAACTTAGGCATCTTGGCAGCCGTCCCTCGCTCAGAGCAGACCAATACGGTGACTGAGGCAGTGATTGCCAGCCTTGACGAGCTTGAGATGGTGGGGCGGTTTTTACCCATCACCGAGCAGGGGTATCAAAACTGGGTCGAGCAGCAGGGCAAGCCGCGCCATATAGTTACTCTTCTGGCGCGTAAGATTGATGCCTGCCATTTGGCGGCCGTGACCAAAGTTACCAGTGAACAGGGCCTTAATATTGATAAAATTGTGCGTCTATCGGGTCGCGTTAAACTCGATGAAAGCGATCAGCTTGGACGTGCCTGTATTGAGTTTTCTGCGCGGGGCGAAGCGCATAATGCCACTAAGTTACGCCATTCACTGCTCGAATTGGCGGGTCAATACAATATTGATATCGCCTATCAGGAAGATAATATTTTCCGCCGCAACCGCCAGTTAGTGGTGTTTGATATGGACTCCACCTTGATTGATGCTGAAGTCATTGATGAGTTAGCCATAGAGGCGGGAGTAGGCGAGCAGGTCGCCGCCATTACTGAGGCGGCAATGCAGGGCGAGATCGATTTTAAACAGAGTTTTAGCCAGCGTATGGCGCTGCTTGAAGGGCTGAGTGAAAATGTATTAGAGGCTGTGGCGGCAAGGTTACGTCTCAATGAAGGGGCAGAACACCTGATTAAAACCCTTAAACAGCTGGGTTTTAAAACTGCCATTGTCTCTGGCGGCTTCACCTTTTTTGCCCGTTACCTGCAACGTATTCTGGGTGTTGACTACGTCTATGCCAATGATTTGGATATTGATAATGGTATGGTTACAGGGCGAGTTAAAGGTGAGATTATCGATGGTCAGCGCAAAGCAGAATTACTGCGCGAGATTGCCGTTAAAGAAGGGCTGCGTTTGGAGCAGGTGATTGCAGTGGGCGACGGCGCCAATGATCTTCCAATGCTGGCGATTGCCGGACTGGGCATAGCCTTTAGGGCCAAGTCGGTGGTCAAGGCTTCGGCCAAACAGTCAATTTCCAATGTTGGTCTCGATGGTATCCTCTATTTGCTGGGCTATTCGGATAAAGACACGATTAGTCTCAGCGAGTAATTAAGGCGCAACTAAAAGGCTTCAGTGAGACTAAGAGCCTTCAGCGCAACTAAGAGCTCTCGGAAAAATCATAGTCCATATCAAAAGAAGGCTTATTGATGTAGTGTCCCTGAATATACTGCACTCCCTGCTGCCATAGAATCGGCAGAATGTAGGCTTTTTCTACACAGGGTACGATCACATCAACACCAGTACCCGTCATGCGGCCCATTAACTTTTGAAACTCTGCTTTGCCGTCGCTGCTCTGATTGAGCTTCTCGATTATTAGAGGATCAATCTTCACAAAGTCTGTCTCTTATACACATCTCCGAGCCCACGAGACCAGAGAGGATCTC
>CAJXVK010000105.1 GCA_913060735.1 uncultured Cellvibrionales bacterium
TCTACACTAGATCGCTCGTCGGCAGCGTCAGATGTGTATAAGAGACAGGTCATCAAACTGCCATTGGAGGCCAGCGGATTACCGCCAATAATCAGCATATATTGGGTATGATCTATATCGGGAATTGGAATAAGAGACTGATGGCCATACATACTGTAACAGGCCAGATGCAGCGGCAATTGATCTAGAGATGTGGCCGAGAAGTTGCTCTTCGAACCCAGTGCTTTGCGGAAAATACCGCTGTGGGTCATGCTGCCATAGTTATGTACATTGGGGTTGCCCGCATAGATAGCTACAGTGTCAGCACCATAGCGCTGCTGTACCCCCACCAGTTTTTCAGCCACAGTACTAAAGGCTTCGTCCCAGCTGATTTGCACCCATTGATCACCCTCGCGCTTGACCGGATAGCGCAGACGATCAGGATCGGTGTAAATGTCCTCCATGGCGATGCCCTTGGGGCAGATATAACCACGACTTAGGGGATCATTTTTATCACCCTTGATCGACAGCACCTGCTCTCCCTGAGTTTTTATTTCAAGGCCACAGATGGCTTCGCATAGATTGCAGGCACGGTAATGGGTTTTGACTTCAGCAGGCATCTTCTACTCTCCGGTATTTAGTGCTGTCTGATAGTAACCGAAACAGGGAGAGATTGGACGGGTAAGTTTGTGGCTGGTTGGTATTGAGATTTGTGCATGTTTAACGGCACAGCGCACAAAGCCGGTCATCCTGAGCCCAGCGAAGGATCTAATCAATATCAGATACTAACAACCAAATTATCACGATGAATCAATTCATCATCTTCGCGGTAACCAAGAATATCTGCAATCGACTCGGTACTCTGCCCCTTGATACGAGAGGCTTCATCTGAATTGTAGTTAACCAAACCCCGAGCAATTTCAGTGCCGTCGCTGTCGACACAGCTAACCAACTCACCGCGAGTAAAGGTACCAATAACTCGGCTAACACCAACCGCCAGTAAACTGCGGCCCTGCTCAGTTAATACCTTGACCGCGCCGGCATCCAGCACCAGCTGACCTTTCACTTGCAAGTGACCAACCAACCACTGCTTGCGCGCAGCCAGGGGCTTTTGGTCGGCAGATAGCAAGGTACCCACATCATTGCCTGCGGCGATGGCATGCAAAATATTCTCGTTACGCCCACCAGCGATGACCGTATTGCAGCCAGAGCGAGCAGCAAGTCTAGCCGCCTGTAACTTGGTCACCATACCCCCACGACCCAGGGTGCCACTACTGCCACCAGCCAATGCATCGAGAGAAGAATCTGTCGCCATTGCCTCGGTAATCAATGTGGCATTGGCATCAGTATCTGGATTAGCACTATAGAGCCCATCTTTATCGGTAAGAATCACCAACATATCTGCATCGATTAAATTCGCGACCAGTGCAGCTAGGCTATCGTTATCGCCAAAGCGAATTTCATCGGTAACTACAGTATCGTTTTCATTAACGATGGGGACAACATTGAGGCTGAGCAAAGTTTGCAGAACGCCACGCGCATTTAAATAGCGCTGGCGACTGGCCATATCGTCATGGTCGAGGAGGATCTGCGCTGTGTGTCGATCGAAGCGCTGAAAGCTGCTCTCATAAGCTTGAATAAGTCCCATCTGGCCCACTGCAGCGGCCGCCTGAAGTTCATGGATACTCTCGGGCCGCTGCTGCCAGTCAAGGCGCACAATACCCTCGGCGATAGCCCCTGAAGAAACTAGCACGACCTCTTTACCCTGAGTCATCAACTCCGCGATCTGATTGACCCAGCCGTCGATGGCAGCGCGATCCAGACCAGCACCATCATTGGTGAGCAGAGCGCTACCAATCTTTATAACCCAGCGTTTGGCATCCTTAGCGATTTGTCTATTCATTTATAGCTACTCCCTATAGGCCATTCTGCATCGACTATTCTGCGTAAACCACTTCCATATCGTGGTCGTCATCATCTTCATCGTCGTTATCTTCAATCACCTGCTTACGCGCGTTGCGGCGACTGTCTGCCAATTCTTGAATACGGTCGCGGGCCTGTGCCTGAATCTCTACACGACGCTCTTCAGCCTGTTCTGCTAGTTCAGGGTCTGCTTTCTCTTCTTCACGATGGCCATCAATATAATCCATAATGGCCGCACAGAGCGCTTTGGTGCCCTGAGATGCCAAACCAGAAATTCTAAATACCGGGCCCTGCCAATCAAGATGATCAACCACCTCTTGGCAGCGAGCATCCACTTCATCTTCCGGAAGCAGATCGACTTTATTAAGAATCAACCAGCGGTCGCCCTCAGCCAAGGTCGGACTAAACTTCGCCAGTTCTTGCTCAATTACCTGTGCATTTTCACCTGGCGTACTGATGTCGTAAGGCATCATATCAACCAGATGTAACAGCAAACGCGTTCTGGTTAAATGCTTTAAAAAGCGAATACCCAGACCGGCACCTTCTGAAGCACCTTCGATCAAACCGGGAATATCCGCAACCACAAAGCTCTTGTCGCCACTCATACCCACCACACCCAGATTGGGCACCAGAGTAGTAAAGGGATAATCGGCAACTTTGGGCCGCGCGGCAGATACTGAGCGGATAAAGGTAGACTTACCCGCATTGGGTAAACCCAATAGGCCTACATCCGCCAGCACTTTTAGCTCAAGCTTAATCTCTCGGACCTCGCCCTCCTGGCCTGGGGATGTTTGCCGTGGTGCGCGGTTAGTGCTCGACTTATATCTGGTATTACCCAGGCCGTGGAATCCGCCCTGTGCAACTTTTAACTCCTGACCCAGCTCGGTAATATCACCCAGCACATCACCCGTTTCATCATCCAGCACAGTGGTACCAATAGGAACCTGCAGTACAAGATGTTCACCGCCACGACCGGTACATTCAGCACTACTACCCTGCTGACCGCTCTCGGCTTTAAAGTTGCGCGTGTAGCGAAAGTCGATCAGAGTGTTTAGCCCCTCGGCACCGACCAGAAAAACACTGCCGCCATCACCCCCATCGCCACCATCTGGGCCGCCTTTAGGAATGTATTTTTCACGGCGAAAGCTCAGACAGCCATTGCCGCCTTTGCCCGCGTGTACCTTAATAGTTGCTTCGTCGACAAATTTCATGGGGGTAGTTTACAGTTGCTAGTGGGGTTGTGTCATTGTGGGTTTAAAACCCATAACGATTTGTAGGATGGCTTTACAGCTAAAATCATCGCCCATAAAAAAAGCCCCGCGTAGGGGCTTTTTAAATCGAAGGGTAAAAGTTACGCGGTTACCACTTCTGCATATTTGCGATTCAACGGGCCTTTCTGCACAAACTGCACAGTGCCAGTCGATGTTGCAAATAATGTGTGATCTTTACCAATGCCTACGCCGTTGCCTGGGTGGAATTTGGTTCCACGCTGACGAACAATAATACCGCCTGCATTAATTGACTGGCCGCCATACACCTTTACACCAAGGCGTTTGCTTTCTGAATCGCGACCGTTTCTAGTACTACCACCAGCTTTTTTGTGAGCCATTGCTATTTCCTCTCAGGATTAACCAGCGCTAATGCCAGTAATCTTAACTTCGGTATACCACTGTCTGTGGCCCTGTTGTGTGCGTGAATGCTTGCGACGACGGAACTTGATAATGTTCACTTTATCGCCACGACCGTGAGACACGATCTCAGCAGACACTTTGCCACCTTCTACAAGGGGTGCACCAATCTTGACTTCAGCACCTTCGCCGACCATCAAGACTTCTTCAAAATCGATATTATCACCAGTCGCCAGATCAAGCTTCTCAAGACGTAAGGTTT
Organism: uncultured Cellvibrionales bacterium; assembly: GCA_913060735.1. Taxonomy (GTDB): domain Bacteria; phylum Pseudomonadota; class Gammaproteobacteria; order Pseudomonadales; family Porticoccaceae; genus HTCC2207. The sequence continues at coordinate 3,793 of CAJXVK010000105.1, forward strand.
CGCCCTCAACGACTCGATGCTGCTTTCCGCCACTTTTGATTACTGCGTACATGTTTTGCTCCAATTCATAGTGGCCATTGAAGGCCAGATTCCGTCGCTTATAATCTTTGGGTTATTAGCCCCTGCGAGAGGGCGGCAATTCTAATGGAACACCCCAGTCTAATCAAGTGTTTAAACGATCAATAGTTAAGTAATATCCGGATCATCGCCGGTCCGGCAAAAGCCCCGCCATTATTAGGATTAACCAAGGTTATTTATTGTCGTTTTGCAGCCAGATCAATGCGGCATTGCGACCGGTTTTAATGTCTCTCCGATAGGAGTAAAACTGCTCTATCTGAGAAAAAGTACAGTGCTCACCACCATAGACTGCAGTGACACCGCAGGCGGCCAATTCTGCACGCGCTAAGGCATAGAGATCGGCCAGATACTTATCTTCCGTCAAACCCGACCTAAAAGCAGCCTCAATAGCCTGACGATGCTGAGTACTCTGCGCCCTGTTCAAAAAGGCTTGCAATACCTCAGCACCCACTTCAAATACTTGCGGGCCAATTGCCGGGCCCAGATAAGCCATTATGGGGTCTTTTTCATAGTCAAATGACCGCACTGTGTTACGCAAGATACCATTGCACAGGCCACGCCAACCGGCGTGCGCCGCAGCAATATGGGTACCAGACTGATTGCACAGTAATACTGGCAGGCAATCAGCGGTTAAAACGGCACATACAGTGTCTGCGGTATCTGTATAGCTGGCATCTGCACTGGGAAGACCTTCGGCCTCCGGCGCATAGACAGCATCAGTACCATGCACCTGATCTAACCAGAGCGGCTGACAGGGTAATCTGAGCTTATTGACTAAAGATTGTCGGTTAGCTGCAACATGCTCCTCCTTGTCGCCCACATGAACGGCCAGATTATTACTGGTAAAGGGTGCCTGACTAACGCCACCAGCACGCAATGTGATCGCCGATCGAACATTGTTAGGTGCTGGCCAATCTGGAATAAAAAAGCGCTCAGTCATTAGACTTGCTCTGCCGCCAGCACTGCAAGCAGTGCCCGCATATCCTCAGGAAGATCGGACTCCCAGCTAATGGCTTTGCCAGTAGCTGGATGAATCAAGCCCAATTCACGGGCATGCAGCGCCTGACGGCCAAACTGGCTGAGACTATCGCGCAGGGCCTGCGAAGTACCTTTGTGGATACGAAAGCGACCGGCATAGACCTCATCACCCACTATTGGATAGCGAATATGGGCCATATGGACACGAATTTGATGCGTGCGCCCTGTTTCAAGCTTAAGCCGCACATAAGTATGTCCCTCAAAGCGCTCCAACACCCGATAATGAGTGCGCGCTTCCTTGCCATCAGAAATTACTGCCATCTTGGTACGCTGTTTGGGATGTCGACCAATTGGCTGGTCAACCAGACCGCCGCCAGTCATGACGCCGCTAACCACAGCCTCATACTCGCGCTGCACTGTTCTTGCCTGCAGTTGCGCAACCAGATCAGTGTGCGCCTGCAGTGTTTTCGCCACGACCATAAGGCCGGTGGTGTCTTTGTCGAGACGATGCACAATGCCTGCGCGTGGCACCGACTCTAGCTGCGGGCAGTGATACAACAGCGCATTGAGAACGGTGCCGTCACGATTACCGGCAGCCGGATGCACAACAAAATTAGCTGACTTATTAATCACCAGAATATGCTCATCTTCATAAATAATATCCAGCGGGATATCTTCCGCTTGCCAATCACCCTCGGGCTTTAGCTCTGCAAAGATAGTTAGCACCTCACCCCCCAGAAGCTTCTGTTTGGGCACCTGCTGCTCGCCGTTGACTCTAAGCTGACCATCTTTAATCCACTGCTGGAGTCGCGACCTAGAAAAATCGGCAAATAGCTCAGAGGCTACCTGATCCAGACGGCGCCCGCAGCACTCGTCCGGTACATTGGCAGACATCTCGATATTTGACTGGTTGCTGGGCGCTGGGCTGGGCTGATTCACTAAAAATATTCCAAAATATAGACAGACAATTGCTATGAGAATAATTGGTTTAAAAAGTGCTCTGTGGTTAAATACCCGACTTCGTCGACTATCCACTCGATTTCGTCTCTGGCTGGGAATATTACATGAAAAGCATACCGTTTATTTTATTGATTTTGAGTTTGTCGCTGACTTCAGGCTGTTCTTGGCTTGGGTGGGGCGATGACGAGCCAAGCGAAGATGACACAGCCGGGTTTACTGAACGAGATTTTTACGAAAAAATTCAGTCCAGCCTCAATGCGAAAAATTGGACCGTTGCTATTACCAACCTGCAACTTTTAGAATCTCAGTTTCCGTTCGGTAAATATGCCGAACAGGCTCAGCTCGAACTGATGTATGCCCAGCACAGATCAGGCGATCATGAATCAGCTATTTCTGCGGCCGACCGCTTTGTGCGCCTGCATCCTCAGCACCCCAACGTCGATTACGCATTTTATGTCAAAGGTCTATCCGAAATTGCTCAGACATCCAGCTTTTTCGATAACTTTATGCCAACAGATAGCACGTTGCGCGATATTGGCACCGCCAGAGATGCCTTTTCTACACTGACTGAGCTGCTCTCAAGATTCCCCAAAAGCCCCTATGCCGCTGATTCGCGCAAACGCCTAGTTAATTTGCGCAACCAGTTAGCCCGCTCTGAAATTCATGCTGCCAACTACTATCTTGCGCGCGGCGCCTATTTGGCTGCGGCCAATCGTGGCCGTTTCGTGGTGGAAAACTTTCAACAGTCTCCTGCAGTTCCAGATGGTCTAGCTGTAATGGTTCAAGCGTACTATACGTTGGGTAAGCAAGATCTGGCGGATAACGCGATAAAGGTAATGGCGGCGAACTACCCAGAGCACCCCTCCCTCGATGAGAATGGGGCCTTTGACTATGATAAACGCCTGCTAAAAACCAACGATTCATTCCTCGGCACAATAACCTTTGGTCTGATCAAAAGACCGCAGCCGCCCGCTTTTGATACTCGCTATATCTACAACAAAGCAGTCCGCGAAGAGCAGTCATTGACAGATAATGACGAGACACAGGATCAGGGGCGCTCAATTTGGAGCTGGTTAACCCTGTCTCTTATACACATCTCCGAGCCCACGAGACCAGAGAGGATCTCG
>CAJXVK010000106.1 GCA_913060735.1 uncultured Cellvibrionales bacterium
GATGATGAGATTGCCGGTGCGGTCAGACGCGAGCCAGATGCAGATGGCAGGCGTGTGGAGATTCTCTGTGCTAATTGCGGTGGTCATTTAGGGCATGTATTTGAAGGTGAGGGTTTCACCGCCAAAAACACCAGACACTGCGTCAACAGCATCTCTATGAAGTTTATTGCCGCTGACTAGCCGATTGAGAGGCTAGTCTCTAAAGTTTTTAAACTGAAAGGGCTGGCCTAGGTCTGCTTCCCGTACCGCGGCCATCACGGCTTGTAAATCATCGCGCTTTTTACCGCTGATCCGCACCTCATCCCCTTGTACCGCAGCCTGCACCTTGAGTTTTTTGTCTTTTACCAATTTGACGAGTTTTTTGCTGACATCCGAGGCAATGCCCTGCTTAAAGCTAACGTGCAGAGTAAAGGTTTTACCGCGGTGCAGAGCCTCGTCATTGCATTCGATAACGGTTGGGTCAATGCCGCGTTTAACCAGCTGAATACGCAAGATATCCAGTAGCTGTTGGCATTGAAAGTCAGCCTCTGACACAAGCGTTACAATATCGTCTTTCAGGCTAATGCTGGCATCGACACCACGAAAGTCGAACCTAGTGGTTAGCTCACGGCTGGCATTATCAGTGGCATTAAGAATTTCGGCGGAATCGACTTCAGAAACAATATCTAAACTGGGCATGCTATGGCTCACCTGCGGCTGAATAAGTTATTATTTTAAACCAGAGTAGCGTTGTTAATCTAATAAGACATGGGCTAAAGAGTGAAAAATTGTATCTGCGGCAGTGGCAAAGCGTTTACCGGTTGCTGCGAGCCTTTGCTAAGTGAGAAAATACGGGCCAAGTCACCAGAGCAACTGATGCGATCGCGCTTCAGTGCCTATGCTCTGGGTGGCTATGGTGACTATCTGCTCAAAACTTGGTTTGCACCGATGGCAAAAGGTTTAACTGCCGAGGAACTGTCTGAGCAGGGGCTGCAATGGGTGTCACTTGAGGTGCTTGGCTCCGGTGTGACAGACAAACAGGGCTGGGTAGAATTTAAAGCGACATACCGTGAAGAGGGCAAAACCCATGTGCTGTATGAAAAATCGGTATTTACCCTGAGCGGTGATCACTGGCTATATATAGGCGGCGAAATAGCGCCGGCTCTGTAGCTATTAAATTATTTCAGGCGATGAGGTTATTCTAAGCCTCAGTTTGAGAGGGGCTAACCAAGCGACCAAATAAAATACCCACTTCAAATAGCAACCACATAGGTATGGCCAGTAGGGTCTGGGAAATAATATCTGGTGGTGTCAACAGCATACCCAACACAAAGCATAGTACAAAAACATAGGGGCGTTTCTTGGCCAGATTATCTGGTTCTACAACCCCCATCCAGGACAGAATAACCACTGCGATAGGTATTTCAAAACTCAGCCCAAAGGCGAAAAAAAGCTTTAGTACAAAGTCCAGATAGCTACGGATATCGGGCATAACGCTGATGCCTTCAGGTGCAATGCTGGTGAAAAATAAAAACACTAGAGGAAATACAACATAGTAGGCAAAGGCCATGCCGGCATAAAATAATAAGACACTCGAGATAAATAGCGGTATGACAATTTTCTTTTCTCGCTGGTATAGCCCGGGGGCTAAAAAAGCCCATGCCTGATAGAGGATATAGGGCATAGCCGCAAACATCGATAGCACCAATGTAAGTTTAAACGGTGTTAAAAATGGTGAGGCAACTTCAGTGGCGATCATGGTCGATGATTCGGGCAGATACTCGCGAATAGGCTCTGAGATATACATATAGAGCTCATTACTAAAGGAAAATAACCCGGCAAAAATGACCAGTACCGCTGCCACAGAGCGCAGCACGCGATCTCTAAATTCGATCAGGTGCTCCATAAAAGGTTGGCTACTGAGAGCTTCTTCTTCAGTCATCTTGTTTTTCTTGTGAAGGTTTTAGGCTTGGATCTAACGCTAACTCTGCTTCTGTTTCAGCAAGAGTGGTTTTAATTTCGTCTTTTGTCTCTTTGATTGAGGCTTCAAATTGTTCTTTGCTGTCATTGAGGTCGCGGAGAATTTTCTCATTGTGCAGCTGGCGACGAATTTCATCCATACCCACTTCATTTTCCAACTCGCGTCTGGCGCTCGAAAACATCTGCTTCATGCGGCCAAGCCATAGGCTAATCGTGCGCACGGTTTCAGGCAGTCGCTCGGGGCCCATTACAATCAGGGTAATCACGGCGATAATTAGAAGCTCAGAAAAACCTATATCGAACATGGTTTATTCGGCAGCGTCTTTTTTCTCAACTGACTCTTCAGACGACTCTTTATTCGCCGTAGCGTCTTCGTCTTTAGAATCTTTAGATACAGAGTCTTTAAAGCCCTTCACCGCGCCACCTAAATCAGAACCAATACCACGTAATTTTTTAGTGCCAAAAATCAGCGCTACAATTACCAGAATAATTAATAACTCTTGCCATCCAAAACCCACAATAACTCTCCTGTGTTTAAATTAAACCGTTAGTCTTTATTTCGTTGAGCCTTCTCTTCAAGGCCAGATAAATTAAATCTGCGTTCTAGTTCTCTGAGCACCCCACCGGCATCTTCGCCAAGGTGTGACAGCATAACCAGAGTATGAAACCACAGGTCAGCGGTTTCATAAATTAACTTTTCATTGTTGCCACTTATCTCCGCATCGCGCGCTGCCAGGATAGTTTCAACGGACTCCTCACCCACTTTCTCGAGAATCTTATTTAAACCTTTTTGGTGCAGGCCGGAAACATAGGATTCGTCGGCCGAGGCTTGCTTGCGCGCTTCAAGTATTTTGGTTAACTGGCTTAACACTGCATCGCTCATTGATAGAGTTCCTTGGGGTTCTTAATGACGGGATCTACGCTGGTCCACTGACCATCTTTGAGGACTCGATAGAAACAGGATACGCGGCCAGTGTGACAGGCAATACCACCGACCTGTTCGACCTGCATCATAATGACATCTTTATCACAGTCGATGCGCAGCTCTTTAAGTTGCTGTACATTTCCAGATTCTTCACCTTTACGCCATATCTTTTGGCGCGAGCGCGACCAGTATATGGCGCGATTTTCGGTCACTGTCAGTTGCAGTGCCTCGCGATTCATCCAGGCGACCATAAGGATTTTGCCAGTCTTAGCATCCTGCGCTATAGCAGGGGCCAGTCCGTCACTGTTCCATAGAATGTCGTCAACAAAGCTCATGACAGCTTGATCCGTTTTCGATGCGTTATTAGAGGCGCACATGATAGCCCAACTAGCGCAGCAGGAGTATCAATAGACCCAGAGTAGCGAGAATTAGACTACTGCCAGGTAACTGTGCCATTGGCTCTGCCCAGTGGGGGAAGGCCAGACCTACCCCAACACCTACTGCTGCGGCACCAATGCGGCCGGTTAATTTTTTAGATTTGGCTGCCACCGGCTCGGTCGATAGTACGCTGTTATTGCTGGACTGTTTGCTCTGAAGTACATCAAAGATTAACGGCGGTATCTGCGGCAGATATTCCAACCAGTCTGGGATATGGCGCTTCATTTGCTTGATCATGCTCTTGGGAGAATAGCGTTTCTTTAGCCATTTCTCCAAAAATGGTTTTGCGGTGGTCCATAGATCCAGCTGCGGATAGAGCTGCCGTCCCAGGCCTTCGATATTAAGTAGGGTTTTTTGCAGCAATACCAAGGAGGGCTGCACTTCCATATTAAAGCGTCGCGCTGTATCAAATAGGCTGACAAGAATATGACCCAGTGATATTTCATCCAGAGGGCGCTGGAAAATCGGTTCGCAAACTGAACGTATGGCCCCGGTAAACTCATTCACTGGAGTATCTTTAGCCACCCAACCAGAGCGAATGTGCAGCTCGGCTACCTGGCGGTAATCACGATTAAATATGGCCAGCAGATTGCGCGCTATGTAGAACTGATCAGCACTCGATAATGAACCCATAATGGCACAGTCCAGCGCCTGATAAGAGGGCTGCTTGGGGTTGCTGATATCAACAAATACATTGCCGGGATGCATATCGGCATGGAAAAAATTATCGTCAAATACCTGGGTGAAAAAGATTTCAACACCGCGCTCGGCAAGTACCTGCATATCGACACCAGCGGCTTTCATTTCGCTGACGCTGGACACGGGAATGCCGTAAATACGCTCCATTACCAGTACATCTTGGTTGGAGTGAGACCAGAATATTTTTGGTACATACAGCAGTGGTGAATTTTCAAAGTTATTGCGCAGCAGCGAGGCATTGGCGCCTTCTGACTGCAGATTTAGCTCCTCAATAATCACATGGTCGTAGTCTTTGATGACCTCAACTGGGTGCAGGCGACGGCCATCCTCGCTGTATTTAGCTAACAGACGCGCCAAGGTATACAGCAGTGCGATATCTTTGCGGATGGTTTTTTCAATGCCGGGTCGAACCGCTTTAACGACCACCTGAGTGCCGTCGGCTAAAACAGCACCATGGACTTGGGCAATAGAGGCTGAGGCCAGGGGATCAGCCTCAAAACTTTTAAATAAATCATCGACGCTACCGCCAAGTGCTGCTTCGATATTTTTCTTAAACACGGCAGATGAAAAGGGCGGTACATTATCTTGTAGCTTGGCCAGTTCAGAGCAGATATCGTCGGGAACCAAATCAGGTCGGGTCGATAGCAACTGACCAAATTTAATAAAGATAGGGCCCAGTTCTTCCAGTGCTTTGCGTAGGCGTTCACCGCGGCTGCCTTTATTAGCGCTTGAGCCGAATAGCACTGCTGGAGATAACAGGATGCGTGCGCTCAGCGGTAGCTGGCCTTTATCTAACAGAACATCTAGGCGGTATTTTCCCGCGACGCGTATTATTTTACCCAGGCGACGAAGTCTAATCACAGGCTTAGGCCTCCAGAGGGTAATAGTTTACGCAGTCGCTCAATGCGCGCGGCAAGGCGATCTGTGTCTGTGGCTATGCTGCGCACCTGTTGAGTCAGCTGCTCAAAGTCTCCGCGATCTGGGGTTAGCTGCCATTGGTTTTGCGCTACATCCACTACTTTGGCTGTGACGCGCTGTGCCGCTTTGGCACGAAACTCTGCAGAGTTGCGAATATTCGAGCAGAAAATATGTGCTGCAACATCGCCTATTAATTCCGCCAGAGCCGCTTCCCAGTCTATTTCTAGGTTGGCCGTAATAATATTGAGCTTGCGCAGGGTCTCTAGATCGCCACTAATATTGACGCCAGTGCCGGACAGCGACTTCGTGTCGGCAGAATTAACCGCCATGCTAGTGATGGCAACGAGGGTACCGTTTATGGTGATGCTGGCACTGTCCTGCCAATTACTGTGTAACATAATGCCGCTGACGGTGGGCTCAAGGGCGATAGACAGTGGTGGCATACTACTTTCCACTAAAATAATCTGACCTTCTAATGCAGCCAAGTCTCGGGCTGAGGCAGGGTCATATTTCAATGCTGCATTGATTAGGTGCTCAACGCCTTCCAGAGCTGTTGACTGTAAAGCCGCAAATAACACTAGGGCTTTACTCCTCGGTGCAGGGCAACCACACCGCCGGTCATATTATGGAAGTCGGTGTTGGCAAAACCGGCATCATCCATCATGGTTTGCAATGTCTGCTGATCTGGATGCATACGAATTGATTCAGCCAAATACTGATAGCTATCGCCATCGTCTGCGAACAGTTTGCCCAGCTTGGGCAGTATGCTAAATGAATAGGTGTCGTAGACCTTGGAGAGCAGGGGGTTGCCAGGCTTGGAAAACTCCAATACCAGCAGACGGCCACTGGGTTTCAAAACCCGCAGCATAGAGCGCAGTGCCAAGTCTTTGTCGGTGACATTGCGCAGCCCAAAGGCGATCGTAATGATATCGAAGGTATTGTCGGGAAAGGGCAGATACTGGGCGTCGGCCTGAGAGAAAGTCACATTGTTGACCACGCCGCGATCCATTAATCGGTCACGGCCAACCTTGAGCATCGAATCGTTAATATCAGCCAATACCACCGTGCCCTCGGGGCCGACAATGCGCGAAAATTTGGCAGTGAGATCGCCGGTGCCGCCGGCAATATCTAGCACCTTATTGCCGCGGCGCACACCAGACATTTCAATGGTGACGCGCTTCCACAGCCGATGTACGCCACCAGACATCAGATCGTTCATAAGGTCATATTTAGCGGCTACGGAGTGAAAGACTTCGGCAACTTTGTCGGCCTTTTCTTCGACGTTAACGGTTTTATAACCAAAGTGGGTTGTTTTGTCAGACATTGGTGCAGCTTTCTCCGTATATTCAGCGCCCTATTGTAGCGGCACTGAGGCTATTAAGGGAATCTTTAGGAGAGTTTAACCACCTGAACATCAGGATCCCGCGATGCCCCTGCGGTGTGCAGTTTTTGCAGGTAGTCGGCCCAGTTATCGGTTTGGTTGGACCCCAACTCAAACAGGTAGTCCCAAGAAAAGATTCCGCTATCATGACCGTCGCTAAAGGTAATGCGAATTGCGTAGTTACCAGATTTTTCCAGCGCGCTAATACATACATGGCGCTTGCCAGTCTGCAGTACTTCCTGCCCTTTGCCGTGGCCGCGCACCTCCGCGCTAGGGGAAAAAACGCGCAGGTACTCGGCTGGCAGTTGAAAACGCACATCCCCCTGATATTCCATATGCAGGGCATCTTTGGATTCGCTGACGACAATGCGACTGGGAACGGGCATATCAAAGTTCACAAGAAGGCTCTACAGAATAAATCGAGTTAGATCTTCATTGCTGGCCAGCTCGCCCAGATGCTTTTCAACAAAGGTGGCATCTACCTGTCTCTTATACACATCTCCGAGCCCACGAGACCAGAGAG